>JBGTGC010000154.1:0-50639 GCA_041746935.1 Dermatophilaceae bacterium
GCCGCGAAGTCGACCGGCGCGGGCATCGCTCGCGTCCGCCCCGGCTTGCCGCCGAGCTTCGGATCACCTGCGCGCGGGGCGCTGAAAGGGGTGGCCAAGGCCACGCCGAGACCGGTGAAGGCAGCGTTCATGAGTGCTCCTGTAGGGATCGTGATGGTCGGGCAAAAAGATCGTCGAGCTGATCGGCGGCCCAGTCGTCGATGGTGAAGACGCCGCGGCGACCGTGAATCCAGCGCGCGGCCGCGAGGGCACCGTCGGCGAAGACGGCGCGGCAATGGGCTTCATGGCCAACCGTGATCGATTCCGAGGCGGTCTCGAAACGCATCTGGTGTTGCCCGACGACCGCTCCCATGCGCAGGCTCGAGGTCGCGATATCGGTGCTGGGACGGCCGGCAGCGCTCGCGAGGGCCTCGATGAGCAGGGTGGCGCTGCCGCTAGGAGCATCGACCTTCCCGCTGTGGTGCGTCTCGGTCACCGCCAGGTCGACCTGCTCGGGGGACCGGTCGGCATACCCACCCAAGACGGTCGCGAAACGGCGCATCAGCGCCATCGACAGCGAGAAGTTGGGGGCGATGAGCACGCCGCTGAAGAGGCCGCTGCCGCCCGGCGCGGCGGTTGGCCAGCCGGTTGCCCCGACGACCAGGTCGGTGGCTGTGTCGTCAGCCCACCGCAGATGATCGGCCACCGCGTCGGGATGACTCACGTCGATAGCGATTTCGACACCGACCGACGGCTGCTCGCCGCGGCCCAGTCGCCAGGCGCATTCCAAGTCCGGGCTCGCATCGATGGCCTCGGCGATCAGGGATCCCAGACGCCCCCGTCCAAAGAGTCCGACCGTGGTTGCCATCTCAGAAGTATGGACCAGCCCACGAGCTCCCAAGAGGCATGAAACTGCAGGTCATTAGCGGTTTACGTAAGGAGAAGGAGGCCGCCGCAAGATTTGCGGCGCGCGGGCCTGCATACCGAACGTTGTGCCGTGAGCCCGCTCAAAATTCGGGATGCGCGATCTTGTGGAAGGCTGTGCGCAGCCACGGGCCGCGGCCCTGACCAACGTCAACGGGAGATCGGCATGGAACGCGAACAAGTCGAGTTGCACGGCGAAGGCTTGGACCGGCCCGGAGTGATGATCCGCTACGGACACTACGGCCGCCCGGTGCTGGCGTTTCCGTCGGAGGCCGGGCGTGCCTGGGACTACGAGAGCAACGGCATGGTGGAGGCGCTGTCCCCGCTGATCGACGCCGGCCGGATGAAGTTGTATTGCGTGGATGCCTTCGACCACCTCTCGTGGTCGCACAACGAGTTGCCCACCGAGGAGCGCGCACAACGGCATGGTCTCTACGAACGTTGGGTGCTGGAGCACGTGGTGCCCACGATCGGCGCCGACTCGCCTGGCCATCAAGGAATCGTCACCACGGGCTGCAGCCTCGGCGGCTATCACGCGGTGAACTTCACCCTCAAGCGAGCCGACCTCTTCCCGGTGGCTATCTCGCTATCGGGCAACTTCGACCCCAGCTCCTGGAACGGCTGGGGGGAGTTGGGTGAGGCGACCTACTTTGCCAACCCGTCGGCATACGTCGCGAACATGCGTGGTGACCACCTCGACTGGGTGCGGGCTCACGCCAGCGTGATCTTGGTGGTCGGCCAAGGACCGTTCGAGGTGTCGCCTACTCGGTCGCTTCCCGGCGCTCAGCTTATGGCGCAGGTGCTGGCCGACAAGAACATTCCCCACGAACTCGACCTGTGGGGGCACGACTCGGCGCACGACTGGCCATGGTGGCGCAAGCAGATCGCGCATCACCTCCCACGGTTCTGCTGAGGGTAGGTTGTCCGTCATGGCTGACCGGCGATCCCATCTGATTGGACTCCTCCTCGGCGCGGAGCAGGACTGGCCCCAGGCCTTTGAGCACGTGCTCACAATGGTCGGCCCGCTGAGCGTGAACGGGACAACCCATGAGCTCAGCAGCGAGCGGCTGCGAATCCACCCCTTCGACCTGACGGACCCAGTGCGTCCTGACCTGGTGATCGACCGGCTGGGGTATTGGTACTACCACCCTCGGGAGTGGCTGAAGAAGGCCGCGCTGACCCACGACACGTATCTGTTGAACAGCCCCTTCACGTTCCAGTCGATGGAGAAGCACAGCGCCTATTGCGCGATGATCCGTCTGGGACTCAAGGTGCCCAAGACGGTGTTGGTGCCGTATAAGAACCCGGTTGACAACGTGCGGTGGGCCTATACCTCGGAGCAATACAACGACTCCTTCGACCTGGAGGAGATCGCCGAGGAGATCGGCTATCCGCTCTATATGAAGCCGTTCGATGGTGGTGGCTGGCGCGGGGTCTCGCGGGTCGATGATAAGGCCGGACTGCACAAGTCCTATGACGAGTCGGGCGAGATGCTCATGCATCTGCAGGCGACGGTCGACTACGATCACTTCGCCCGGGCGCTCTCCATCGGTCCCGAGACGATGGTGATGGACTTCCGGCCCGGGGAGCCAATGCACAACCGGTATGCGGTGACGCACGACTTCCTGTCCGACCAGGCGGGTTGGGAGGCCGAGCCGGTCAGCAAGGTCGTGAACGCCTTCTTTGGTTGGGAGTTCAACTCAGCCGAGATGCTGGTCGCGGGCAACGAAGTCCACCCGATCGACTACGCGAACGCCTGCCCGGACGTGGCGCTGACCTCGCTGCACTACTACTTCCCCTGGGCCATCTCGGCTCTGGTGCGTTGGTCGACCTACGCGCTCGTGACTGGTCGCCAGGGCCAGATCGACCTGGAGACGCGGCGCTACTTCGACATCGCCGACGACACGACGCTCTCCTACGAAGACAAGATGCTCGGCTATCGCGCGCTGGCAGACAAGCACTTCGAGGCCGACCGCTATTGGGACTGGTGCGAAGACAACCTGTCCCACCTCCCGGGGGCAGTGCTGGAGTGGGTCGGCTCCCCCCAGTTCGACGAGCTGCTGATCGAGACGGCTCGCGCGACCTACCCACCGCACGAGCACGACAAGTTCATCGCCCACTTCCGGGGTCTGGTCGGGATGTGGGTCACCGACCAGCAGGGGCTTTCGAGTAGTTGAACTGGCGTGGCGTCAGGGGCAGCGTCGGTTTGACCCGGTGGGTCACTTCAGAGTGGATAACGTCTGCTCCACACTCCCGGAGACTGCAGATGGCCCTCCCAGAAGGTAGACCGTGTCGGGGTTCAGCCGTTCGAGCTCGGACCAGGTGACAGGCGGGATTGCCCCTGGCCGCGCCAGGAGCACCGGGACATCATCCATTCCAGCACGTGCTGCGCCGGCAAGAGCGTCCGGCCAGTTCTCTCCCGAAGACAGGTAGACGGACGACGCGTTCGCGACATCGGCCGCGACGAGGGCAGCAGTGGCATATCGGTCTGCTCCTCCGACTCGCTGAACTCGACCATAGGCCCCCAAAGCTGTGAGGACATCGTCTGATATCGCCGTTGGCCCTCCCAACGCCCTTATCTCAATTGGGTCCAGGGAAGCCAACGCGGCCCTGGTGGCGGTCGGCAAGGCATCAGGGCGGACCAGCAGCACGGGCCCGTCGAGCGCTCCTGCTCGCGCCGCACCGGCCAGTGCGTCGGGGTAGTTCTCGCCGGTGGCCACGTAGACGGTGTCCGCGGTGCCGAAGTCTGCCGCGACCCGAGCCGCCGTTCCGTAGCGGTCGGTGCCCGCCCAGCGGGTGACGTCAGCGGGACCAGTGGCATCGTCGATGGCACTGAATACCGCCTTCGAAATGGCCGACTCACCGCCCACCACCACCACCCGCTGGGGTGCAAGCCGGATGAGCTCCTGCCGCGTCGCGCTCGGTAAAGTGTCCTGGCGGGTCAACAGAACGGGAGCGCCGAGGCTGCCTGCTCGGGCCGCCACTGACAACGCATCAGGGTAGTCGGCACCGGTTGCGACAAACACCGTGTCGGCGCCAGCGGGATGGACTCCTGAGATGGCCGCGGCCGTGGAATATCGATCCGCTCCGGCGAGTCGGACTACCTCGGTCTCGGTGGGCGATGGTGCCGGTTCGAGCAGTGCACGGTAGGTCGTGTCCGCTGCCGGGGCCGTGATGTTGTGGGTCTGCGCTCCTCCATCGGTCCAACTCACGAACTTGTAGCTCGTTCCGTCTTTCGATTGTGGTGTGGGGGTGCTGACAGAGTTCGTCGAGCCAACAATCACTCTACGTTCAAAGGGGGCCACCTCGGCCTTGTCGCCGACCGTCAAGGACAGGCCGCCGGGGTCCGTCTCGAACGTCATCGAGACCGTCTTCGGGTCGAGGCGAACGGTCTCGGTGTCGCTGAGGCCTCCCGAATCCGTGACGGTCAGCCGAAGCTCAAGATGCGACGGGTACTGGTGATCAGGCGTGCTGAACGACCCGTTCTCGACCTTCTGGAAGGTCTGGAGGGGGTGCTCATGACAGGTGGACGGGCAGTGCTGCAGAATCAACTCCCAGGAGAGCACCGTCGGCGGGAGGTTGCCGTTCTCCGCGTCCGTGCCCGAGCCCGAGAACGTGATGACGTCGCCGACCTCCCAGGCGGCACTGTCAGTTGGCGCGTCGATCAGGGCCGTCGGGGCGGTGTTGCCGGCAGAGATGGTGACCGAGTCGGTGGCAGTGGCGCCCTGGTTGTCAGTCACTCTCAACGAGGCGACGTATTCGCCCGCTGAGGTGTAGGTCTGGGTTGGCTGCGCAACTGTGGCGTCATCGAAGACACCATCGCCGTCTAGATCCCAGGAGTAGCTGAGGACGTCGCCAGGGTCAGGGTCTTGGGAACCGGTGCCGTCAAAAGTCACAGTAAGCGGCGTCACCCCACTGGTGGGCGTGGCTGTAGCCATTGCCACCGGGTCCTGGTTGGCCCTGGTGTACTGGATGCGTCGAATGGTCCCGCCAACGAAATCGATGTAGAACAGGTCGCCACCTGGACCAACCTGCAGATTCACTGGGTGTGCTGCATCGGCGACGAAGGTCTCTACCAGGTCGGGCGAAGGGGTGCCGTCTGGCCCCTGGGGCATCACCCAGATGCAGCCACGGGAGTAGTCGGCGAAAAACAGGGCACCATCGTACTCAGTCGGATAGGAAGTTTGACTGCCAGACAAACCGAACGCGACACCCGCGATCGACGAGCCGCCGGTCGGGCAGGTGTCGCCGGACACGACGGGGTTGTCGTGTGCATAGGCATGATGTGGTGCGGTCACAGCGCCTTGCGCCGCATACAAGTCCTCGCAGATCTTCAAGTTGGCGCTGTCATACCCAGCCTGGCGCCCAGCGCCTTCATAACACGGCCAACCAAAGTTTTTCGGCGCGCCACCCACGGGAAGCACGTTGATCTCTTCCCAACCGCTCCAACCGACGTCCGCAATCCATATCTCGTCAGTTTGGGGACGTGCGGTGAGCCGGAAGGGGTTCCGCAAGCCATAGCCCACGATCCGCCGGGCGTTCTCGTCGGCAGCACCGGCGAACGGGTTCGTGGGCAGCGCTTTACCGGTGGCAGGATCAACCCGGATGACGGAACCATCGAGGGTGACTCGATCACCAGCCGTCCTCAGGTCCTGACTCCTGAGCGCGCCTCCTTCGGCGTTCGGTGGAGTAAGGGCGGAGCCAACTCCTCCTGGCGGGTCCCCGCAAGGGTTCACGGGGGACCCCTTCTGGCCGTAGTCCACGAAGTTGAAGCTGGCACCGTCGCCCCCACTGGCGTAGAGGGCACCATCGCGACCGAACTCGACGCTACCGACTGAATGGCTGGGATACTGCTGGCACCAGTCCTCAACCAGAACCTTCTCGGCACCGGTCATCACGTTTCCATTCGCCTGTAGGCGCGACAACCGACCGCTGACAACACAGCCGTTAGCGGTCGCGCCCGGTGGGTTCGGGCACGGGTCGGAGTACACGCCAGGACTTCCCCAGCGTGGGGCCGGTTCAGCGGAACCGAGCTCGTGGTCGTAGCTGTACAGCACGTAGAGGTACGGCTTAGCCGGGAAATCGGGATCCAGCGCCAGCCCGAGTAGACCTCGGTCCCAGAAGTTGTAGACGTTGACGTTCAGGTCGGCGAACGTGTCCGGCGAGGTATCCGTGAGCGAGTCAAAGACCTTGATGACACCACTCTTTTCGGCGACGAACACGCGACCGTCGTCCGCGAAGCGGACCGCAGTGGGGTTCGTCAGCCCACCGAAGACAACCGTCTCCTGGAAGCCAGGCGGAAGAGTGGCCGCATTGGCCTCGGTGGGTTCTAACAGGACGAGGAAGCCGCCTCCCGTTGACAGCACCAGCAAGAGAACGAGGATGCGTAGCCACCCAGGAGGGTCCTGGAGCCGCGAGCGCGGTGTCGAGGGTGTCCGTGTTCGACCAGTGTCTGTCGATCTGCCAGGGACGAACAACCGATTCACGATCCTCCTCAACCCGATCAGAAAGTCCCGACGGAGTCGGAGTGGCGCCTCGCTGCGAGTGATAGAAGTGTCAGGCATTCATCCCGGTTTAGTCAAGGGAGAGTATAGTTGCGTAAAGGTCGCGTAAAGAAAAATGCGCAAAGAGAACACGAAATCAAATGTGGGGTACAAGAATTCGGCAATATCCCCTACGCCAGGGGTGAGCGGTCGGACCAAGATTTCGCCCCGCATGCTGGGGCGATCTGCGTTGCGCCGATCATCCTGACTAATTTGCTTGACCATCCCCCGTCCGCTGGTCGACGCTCGTGCTGCTAGCGGCCGGCGTTCACCCTTCTGCGCGAACCGCTCCCCGAAAGCCGAGGTTGGCTATTGCTGGACACCGGTGGGCCGGGCTTCTTCCCGTTCTTACCTCGCTTCTCACCGTTTGTGCTCCACCAGCCGTTGGTCGAGCACAGTCGCCACGCTCTCCGCTCGCTCATGCTCTGACCGGCGTCGCGGCCTCACGGCTAGAGCGTGTTTCCCAAAGTTGAGCAGCTTGGCTCGGGATGATCTGTTTCATGGTGCGTCAGGGTCAGATTTCGGATGAGTTTTGGGCCGGTTGTCGAGCCGCTGCTGCCGACCTCGGTGGGCTGTCGGGGCCGGCCGTGGGCGGATCACCGGTTGGTGTTGGAGGTGATCTGTTGGCGGTACCGCACCGGGTCGCCGTGGCGGGATGTGCCCGAAGAGTTCGGGCCGTGGAAAACGGTGTGGAAGCGGCATTTCCGCTGGTCAACCGACGGCACATATCAGCTGATCATGGATGCGGTGCAGGATGCTGGCCTGGTCGATGACAGCGTGGATGAGGACCTCGAGCGGTTGTTAGCGGTGGACGCCACGATCGTGCGGGCACACCAGCACGCGGCCGGCACCCGGGCGGGCTCGCTCACCCCGGAGGTGCCCGAGCAGCCGGTGGGGCACACAGGGGGCTTGGTCGAACTACAAGAATCCGCCGCTAGAGCCGGCTGATCACGCGCTGGGCCGTTCACGGGGAGGGTTGTCGACGAGGATTCACACCCTCGCAGACCAAGGCACGGCGACGGTCGCGATCCGCCTAACTGGTGGTCAAGCCGGGGACAACCCACAGTTGATGCCGCTGCTGGATGACTACCGGCAGGCCGGCCGGTCGTGGGCCTTCTGGCTGCTGGCGGACAAGGCGTACTCCCACCCCTGGACACGAAACCGGCTGCGGCACCGCAAAATCGCGCACACGATCCCGGAGAAGTCCGACCAGATCGCACGGCGCAAGGCCAAGGGCAGCAAAGGTGGGCGGCCCCCAGCCTTCGATGCCGAGGCGTACAAAAAACGCAACACGGTCGAACGTAGCTACCTACGACTCAAGCAGTGGCGCGGTATCGCGACCCGCTATGACAAGCACGCCCGCACCTTCCTCGGCGGCGTCCTCCTGGCCGCCAGCACTCTCTACATCAAGACCCATTTGGGAGACACGCTCTAGGAACCGGTGCCGAACTGAGGGGTGTCGCGGTGGGCACCAAAAGAGCATTCACGCGGTACGCCGCGACAAGTTCGGCAACCGTGACGGTGGCTACGCGGATGTTGTCGACGGCCAGTTCGCGGCCGAGCGGTGGGGGTACTTAACGCTTGCGGGAGAGCATCATTTTCCCGGTAGGTTCGCCAGGGACAGGTAGGCCGCCGCGCGGCGCGGGAGCTCGTTCTCCTGCTCGAGCGACCGGATCCGCTTCTTGGCCTCACACAGCTCGGCCGAGGCGAAAGGGGGAGCGCCGGGCCGATCACTGGCCTCCTCGGCGGTCTTCATCCAGCCCTACAGCGTCGTGGAGTGAATCCCGAAGTCCTTCGCGACCTGATCGAGCCCGACACCGAGCTCACGGTTCCTCGCGACCCGGAAGACGTCATGGCGGAACTCTTTGGGTTAGGGCCTGGTCACAGCGAACATCCTTCCAGCCCAACCCGAAGACTAGGCAGATCAGTTGTCACCTGTTCGTGCAGCAGTCCCCGTTCACCCATGACACTTACCTGTTGAACAGTCCCTTCACGTTCCAGTCGATGGAGAAGCCCAGCGCCTACTGCGCGATGATGCGTCTGGGACTCAAGGTGCCCAAGACCGTGCTCGTGCCCGACAAGAACCCGGTGGACAACGTGCGCTGGGCCTACACCTCGGAGCAATACAACGACTCGTTTGATCTGGAGGAGCTGGCCGAGGAGATCGGCTACCCGCTGTATATGAAGCCGTTCGACGGCGGCGGCTGGCGTGGGGTGTCCAGGGTTGACGACAAGGCCGGCCTGCACAAGTCGTATGACGAGTCGGGCGAGATGCTCATGCACCTGCATGCCACGGTCGACTACGACTACTTCGCGCGTGCACTGTCCATCGGGCCGGAGACCATGGTCATGGACTTCCGTCCCGGGGAGCCGATGCACAACCGGTATGCGTTGACGCACGACTTCCTGTCCGACCAGGCGGGTTGGGAGGCCGAGACGGTCAGCAAGGTCGTCAACGCCTTCTTTGGTTGGGAGTTCAACTCTGCGGAGATGCTGCTCGTAGGCAACGAGGTCCCCCCGATCGACTACGCCATCGCCTGCCCGGACGTGGCGCTGACCTCGCTGCACTACTACTTCCCTGGGCCGCCAGGGCCCTCGTCCGCTGGTCCACCTACGCCCTGGTCACCGGCCGTCGGGGCCAGATCGACCTGGAGACGCGGCACTTCTTCGACATCGCCGCCGACACGACGCTCTTCTACGACGACACGATGTTGGGCTACCGGGCGCTGGCGGACAAGCACCTCGAGGCCGACCGCTACTGGGACTGGTGTGAGGACAACCTGTCGCACCTGCCTGAGGCCCTGCTGGAGTGGGTCGTCTCCCCCCAGTTTAACGAGCTGCTGATCGAGACGGCGCGGACGACGTGCCCGCCGCACGAGCACGACAAGCTCATTGCGCACTTTCGCGGCCTCGTCGATATGTGGGTCACAGACCAACGACCTCATAGGCCAATCGTGCGGAATTGGATTCTAACGCTAGTGAGTGCGAGGCAGTAGACGTGTGGCTCCACCGATATTCTTAGTGCTGGGCTTCAGGCACCCAGTCGATAGCCGACCCCTCGGACCGACTCGAACAGGCGCGGCCCACGGGCAGAGAGGATTTTGCCGCGCAGTCTGCTCAGGTGCGACTCCAAAGTGTGCGGGCCCACCTGGCGGCCTTCCAGGGCGTTCTTGAGCAACTCGTCGTGCGTCAGCACGCGCAGAGGCTGCCGTGCCAACGCTAGGAGCAACTCGAACTCGGTCTTGGTGACGGGCACGCGTGCGTCGCCGACCATCACCTCGCGTCGTTCCACCGAGATGATCAAGTCACCTATCACGTGCTCTTCGGTGTCGTGGACTGCCTCGTCTTTACCGGCGTAGCGATGCATCGCGAGAATCCGAGTCCGCAATCGCTGCTCGGATGTGGGTAGCCCCACTACGTCGAGTGCTCCTGCCGATAACAGGGCGGACTCCTGCTGATCGGTGAGGCCGTCGATGAGCACGATGACAGGGATGTCGAGAACCGCCAGGCGGCGTAGGGCGTCCAGCGTTGCCGTGTTCATCCCCCCTCCCTGCACGACGGCGAAGGCGGGTGCACCGACACGCAACGCAAAAGACACGTCCGCGAGACGATGCACGACGGTGTAGTTTAGCCGGTCGTCGGTCAGTATGCGCTCCGTCGCAGCCAGTGCAGGCGTGGCCGCACTGATCGGCAGGAGCAAAATGGAGCGGGGCGTCACGGGCCAGCCACCTTCTCTCGTGAGGACCGTCGGCGGACGTCGTGGCCATCCGGCACGACTCCTCCCCAAACTTTACGTTGACATGACCTGTTCGTGACCATCTCTAAGGAATGCTATAGCATCATTTCGTGCGCAGGGGCCACGAGGAGGTGTGGTTCGTGCGCACCTTGGACCACCGAGTGGTGCCGTCGCCATCGGCAGATGTCCGCGTAGAGCCGAGACATTTCCTTGAGGTAATCTTGACTAAACCGTGAGTAACGCTTTACTGTCGTCGTGTACTTGTCACCATCGGGGGACGAGACCTGCATTCAGCGGCAGCCAAGATTGCAGGGGGGAGACATCGCGGCGATGAACGGTGAGAAGACGCGGCCATTGTTGTCGCGGCGTACCGTTCACCATTGCACGCGCGTTCGCTGGTGCCTCGTCTACCCGGCCCCGGCATGGTCTGCCGGGGGCCGCTGCGAGAATCCCCCACGAGAGAGAGAAGTAGAATGTCGAGCGACACCCTGAAGGTAGCCGTTGTCGGAGCTGGCTACTGGGGACCGAACTTGATCAGGAACTTCCGCGCCAACGAATCCTGGAACCTGGTCGCTGTCTGCGACCTGGACGTCGAACGCGCACGACGGGTAGTCGAGCAAGACACCAGCATCGCGGTGGTCGACTCCATCGAGGATCTCCTCAAGGCCGGAGTGGACGCTATCGCTATCGCAACTCCGGCCAGTACCCATGAACCGCTGGCGCTCGCCGCGCTCCGCGCGGGGGTCCACGTGCTCGTGGAGAAGCCGTTGGCACACAACGGGCAGGCCGGCCAGCTCATGGTCGATGAGGCTGAGCGACGGGGGCTAGTGCTGATGGCCGACCACACGTACTGCTACACGCCAGCGGTCCTGAAGATCAGGGAACTGATCCAAGAAGGTGAGCTAGGCGAGATCCTCTTCGTGGACTCAGTCAGGATCAACCTCGGACTGATCCAGCCTGACGTGGACGTGTTCTGGGACTTGGCCCCGCACGACCTGTCGATCTTGGACTTCATCTTGCCCGGCGGCCTACAGCCGACGGGGGTCTCGGCGGCCGGTGCAGACCCGCTAGGTGCCGGCAAATTGTGCGTCGGGTATCTCACGCTCCCCCTCGCCGGGGGCGGAATCGCCCACGTGCACGTGAACTGGCTCAGCCCCACCAAGATCCGGCAGATGGTCATCGGTGGCTCGCGTCGCACACTGGTGTGGGACGACCTGAATCCGCAGCAGCGCTTGAGCGTCTACGATCGGGGCGTCGACATGAGCCAGCAATCCGCCGATGCCGCAGAGCGCAGGTCGGCCACGATCTCCTATCGTCTGGGAGACACCTGGGCCCCGGCTCTTCCGGAGCACGAGGCGCTGGGGGCCATGGTCAGCGAGTTCGCGGCCAGCATCAACGAGAAGCGAGCTTCACGGACCGACGGTGCCGCCGGTTTGCGCGTTCTCCGGGTCCTGGAGGCGGCTTCAGAGAGCTTGAGCGCCCAGGGCAACTTGGTACCCATTCAATCACACACTGTAGGGATGAACCGATGACTGAACTTCGTGGAGCACATGTCCTAGTCACCGGCGGTGCCGGCACTATAGGGTCCACACTCGTCGACCAGCTCCTCGACGCAGGCGTCGAGCACGTGGACGTGCTGGACAACCTCACTCGGGGTCGTCGGGCCAACCTCGACCAGGCGCTGGCCTCCGGCCGTGTCTCGCTGGTCGAGGGAGACGTGGGGGACCGAGACCTCGTGCATGACCTGACTCGCGGAAAGGACCTGGTCTCCCACCAGGCTGCTATCCGCATCACTCAGTGCGCGGAGAACCCCAGGCTGGCTCTCGAAGTCCTGGTGGACGGGACGTTCAACGTCTTGGAGGCTGCGGCGGAGCATCGAGTCGACAAGGTGGTCGCCGCCTCGAGTGCATCCGTGTACGGGCTGGCCGAGGAGTTTCCCACAGACGAGCGCCACCACCACCACAACAACGACACGTTCTATGGCGCGGCGAAGACGTTCAACGAAGGGATGCTGCGCAGCTTCCGCGCGATGCATGACCTTGACTTCGTCGTGCTGAGGTACTTCAACGTGTACGGGCCGCGAATGGACGTCCACGGGCTCTACACCGAGGTACTCGTGCGGTGGATGGAACGCATCGCCGACGGCAAGGCACCACTCATCTTCGGTGATGGGCGTCAGACGATGGACTTCGTCTGCACGCCGGACATCGCCCGGGCCAACATCTTGGCGGCCGCCAGCGACGTCAAGGACGGGGTCTTCAACATCGCCAGTGGCCAGGAGACCTCACTGCTCGACTTGGCACAATCGCTGCTCAGGGCGATGGACTCTGACCTGTCCGTGGAGTACGGGCCAGAGCGGGTGGTCAACGGAGTGACCCGGCGGCTCGCGGGCACCCAGCGGGCCCGCGACGAGATCGGCTTCGAGGCCGAGATCGGACTTGAGGAAGGTCTTCGCGCGTTGGTCGAGTGGTGGAGGCCGATACGTGACGAGATCAGTGCAGGCCGTGCGAAGGCCAGCGCCTAATGTCCCGCATCAACGTCATGACCCCCTGGCTCGGACCCGAAGAGGTGGCGGCGGTCACCGCCGTCATCGAGTCGGGCTGGGTAGCACAAGGTCCGACCGTCGCCCGCTTTGAGGGCTTGTTCGCGGAGTCCCAGCAGGCTGAGCACGCCGTGGCTGTGTCCAACTGCACGACGGCTCTGCACCTGTCGGTGCTGCTCGCCGGGGTTCAATCGGGGGACGACGTCGTGGTTCCCTCGTTCTCCTTCATCGCGACGACTAACTGTGTGGTGTATGCCGGAGCGCGACCGATCTTTGCCGATGTCGACCCGACGACCGGCAACCTGACCCGAGCCACGGTCGAGGCCGCGCTGACCGAGCGCACTAAGGCGGTCATCGTGGTCGACCAGGGTGGTGTGCCTGTGGACCTCGATCCCATCCGAGAGCTGTGCGACCCTCGCGGGATTACCGTGATCGAGGACGCTGCCTGTGGTGCAGGCAGTACGTATAAGGGACGCCCAGTGGGCGCGGGAGCGGAAATCGCGACCTGGTCCTTCCATCCGCGGAAGCTCCTGACCACCGGAGAGGGTGGCATGCTGACGACATCCCGTGCGGACTGGGCGGCGCGTGCTCGTCAGCTGCGCGAGCACGCGATGAGCGTGTCGGCGGCGGCACGGCACGCCAGTGTGCTGGCCCCCGCCGAGGAGTACTTGGAGGTGGGCTTCAACTATCGGATGACTGATCTGCAGGCCGCAGTGGGAGTGGTCCAGTTGGGTCGTCTGCCCGAGGTGATCGCCCGCCGTCGCGAGTTGGCGGAGAGCTACCACAAAGCGATCGCAGAGATCCCCGGGCTGCGCGCGGTGACGGACCCCGAGTGGGGTACCGGCAACTACCAGTCCTTCTGGGTCGAGGTGGGTCCCGCGTATCCGCTCGACCGAGACGGACTGCTGGCCCACCTGGCACAGTCCGAGATCTCGGCTCGCCGGGGCATCATGGCGGCGCATCGTCAGCCGGCCTACGCCGGGTGGGCCACCGGCGACGGCGAGCTGGGGGTGACTGAGCATCTCACCGACAGCACTCTCATCTTGCCGCTGTTCCACCAGATGACAGAGGCGGAGCAGTGTCGGGTTACTGATGCTCTGCTGATCGGCCGGTGAGCCTGTGCGCGACCTGGTGCTGATCGCCGCGAGCGGCCTGGCACGTGAGACGCTGGCCCTCGTGCGGTCAACCGCCAGCCACCGGATTACTGGTTTTCTGGACGATGACCCTGCACGCAGGGGCACGGCCATCGACGGCATGCCGGTGCTCGGCGGTCTCGAAGACCTTCGCGACCACCCGAATGCGAGCCTTGTGGTCTGCGCCGGTGGCGGATCGGTACGCCACCGCATCGTGGAACGCCTGGAGAGTCAGGGGGTGTCCGCTGAGCGGTACGCGACAGTAGTGCACCCGCAGGCGTCCGTGGCGCAGGACTGCACGATCGGTCACGGCAGCATCGTGCTTGCGGGCGCGGTGGCCACCACGTCGGTCACCGTCGGCCGGCATGCCGTGCTGATGCCGCACGTCGTGCTCACCCACGACGCCGATGTCGGGGATTACGCAACTTTGTGCGCCGGAGTCTGCCTGGGTGGCAGTGTCCGGGTGGGCGTGGAGGCATATCTGGGCATGAACGCCTCGGTGAAGCAAGACGTCACCGTGGGCGCACGGTCTACCCTGGGCATGGGTTCGGCACTCTTGACCGACCTGCCCGACGACGAGGTCTGGGCCGGCTCCCCGGCTCGCAGGCTAGACACACACAGATCGGATGAACAATGAGAGTGCCCTTGGTCGACCTGGCTGCGCAGAGCGCGGAGATCCTGGCGGAGGTAGAGCCCGCGCTGCACGACGTGCTGTCCGGCGGTGCCTTCATCGGGGGCCCAGCGGTCGCGGACTTCGAGCAGTCGTATGCCGACTACCTGGGGGTGCAGCACTGCGTCGGCGTCGGTAACGGCACCGATGCCCTCGAGCTGGCCTTGCGAGCCGCCGGGGTGGGTCCCGGCGACGAGGTCGTCATGCCTGCCAACACCTTCATCGCGACCGCCGAGGCGGCCAGCCGGATCGGGGCCCGACCGGTGCTCGTCGATGTTGACCCTGACCAACTACTGATCGACCCGCTGTTGGTCGAGAAGGCGATCACCCCCCGGACCCGCGCGATCGTCCCGGTGCACCTCTTCGGCCAGACGGCCCCGATGGGTCCGCTCCTGGATGTCGCCAATGCCGCCGAGGTCCCAGTCATTGAGGATGCGGCCCAGTCACAAGGGGCGACCCAGCGCGGCCGAGCGGCCGGCTCGTTCGGTCTGGCCGCCGCGACCAGTTTCTACCCCGGCAAGAACCTCGGTGCAGCAGGGGACGCCGGGGCGGTGCTGACCGACGACGCCGAGGTGGCCGACCGGGTCCGGGTCATCGGTGCGCACGGCAGCGCCCGCAAGTACGTGCACGACGTCGTCGGGCTGAACTCAAGACTCGATGCAGTTCAAGCGGTCGTGTTGTCCGCGAAACTGCGCCGGCTCGACGAGTGGAACGCGCTGCGCCGCAGTGCGGCGGACAGGTACATGCAACTGTTGGCTGACGTGACGGGCGTGCGACTCCCGACGACGAACCCGGACAACGAGGACGTGTGGCACCTGTTCGTGGTGCAGGTAGACGGGCGCGACCGGGTGCTGGCCGAGCTGAACGACGCCGGGATCGGTGCCGGGATCCACTATCCGACTCCCGTGCACCTGACCGGTGCCTACCGAGGTCTGGGTTACGCCGCAGGTGACTTCCCGGTGGCCGAGGGGGCAGCGGGCCGGATCTTGTCCCTGCCGATCTACCCCCATATCAGCCAGGCTCAGCAGGAGTTCGTGGCGACCTTGGTTGAGCAGGTCGTGTAATGGAAGGCTCACCCGCTGTGTCCTCCGCCGAGAAGGGACTAGCGACATGAGAATCACTCGTCCAAGGCCGCTTGCTACCCGTCCGTCCGTCACCGTCGTGGTGCCCTGCTACAACTACGGCCACCACCTCGCCGAAATGGCCGCCTGGGTGCTGGACCAACCAGGTGTCGACATCCGGATATCTATCGTCGACGACGCCTCATCGGACGGTAGCGGCGAGTTGGCTGCCGCTCTAGCGAGAAGCGATGAGCGCATCAGCGTGCTGCAGCACGAGCAGAACCGTGGGCACATCCAGACCTACAACGACGGGCTCTCCAGGGTCCGGACTGATTACGTCGTCCTGTTGTCCGCCGACGATCTGCTGCCCCCTGGTGCGATCTCCAGGGCGGTGGCGCTTATGGAGCATCATCCACGGGTCGGTCTGGTCTACGGCCACGCACGTTCCTTCAGTGGTGAACCGCCATTGCCCAGGAAGAGGCTGCGCAATTGGACGATCTGGAGCGGGACCCGCTGGATTGGCGCTTCGGCTCGACAGGGTCGCTGCTTCGTCGTCAGCCCGGAAGTCGTGATGAGGACGAAGGCACTGCAATCGTGCGGACTCTACGATCTGCGCCTGCCCCACTCCGGTGACTTCGACATGTGGCTGCGCACCGGTCTGGAGTGGCAGATCGGGCGGGTCAACGGACCCGACCAGGCGCTCTACCGGGTGCACGAGAGCAACATGCACCTGACCACGTTTCAAGGCTGGGTCACTGACCTGCGGGAGCGACGCGCCACCTTCGACATTCTCTTCGACGAGCATGCAACCGACCGAGCCGACATCCAAAGGCTCCGACCCCGGGTTCGCCGGGCTTTGGCTATTGAAGCCGTGCGCCGCGCCACCGTTGGACACCGGGACGGTCTGCACCGCCGTGAGACGGACGCCCTCGTTGAGTTTGCCTTACAGACGGACTCAACCGTGATGTCCTCAGTCATCGGGCTCAAGTGGCGCCTGGTGCCCGGGCGGGATCGGAAGCTACCGGCAGCCGGTCTCAGGCGTTGGGGCTCCCGTGTTCGGGACCACCTGCGCTGGCGTTGCGAGCGCCGTTACGGAATTTGAGATGTCGGTGACCACCTCTTCGCGTATCACTCGCGGCCTGACCTGGAGCGCGGCAAGCAGTTTCAGCATCAGGATCGGCAATTTCCTGGTCAGCATCATCATGGCCAGGCTGATCGCCCCCGAGGAGTACGGGGTTTTCGCCGTCGCGCTGACCGTGTGGAGCGTCCTGGGCACTGTGGCCGAATTTGGACTCGGCACGGATGTGGTCCGGTCACGGGAACCACAGCGCATCATCCCGACGGTGGCAACGGTGGGGATGCTCACCAGCGCGGGTCTCGGCCTCTCCATGGCCGCCGGTGCCCCCCTGATCGCCGCTAGCTTCGAGAGCCCTGAATCGACATCGGTGGTCCGGGTGATGTCACTGGGGATGATCGTGATTGGCCTATCGATTGTGCCGGCCGCACTGCTCCAGCGCGCGTACCGGCAGGGCACCCTCTTCGCCGTCAACGGCGCAGGCCTCATCGCGTCGACTGGGACCATGACTGTTTTGGCTGTGAACGGCTATGGACCGATGGCGCTGGCCATCGGGCACATCGTCGGACAGACCGTCGTTGTGACCGCGATGTATGCCGTGACCAGGCAACACCTTCGCTTCGGGTTCGACCCGAGCACGGCGCGTGACTCAATCCGCTTCTGCATGCCACTGGCAGCCGCCAACCTGGTGTCGTGGCTCTTGCTGGCGGTCGACAACGTCATCGTTGCCCGTGGCCTTGGCCAAACCCAACTCGGTCTCTACGTCCTGGCCTTCAACGTGAGCTCCTGGCCGATGAACGCCGTGGGACAGGCAGTCCGGGTAGTGGCCCTGCCGGCCCTCTCGGAGGTCACTGACCGCGCCCAGCGTGCTCGTGCGCTGCTGTTGGTGACCGGGCCGGTCTGCGTGGTCGCGGTGACCCTGGGTATTGGTCTGTCCACCATGGCTTCTCCGATCATCCGGCTGCTTTACGGCGAGCGCTGGGCTCCCGCGGCCGCCGCGCTCGTCGGATTGGCGGTGTTCGGAGCGATGCGGGTGGTCTTCGACTTGGTCGCGACCTTCCTCGTCGCGAGCGGCCGGACCCGCGCCGTGCTCGTTGTGCAACTCGTATGGCTGGCCTCCATGGTGCCGGTCATGATCATCGGCGTGCGGCTCGGCGGACTGGCCGGTGCCGGATGGGCTCACGTCGTGGTTGGGCTGGTCGTGGTCATCCCGGCTTACGTCATCACATTGCGGGGCGCAGGGGTTGCGGTTCGACCACTGCTCTGGGCCGCATTTCCCGCGCTGGCTTGGTCGCCCTTCGCCATAGTCACCTGCTGGTTCATCGCTCAGCGCGTAGGATCACCTTGGGTCGGGCTGCCCCTAGCCGGTTTGGCCTGCCTGGTGCTCTACGTGCTGCCGCTGACTGGTTCGGTGCTCAGGAGCCTTCGACTCCTCAGGAGCCTTCGACTCCTCAGGGGGGAACCTTCCGAATGACTTGTCTCACCTACTGCTGATCTGAACGGACTATGGACTTCATCGACGCGCTCAAGTTGCTGGCTCGCCAATGGGTGGTGCTGGGTATCGGTATCCTGCTGACCTCAGGAGTTGCCTTCACCGCCAGCCAAGCGGTCCCTCCGCAGTACCAAGCCTCCGGGCAACTGCTCCTGCTACTCAAGCCGGAGGCAACGGGGGAGGGAACGCCAACAAACCCCTACCTGAATTTGGAGGGCAGCCTGACGACCATGGCGGCCCTGATCGCGTCCACTGTCTCAACCGAGGCAGCGCAGCAGAGTTTGGAAGAGTCTGGCTTCGATGCGGAGATGAGTGTCGCCCTCCAGCCTGGAACCGGCCCCGTAATCACGGTGACAACCGCTGACACCGACGCCGCGATGGCACTGGGCACCCGCGATGAGGTGATATCCCGCATGCAAGACGACTTGCAGGGGCTGCAGGACGACGCTGGCGCACCGGACCGCCAGCGGATCCAGTCCCGGACGATCGCCACCCCTGAGACCGTTGCACGGCTTAGTGGAAGCAAATTGCGCGTGCTGGCCGGCTTGTACGTTTTGGGTGGTCTGCTGACCTTGGTCGTGGCCACTTTGCGGGACCGTCGCCGCCAAGTTTTGGCGAACGGTCGTGGTGGGAAGCAACCCCTGGAGGACCTGCACGCATGAACCAGCATGAGCACCTCAGGGGAGACCAAGGCGTGTCGGCTCTGGCCCTCCTGAGGGGGGGGCGACACCGGCTTTTACGGAGAATGTCGCAGCAGTCCCTGGGCGCTGAGTGGTTTCTCGTGCTGTACATGTTCTGTCTGTTCTGCATCCCGTCACGTCTGGTGCTCGCGCCCCTAGGAGCTCTAGGTTCACCGGCCACCCTGGTCGCTGTGGTGGCGCTGATGTGGTGGTCGCTTGCGACACTTGCGGGGTTGAACCCGGTGCGGGGGTGGACTCCACTCCGTGTAGGAATGATGCTCCTGGCGGTGGCGGTGGTGGTGGCCTTCGTCGCCGGCACGGTCCGGGGTTGGTGGGCTCCTCCTAGTCTGCGTCAGTCATCTGACGAGGACTGGACGCTACTGCCCGTACCCGCCCAGGAGTTAGTAGCCAAGATGACTACGGCGGGAGACCGTGGCTTCTTCACCTTTGCGGGGTGGGCCGGGATCGTGCTCCTGACGGCGGAGGGATTGCGTTCGTGGGGGGCAGTTCAGACCGTGGTGGACTGGCAGGTCCGTCTGGGTGCGGTCGTGGCCGCCCTTGGGATTGCTCAGTTCTACTTCGATCTTGACATCGCGGCGCTGATCCAGATCCCCGGGCTCAGTGCATCCGCCGATATCGGGGGCATCGACTCACGGTCGGTGCTCAACCGGGTGTCCAGTACGGCGACACACCCGATCGAATTTGGCGTTGTCATGGCGGCGTGCTTCTTCGTCGCCCTGCATCGGGCGATCTTCAGCAGGCGGCTGCTCCCGTGGGTCCCGGTTCTGCTCATCGGCCTGGCGTTCCCCATGACCGTGTCGCGGTCTGCGGTTTTGGCCGCCGCGCTGGGCGGAGTCGTGCTCTTCGTCTGTTGGCCGCGCCGGTGGAGACGCCTTGCCGTGATAGCCCTACCGGTGGCGATCGTGGCTTTGCGGGGTGTCGCACCAGGGCTCGTTGGCACCCTGCGGTCGTTGTTTGCGAACTTGGGCGACGATCCAAGCATCACCGGCCGCACCGACGACTACGCCCCGGTTGTCGATCTCGTCGCCCCGAACCTAGTGGTCGGGCGTGGCTTGTTCACCTTCGTTCCGCGCTACTACCGGATCATCGACAACCAAGTGCTGATGATCTTTATCGAGCTTGGCATTATCGGGTTGGTTGCCTTCGCGATCTTGTCCGTGGCCGCCGCCATGGACGCACGGATGGTGCTCACGGTGTCGGAGGACTTCGAGCGTCGGATGCTATCGGCCACCCTCCTGGCCAGCCTGGTCGCCGTGCTGGGCAGCTATTTCACCTTTGACGCATGGGGTTTTCCCATGGCTGCCGGATTGACATTCCTAATCATCGGGTTGTGTGGTGCCTTGGGCACGCTTCAGCGTCGCGATGTCCTGGATCCGGAGGCCACGTGAGTGTTATCGGCATCGTGGTGGTCACGTTCAACAGCGCCTCGCTGCTGAAAGATTTGGCGGACTCCTTGGGCCCAGGCTGTGTAGGCGTATCGTGGCGGGTCGTCGTCGTCGATAACGACTCGTACGACGACAGCCTCGCCGAGGCGCAGCGAGTTTTACCGGGGTGTCTGACCGTCTCGACGGGGCGCAATGGAGGCTACGCCGCGGGAATCAACGCCGGAGTGCGCGCGCTGGGCCCATGTGACGGCTATCTGCTGATGAATCCCGACGTGCGCTTGCTCCCAGGTTGCATGGAGGCTCTGTGTGGGGGTCTTGCGCAGTGGGACGCTGGTGTGGCCGTGCCCCGGCTCAGCGATGGCGCGGGTGTGCTGATCCATTCTCAACGTCGCGAGCCCAGCCTGATTCGAGCTTGGGCCGACGCAGCCATGGGTGCCGAGCGAGCCGGCCGACTGAGTGTGCTGGGTGAGGTTGTCACCGCAGCCGAGAGATACGACCAGCACCAGATCATCGACTGGGCGGAGGGATCGACCCAACTCGTCAGTGCTGAGTGCTGGCGGGCCTGCGGTCCCTGGGACGAGAGCTTCTTCCTCTACTCGGAGGAGACGGACTTCGAACTGCGTGCCCGGGACCAGGGCTTCCGGACGGTTTACGTGCCGGCGGCGCATGCCGTGCATCTCGAGGGTGACTCCGCGGTGTCGCCCGGTCTCTGGTCGCTGGTGCAGGTCAATCGGGCACGCCTGTATGCAAGACGGCATTCCACCCCGAAGGCGGTGGCTTTTTGGGCGGCGCTCGTCGTGCGAGAAGCCAGTCGCGCCGTGTTGGGGAAACGGACCAGCCAGCGAGCCGTGCGGGCGCTGCTCGATCGCTCGGCGTTTCAGCAGAATCCGGGGCCTGAGTGGGTCGCAACTCGAACTTGAAGGGTCACCCAAGGTCTCCCGAATGTGACTTTAGTCACCTTTGCCGATTTCTAGGTTATGCCGTTGACAGGCGCAAATGCGGCCTGGGAAGGCCTGTAGCCCTGCGTTTCTGGGCTGTGCGAGCCCGCGTGGTGTGGATGGTGGCGCGTGGTCCGTTATAGTTTCGTGACCTACCGCAGACAATTCAAGGCTCGCGCGCTTCCCCTGAGCGGCGCCGAAGCCGGGCGGTTTCGCCGACACACAAGCACGCCTGCTCCCAGCGCGTGAACAGTCCCGGAGGATGATCGATGACCCATCCCGCCCACAACGCCCTTGGTAGTAACCCACCCGCTGGCAGTCCCTTCCGCCGCCGCGTAGCAGGATTGATGACGTTCGTGACGACCCTTGCGCTCGTGCTGCTCCTGCCTACCGGAGCCGCTGCAGACGACAGCGACGTGACGATCTGGGGTTCGGCCCAACCTCGTTCGGCGTCGGTCGAATACGGTGACCGTACTCAAGTCGAGTTGGGGACGAAGTTCACCCCACGTGTCGACGGAGTCGCTCGTGCGGTGCGGTTCTACAAAACCCCCGAGAATTCCGGCACGCACACCGGCTCGATCTGGAGCAGCTCGGGCCGCAAACTGGCCAGTGTCCGCTTCGAGGACGAGTCGCCGCGAGGTTGGCAGGTTGCTGAATTCGACAGCCCCGTCGAGCTCGCTGCGGGCCGGAGTTATGTCGTGTCGTACAACGCACCTGGCGGTGCCTATCTGCAGAGCACCCAATACGACGCGAACGAGGATGGGAACGCCTCGCTGGGGGTCCCCTCCAGCGGCGTGGGTGTGTATGACTACGGCACCGGATTCCCCACAAATACGTGGCGTGACTCCAATTACTGGGTCGATGTGGTCTTTGGCGTGGGGAGCGACACTTTACAACCGGCAGCTGAGCCGGCCCCGGAACCGCAGCCCGCCCCGGAACCGCAGCCCGCCCCGGAAGCCTCGGCGGGTTACCCAACGGCAAGTACGACGGGCTTGCCGACTGGCTTTTCGCCCCGGCAGACCTATTCGGGCACTTACACGATCAACACCTCCGGTGCAGTGGTCACTGACCTTCGAGTGAATGGCAGCATCGTGGTTGCCGCTCCTAACGTTACTTTGCGCCGCGTGGAGGTCATTGGTGGATCTATCGACAACTTCCGCGGACCCACCTGTCAGAACGGAATGGTGGTCGAGGACAGCACAATTCGGCGCGGCTCAGCCACGACATCTGGTGATTCCCCGGCTCTTGGATCGGGCGGCTATACGGCTCGAAACGTCGAGATAGACGGCCTCCCCGAGGGCTTCCGAGTCGGCGGGCGGTCCGCAGGCTGTGGGCCTGTCATCATCGAAGACTCCTACGCCAAGGTGGTGGCCCCGGATTCGTGCGGCGACTGGCACGGCGACGGGATCCAGGGGTATAACGGCACCGCCCTGACCCTACGCAACTCGACTCTCATCCTGAGTGAGCGCTCTGGGTGCCGAGGCACGTCCGCATTCTTCTACCCCGGTGGTCAGGGAAACACTTCAGTCGACATCGACGGGCTGGTGGTTGCCGGCGGTGGCTACCCGTTCCGGCTGGGCACCGGCGGTGTGGTGCGCGACCTCAACGTGGTAGACAACGCTTGGGGCTACGGGCCGCTAGAAGTCGGCTGCTCACAGTTGAGTGCGTGGAGCGCCGCCACCGTTGACCTCGACAGTGCCGGTCAACCGGTCAGCCGCAGCACATTGCGCTGCGGCTGAGGGTCACCTTTGGCTCAGACCGGGTCGGCTTCGCCGGCCCGGTCTGCCACGACCTGCGTCAGGGTGCCGAGGGTCTCGAACGTTTCGCCCGTGATGTCGTCCTCGTCGATGGTGATGTCGAAGCGGTCCTCTAGGGCCGTCACCAACTCGACGATCGCCATAGAGTCCAACTCAGGTATGCCGTCCATGAGTTCGCTGTCTGCAGTGATGGAGGACGCACGGTTTTCGATGCCGAGAATGGTCACGAGCACCTCTCGTACCGGGGTCAAATAATCGTTCATGAGTCTCCTGTCGATTTCGGTCAGTCAGGTTACGGATGAGGTGGACGCTTCGTTGTCCCGACCAGGACCTCCACAGGCGCTGGGTGGCCTAGGAAATGTGTCGGACTGGCGGTGAATCCATAGGCGCCCGCCTGAAAGATGCCCACCAGGTCACCCACCGCGGCGTCGGCGACCTGCACCCGGTCGCCCATCAGGTCCAACGGCGTGCACAGGCTCCCCACTACCGTGGCCTCCACAGTGACCTCCGGTTCCATGCGGTCGGCGATGACCAGCGGGTAGTTTTTGCGGATGGGCGTGCCGAGGTTACCGGAGGCTGCCAGTTGGTGGTGCATGCCCCCGTCGATGACCAGATAGCGCCGCCCTCGGGACTCCTTGATGTCGACGATGCGACTGATGTAGACACCCGCCTCGCCCACCAGATAACGACCTAACTCAATGACGAACATCGCTTCGGGCAACTGTGGCAACAGCCGGTGCTCCAGCAGTTCGCCGAGTGCGGTACCGACGGACTTCAGGTCCAGCGGATGGTCCTTCGCGGTGTAGGGGATGCCGAAGCCGCCGCCGAGGTTGACATAGCGCACCGGCTGTGGGGCCGCGGCGGCCAAGTCGAGAATGAGGTCGGCAGTCTTGGCCTGGGCTTCGATGAGGATGTCGGCGTGCAGGTTTTGCGAGCCGGCAAAGACGTGAAAGCCGAGTAGGTCTATCTCGGTCCGTGCGAGTTCCTCCATGAGCGCCGGAACCTGTTCGGCGTCTACGCCGAACTGCTGCGGCCCACCCCCCATCCTCATGCCCGAGCCGCGGACAGCGAAGTCGGGGTTGACCCGGATGGCGATGCGCGGACGGATCCCGATGTGCTCACCGATGGCGACCACCCGACGAGCTTCGGAGGCTGACTCGACCTCGATGATCGAGCCGGACGCGACAGCCTGGGTCAGTTCCGTGTCGACCTTCCCAGGGCCAGCGAAACTCACCGCCTGGGGAGGAAGACCGGTATCCAGGGCCACGCGCAGTTCGCCGCCGGACGCCACGTCCAGGTGGTCGACGAGACCGGCGACATGGTGGACCAGGGCAGGCATCGGATTTGCCTTGACCGCATACGACAACCGCACGGCCTTGGGAAGGGAGGCCCGGACCTCTGCGACTCGGTTGTCGATGAGTTGTCGGTCGTAGGCGAAGAATGGCGTGCTGCCCACCCGAGCCGCCAGTTGGCGCACCGGGACATCACCGATGACGAGTTGACCATCGGCCACGGAGAAGCGTGCCACGGTGCTGTGAGTCCCGGTGAGGTCAAGCATTAGCTCACCGCCTCTCGGACTGCTACCCGGTCGAGCTTCCCGTTAGGGTTCTTGGGCATCGCGGCAAGCATCGTCACTTGCTTTGGCAGCATGTAGAGGGGCAGATGGCTGCGCAGTGCAGCGACGAGTCCCTCCGACGTCACTTCGTCATTGGCCGCACTAGCGACCAACTCGATCCGTTGACCCAGGGTTTCGTCGGGCAACCCGAGGGCCACCACGTCGCGGACCATTCCGGTGGCGTAAGCGGCCTCTTCGATCTCGGTGGGACTCACCCGGTAACCGGAAGTCTTGATCATCTCGTCGGATCGCCCCACGAAATATAGATAGCCCTCCTCGTCGCGCACGACGGTGTCCCCGGACCAGACAGCCATCTCAGGATGAGGGAGTTCGGGTGGCTGCCCCGGGCTGGGCTTGAACCGCTCTGCTGTCCGGATCGCATCGTTCCAGTAGCCGAGCGAGACTAACGGTCCCCGATGGACTAGCTCGCCGGGCTCGTCCGGTTCGCACAGCGAGCCATCCGGGCGCACCACCAGAACCTCGGCGTTCGGGATCGCGGTGCCGATCGAGGAGGGCCGTCTGTCGACCTGATCCGGATCGAGATAAGTCGAGCGGAAGGCCTCGGTCAGCCCGTACATCAGGAACGGCCGTGCCGTCGGGAACAGAGCACGCATCGACTCCAGGGTGGCCCGCGGCAACCGACCGCCGGTGTTGGCCATGTAGCGCAGCGTTGCCGTCGCTTCTGGAGGCCAGGTCGCCCCCGCCAGTTGAATCCACAATGGTGGCACACAGGTCAGCCCGGTCACCCCGTAGCGGACGCAAGCGCGCACCACGTCGGCCGCCCCGAGATAGTTGAGCAGTACGACATGCGCGCCGACCTGAAAAGCTGTGGTCACCTGGCTGAACCCGGCATCGAAGCTGAGTGGCAGCGCCGCGAGGATGACATCGTCGGCCGTGTTGCCCAGATACCGGCTGACGGACTCTGCACCGACGAGCAGATTGCGCTGACTTAGGACTACCCCCTTCGGCAGGCCAGTGCTGCCGGAGGTGTAGAAAATGGCTGCCACATCGCTGTCCACGCCGGGTGCCTCCGAAAGGGCCTGCGTCCCGTCCTGCAGTTGCTTCCAGGTGGCCACCAAGAGACCGTCAACGGGCTCGGGCTCCCGGCCCGGTATGGTCACCGCCCATCGCAGCGATGGGCAGTGCGCAGTCACATGGGACAAACCAGTCAGCCTGTCGGCGGAGGTGATGAGCGCCGTGACGGCACAATCGGTGAGGATGTGCGCGACCTGCTGAGGACGCAGCACCGGATTGATGGGCACGAACACTGCCCCAAGGGCAGAGGCTGCGAGCACTGTCACGACTGTCTCGACGCGCTTGTCGAGGTAGATCCCGACGCGGTCCCCACGGCGGATCCCAAGGGCGCTGAGGCCGGCGCCCACATTCGCTGTCTCTCTCCACAGCTCGGCGTAACTCAGGGTCCGTGCCTTGTGTGTCAGGGCGGGCGCGTTGGGGTGCTGCAATGCCTCCAGGCGCACCAAATCATGCAGCCCGATGGCAAACCCACCCTCCGCTCCGGACGCCTTCACCAGGGAACTGTGCATAACTCACTGTAAAGATTGTCGATGGCTTCTGGGCCCAACGTGTCAGAGCGGAACATTTTGGGTCGCGATCGAGGCAGCGGCCGACTACCCGGCAGGGAGCCGGTGACTCGGCGCTCAGCCAACAGCGCCGGAGCGCGGTGCCGCCGCAACACATAGGCCCCGAAGGCGCGGTGTATCCGTCGGAAGGCCGCCGGATCGCTGACATGCAGAACAGAGACGAACAACGGCAGGTCCTTGCGGCGGTCCCTTCGGTACATGATGTATACCCCACCGGCGGAGTCGTGCAGGACCACGTGATGTGCGGCCGCAGCCAGCCTGTGGTCCTCGAAGATGACCCGATCGGCCCCCGAAAGCAACGGTGGGATTGCCTCTGGATCGTTCACCACCGTGGCTCGGCCCATCCAGGGCAGACACGGCAACAGGGCCGTCGTGGTATCCAAGTGCTGGAACCCGAGCTTCTCGTTGAGCGGTACGACCGCTCCGCTCGGCGACAGATCCACGAAGTGGTATCCGGGTTGCGCCAGGACTGCCCTGAGCAGACGGAAAGCTCGCAACCGGTGGTGGGGCAGGACGCACCAGGCTCCAATGTTGCAGAACCGTTCGGACCGACCCTCGATAGTCCGCTCTGAATAGAAGGCGAGGATCGCCCCCACGATGGTGTCACCGTCTCGCAGACAGAATCCGTGGTTGGGTGGGTCAGCGGTGAACGGCACCCGCAAGGCCTGCTCCCACTGCGATGGGGCGACCCGCGCGTTCATCTCACGGTGCAAGAAGTCAGCGACCCACGGGATTTCAGCGTTCAAGATCGGCTGAACATGAATCGTCATAGCACCCCCAGAGATATCGAGCAGGCGGAGCGTCACTGCCCTTTTACGCTGCATTATCTTAGGTAGGCTTGGCGCTTGCTGCTGAGATGGTTTCAGCCGAACCTTAGACAGCACGGGAGGAAGAGGTCAAATGACCAGTGTGGTGATCGCTGCGCACGACGAGGAGGGCGTCCTCGGGCAATGTCTCGACACGCTGATCGGCGACCGAACGGACAGCAGCCCAGGATCCGGGGCGTTGGACATCACGGTGGTGGCCAACGGGTGCCGTGACCGCACCGCCCAGGTCGCGCGGTCGCGGGACCGCGTGCGGGTCATCGATCTGCCGGCATCGGGCAAGACCGGCGCACTCAACGCCGGTGACGCAGTGGCGGTCGGCTTCCCACGGCTGTATCTCGATGCCGACATCAACCTGTCGGCAGCCGACGTCGCCTTGCTGGCAGGTGCCCTCCGCGGTGCTGTGCTCGCGAGCGCTCCACGGCGGGTGCTCAACACGGCCGGGTGCCCCTGGCCGGTGAGGTGCTATTTCGCGGTGAGCGCGCGTCTGCCAGTCTTCGTCGACAGCCTCTTCGGGAGGGGAGCCGTGATGCTGTCGGAGCAAGCGCGGTCCCGCTTCGAACGGTTCCCTTCGCTGATTGCGGATGACCTGTTCCTGGACGCGCTGTTTGAAGCCGACGAGAAGCGCGAGGTGCCATCGGTGGTCTCCGTCGTGAGCACGCCCCGAACGACTCCGGCGCTGGTGCAGCGGCTGATTCGTGTGCGCGCGGGTAACTCGGAGTTGCGGAGTTCTCAAGGCGCAAAAACGGGTGGTGTGCGGCCGTCGGATCGCTGGGCGTGGTTGCGTGTTGTTGGGCAGAACCCCTACCTTGCTCCCGCGTCCCTCGTGTACATAGCTCTGACGGGGTATGCGGAAGTTCGATCTCGCCTCACGTCCGGGAACGTCGCATGGGGGCAGGACGAGTCCACGCGGACTGCAGCACCTGAGCAGACCCTATGATCAACGTGTGCTTCCACGGCATCGGAGTCCCGGGACGGCCTATGGAGCCGGGTGAAAGCGCATACTGGGTGAGCGTCGATGCGTTTAACGGGATGTTGGACCGGGTGGTGGGCCGTGACGACGTACGGCTCAGTTTCGACGACGGAAACGAGTCCGATGTCGCCCACGCACTGCCCGCCCTGGTCGAGCGTGGGTTGTTTGCCACGTTCTTCGTCCTGGCGGGACGACTGAATTCGGCGGGCAGCCTGAGCGCGCAAGACGTGCAGACCTTGCGCGGTGCCGGCATGGTGATCGGCACCCACGGGATGGATCACGTTCCCTGGCCAGAGGTCGACGACGCTGGCCTCGACACCGAACTCGTGGAGGCACGACAAATCATCGCCGATGTAACTGGCACTGCCGTCGAACACGCGGCGTGCCCCCTCGGACGATACGACCGACGGGTGCTGCGGCGACTGCGAAGTGCGGGTTATTGCACTGTTGGGACCAGTGACCGACGTCCCGCGAGAGCGCACGCCTGGCTGCAACCCCGGTACAGCGTCCGATCACGCGACACTCCGGAGTCGTTCACTGAGCAAGTCCTGATCGCGCCGAGCCGCTCTCGTCGGGTTGCCTTGGAAGCTTGGGGAGCGTACAAACGCCTGCGTTGACGGCGTCTACTGCTGCCTGTGGCTCGGCTACGGAGTGGACACCGGTTCGCCGGTGTCGTCCCAGATGTTGCCGGACCAGATATTGCCTTCACCAGTGCCGTCGAAGCTGGTGGCTGGGCCGAAGGTACCGCCGTCGGGGAAGAACAGCCGGGAAAACCGATTGTTCTCGATGACGATGTTGCTACTGAGGTCCCCGCCGGCGCGTCCCCCGGCATAGATTGTGTAGCTGCCACCGGCGAGCAGGTTGTCTGCTACGACACGGTTGGCCTCCAGACCGAAGTCCTGGAACAGCGCGATCGCGTCGGTCTGGTCCAGCGGGTTGAGGATCGTGTTGCCCCGAATCTCCATCGGGATGGTGCTGCCGTTTGAGACCACGCCATTCACGTGGTCATCACCCTGTGCCTCCAGGTCGTGCAGGTAGTTGTCGAGCACGGCACCCTCGTGGACCGCGATACCGGTGCCCGTGCGGAAAATCTCGTTGGCCACGATCCTCGTCCCGGTGGCGTCGCCGTCTACGTCCTGAACGCCGTACTTGAGCCGCGGTGCACCCTGCAACGGACCGATCTCGTTGTTCTCGATCGTGGTGCCCGCCGCGCCACGCAGTCCGACACCTGCTGTGTCACCAGAGGCGCGGATTCTGCAGTCCCTAACGGTGACCCCATTGGCCGCGACTTCGACGGGCAGGTCGGTTTCAATGTTCTCCAAGACAGCACCGTTCTGATCAACCTCGATGCGGCCGCCGTCCGCGGCGACCTGCCAGCCATCTCCCTCTGTGAGATCGTCCGGGACAATCCGCAACCGTGCCTCGTCGGGGACACCCGTATTGGTCGCGTCTGGAAAGCCGCATTCGCTGGGCACTGCGGCGCAGTCGGTTAGCGGCGATGAGGTTTGGCTGGGGGACGAGGTGTCCGAGGGTCGAGCCGGAGCGCTCTCGTCTGTCGACTGGGGCAACAGCAGCACCACACCGACCACGGCCAGGGCCACGACGGTCAGGGCGAGCGCCGCACGGCGCACTGTGACGGCGCGGCCGGTGGGTGGAGGCTTTAGGTCGCTCACGAACGGGCGAGCTCATCCCGGACCAATGCGACCACGGCGGACTGGGTGGGTCCCCACCCAGTCCGAATGCTGTTGGCTGCTGCGGTGGCTCGGGCTTGTGGGTCATCGCACTCCACGACCCGGGACAGCGCCTCGGCGATCGCGCCGGGGCTGGAGCGGGCCCACACAACGTGTGGGTTGTCGAGCACTGGGCGCGTAAGAGGGGAATCGTTAACCACAGGAATGTTGCCGGCCGCCAGCATCTCGCCGGCGACGAGTGTGACGTTAGTGAACGACATGGCTATGCCCCCGAGGGTCCGGTTGTACAGTGCGTTGAGCTGTTCTGGCCAGAGTCGACCGTGCCACGTGACTGGGGCGTCGAGGTCGACGACCTTGTCGCCGTAGACATGGATCTCCTGCTCGGGGTGCCTGCGATGAAACTCTTTCAGCGCAAGCTGGACGTGCGGGTAGCCCCGCCGTGACACATTCGGCTTGGAGTAGAAGACCACCCCGGAACGGTCCTGCGGTGCCAGCGGGCGATAGGTCTCGTTGTCGCAGCCGAAGGGGACGACGTCGCTGTCTGCGCCAATCTCTGCCTTGATGGTGTCGGCGATCATGTCTCCCAGCGCGACGTGCCGGAAGCCAAAGCGGTATGAGTCCTCGGCGAAGCTGTAGAGCGAGCCTCGCGGATAGAAGTAGGGCTCGTAGTCCTGGATGAAGTACATCCGACGGATCGAGGGGTCTCCCCTGGCGACCAATACGTGCGCCGTGTCCCAAGAGGTGGCGAAGCACGCGTCGATACCGGAGATGCCGTCTTCGGCACTGCGAATCTCGGCTAGCACGCCGGGCCAGCCCTGGCGTACGACCCGCTCCTGCTGTGCGATGTCCCCGCCGTACCGGTCGTAAAGGTAGAGCACGCACCGAATCCCGGACTCCTCCAGACCCTGAATCATGCGGAACATAGTCGTGTGCCCCCCTGAGCCCAGCGACGGTGGAGCGGTCAGCCACCCGACAACCGGCTCCCGGTTGGTCGTCGCGTGGGGGGCTACCGCTGGTACGTCTACCGGGTCAACCACGTCCGGACCCAGAAGCGGGAGCTCTAACGCCCCCGCGTCGAGGCTGTGGTAGGCCCGCCTCACCACTCGCTGCGCCACACCTCGTGGACCCTCCCGGATCCACACGCGGGAGGCTTGACGAAGCAACCTCGGTCCGGCTCCAGCCATGGTCAGTCCCCTCGTGACGAGAGTCAGGGCTTGGCCCCGCCTCTTCTGTCGGATTTCCCGTCGCTGACAAACCTACCGTGCCTGGTCCACCCCCTACCCCCGGATGGATGCCGGGTGCCGGGAGTGAACCACGCAGAGGTCAGACCGGTCGGCGTGGGTCAGATGTAGGTCTCCAGGTCTGTTCCCCGCCGGTCCTGGCCGCCTCGAGCAGGCGGAAGCCGTCGCGCGCGGAGAGGTCGGCGACCGTCGCGTTGCGATCTGTGGGGATAAACGCGGCTGTCCAGTCTCCAGAGGCCTCGGCGTCGATCAAGGTGACTGGGACATGCATTCCCAGCCCGAACCCATGGCCCACCATCTCATGATCAAAGAATCCACGATCGGTTCGGTCGGTCGACCACCACGACTGCTGCCACCCCCAAGTCTCCGAAGCGGTCCTGCAAAGACGCGAGGCAGAAGCCGTGGCCTTAGGAGTCGAGCAGGCTCGCCAGCTCAGACTGCGGGCGGCGAAGGATCGTGTTGAACTAAGTGGTCCGTTGAAGCAGCTCAATCGGCCAGGGCATGTCCCCGTGCCCGGCCGATCGAACAGGTCCGCGGAACTCCAGCGAGGCCATCAGGGCTGCGAAGTCGTGTGTGGTGGACTGCAACACATCCCGGCGCTGGGCCGCGCACGGTCGAGTTCTATATGTCTGGGTGCTTCGGGTGTTTGACCCGCAGACGGCAGATGGAGCCACCTGCGTAGAGTCATCCAACAGCAGGAACGCGCAGGGAGCGAGGTCTAACTCGGCGATCCCCGCGACAACGTTATCCGGTTTGGGCGACCAGCTGATCCCCCTGAGGACGAAGTCCGAGACATTTGAACTCCATCTCTTCCCACCTGATCGAGGCATGGTCGTTCTTGCTCAATGCCACTGGGAGCACCCGGCGTCTTTCGGTCACTGGCACAGCGTGTCGTCGACGTCCACGATGGCGAAGCGCCGGATCGTAGGGAGAAACCTCCGCATAAGCATGTGGATCCCCAGCGATCGATGATCCGAACGTCGACCCCCCTTGGCTGTCACCTCTGCCCATGGGTCGATAAGTGCGCCAGTGCGGGTTTCCAAGCCCAGCGCTAGAGCGGCCGCGTCACCGTTCGAGGCTCGGGTTTTCGATCCTCGCGATTCGCTTCAAGGGTGAACCATGCTTCCTCGGGATCTCGCAGGATGACGGGTTGGGTCACCGCCAACTACGGATACCAGGACTCAACCTAGCCCGCGCTGAGGCGGCTGAGACGCGGCTCGGTGAGTTGTACACCGACTGGTCAACTGGCGCAGCCTAATTGGCTTCCCTGTATGTTTTTGACCATCTCTAAGGTATCTTATGAAGGTATCTATACCTGTCCTTTACATCGGCTTGGTATTGGCGGGCGGCAAAAATCCAACGAACGGGTGACTTTATGGGCAGGCAGCGAGACACCGCAGGCACAAGCGGCCAATCCAGGCATGGCGTAAGCCGGCGGGGATTCTTGGGGATCGCTGGTGCCCTAGGTGCCACCGGGGCTGCGGTCGCCGGGTCTTCACCTGCGACCGCTTCGCAAGTTCGGCCTGCGGCCGCTAACAGTCTCACCACGATCGCCGCAGAGAACGCTCTGCCGGGATCTCCTCCGGAGCAGTGGGAGTCGTGGCAGAACACCGATGACATCGCGGGCTTCACCACCGCATTCAGCGTCCTGCCGGGCGAGAAGGTCCGCTTCAAGATCAAGACTGACTCGGCCAACTACCGCATCCGCATGTTTCGGCTCGGGTGGTACCAGGGCAAGGGTGCTCGCCACCTGGCGGATGTCACCCCCAGCGCGAACCTGCCCCAGTCGCAGCCAGCACCGCTGACCGACGCCTCCACAGGTTTGGTCGACTGCGCCAACTGGGCCGAATCCGCGTCCTGGACCGTTCCCGCTGGTGCCTTGTCCGGCGTGTACTACGCCCTTTTTGAGCCGCTGGATGGCGGTCAGAGCAGCCACACTTTCTTCGTGGTCCGGCGTGAGGGGCCCTCGGACATTCTCGTCCAGACCTCCGAGATGACCATGCACGCGTATAACAGGTACGGCGGCAACAGCCTCTACTACGGCAACCCCAGCGGGCGCGCCTACAAGGTGAGCTACAACCGGCCGTTCATCAAGAGCGAGCAGGAGAGCAGTTTCTTCAATGCTGAAATCGCGCTGGTTAGGTGGTTGGAGCGCAACGGCTACGACGTTGCCTACTGCGGTGGGATAGACGCGCACCAAGGGTCAGCAGTTTTGCAGCGGGCGGGCACCTTCATCTCCTCCGGGCACGACGAGTACGTCTCCGGACCGCAGCGAGAGAATGTGGAGCAGGCACGCGACGCCGGCACGAATCTGGTCTTCATGACCGGGAACGAGTATTTCTGGCGCGTCCGTTTCGAGCCTTCCCTCGACAACTCCGGCACGGCCGACCGCACGATGGTCTGCTACAAAGAGACGCTGGCCAATGCCAAGATAGACCCCACCTCGGAGTGGACCGGCACCTGGCGCGACCCCCGTTTCACCACAGCCCCCAACGGCTCGTCGCCGGAGAACCTCCTCACGGGCACCCTGTTCCGGGCAATCCTGCCCACCTCCTCCCCCGACCTGGCGATCACTGTCCCCGGTGAGTTTGCCAGCCATCGCTTCTGGCGCGACACCCCAGTAGCGGACCTCTCGGTCGGCCAGAGTCGCGAGTTGGCGCCGAATACCCTGGGATACGAGTTTGATGTGGACGCCGACAACGGCTACCGACCGCCGGGTCTGATTCGGTTGTCGGCGACCGAGGCGGAGGTGCCAGATTTGTTGCTCGACTACGGCAAGACGTACAGCCGTGGTCGATGCACCCACCACATCACCATGTACAGAGCGTCCAGTGGTGCTCTGGTGTGTGGGTTTGGCACGGTTCAGTGGTCCTACGGCCTGGACGAATACCACATCACAGACGTGGGATCACCGACCGATCCCGTCATGCAGCAGGCGACCGTGAACCTGCTGGCCGACTTGGGTGCCCAGCCCGTGACCCTGCAGTCCGGCCTCACGGCCGCGTCGGCCTCCGACGACACCCTCGCCCCGGTCGTCATTGTCGACAGCCCGTCCGGCGGCACCGAAGTGCCGATCGGAGCCTCCGTGACCGTGACCGGCACCGCCGTTGACTCCGGTGGTGGTGTGGTGGCCGGAGTCGAATGCTCCGTCGACGGCGGCAGCACGTGGCACGTGGCAACGGGCCGCGAGGCCTGGAGCTACGTCTTCACCCCCGTGGAGACCGGGCCCGTCGAGGTCCGGGTGAGGGCCATCGACGACAGCTGTAACATTGGCGAGCCCTCGATCCTGGCGCTCACCGGCGGGCCTCGCACCTTCCCCTGCAGCATCTTTGCCGAGGACCAGCTCCCAGAGACGTCGTCGGTGGACGACGCCGGGGCCATCGAGGTCGGGGTGCGCTTCAACACCACGGTCGCCGGCTTCGTCACCGGACTGCGCTTCTTCAAGGGTGAGGGCAACACGGGCACGCACGTCGGGCGGCTGTGGAGCAACGGCGGGGCCGAGCTGGCGCAAGCCACCTTCGCTGACGAGACTGCGAGCGGTTGGCAGACCGTTTCCGTGCCGTCCGTCCCCCTGGAGCCGGGCACGACCTATGTCGCCTCGGCCTTCCTGCCAAACGGTCGCTACGCGGCAACCGCCGGATTCTTCCAAGAGGCCTACGATCTGGCGCCGCTGCGGGCACTGGCCCACGGTGAGGATGGAGCCAACGGCATCTACCGCGCCGGCTCGACCGGATTCCCGACCTCGACGTTCGGTGCCAGCAACTACTTCGTGGACATCGTCTTCGACACCGACAACAACGAGTCGCCCCGCGTGATCGACCATGCGCCGGCCAACGGCCTGCAGTCGGTGGCCCTCAACAGTCCGATCACGGTGACCTTCAGCGAAGGCATGGTCGTGGGCACCCTAGCGGTGGCACTGCAGGACAGCGGCGGCAGCGAAGTGGGCACGACGTCGTCCTACAACGACAACACCCGCACCCTCACCCTGACCCCGGACGCGCCGCTCGAGCCGCTCGCCGACCACACCGTGGAGGTCACGGCCGGCGAGGACAGCCAGGGCAACAGCATCGAGGCGTTCTCCTGGGGGTTCAGCACGGTTGGCGCTGCAGGCACCTCGCCGATGAGTCTGTGGGACACCTCGGCCGCGCCGGACTCTGTGGTGGCAGAGACCAACGGCGTGGAGCTCGGAGTGAAGTTCACCGCCGAGACCGACGGTGAGGTCACCGCGCTGCGGTTCCACAAAGCGGACGGCAGCAGCGGCACCCACGTCGGCCACTTGTGGACCTCCGGTGGTGCCTTGCTTGCCACCGCTCCCTACACCGGTGAGACAAGGAAGGGATGGCAGCAGGTCAACCTCGACACTCCCGTTGCCACCACCGCTGGGGAACAATACGTCGTGTCCTACCAAGCCCCCAACGGCGTGTACGGTGCCTCCAGTCGGTACTTCGCCAACAAGGGGGCCGGCCAAGGCCCACTGCAGGCGCCATCCGGGCCAACCGTCGATGGCAACGGCGTGTTCACCTACGCCCCAGGTGCCTTCCCGAGCAGCTCCTACCAGAACGCCAACTACTGGGCCGATCTCGTCTTCGCCGCGGCTGGAGACACCAAGCCTCCAGTGGTTCTCAACCAGGTGCCGGCGCCATCGCTGATCGCGGTGCCGACCGACGCCACGGTGTCCGCCACCTTCGACGGAGCGGTGGTCCAGAACAGCGCCACCTCCACCCTTCAGGACGCCGGGGGTCAGAGCGTCAGCGGCTCGATGGGCTACGACGCGGACACATCGACCCTGACCTTCACCCCGTCGAGTGCTCTGCAGGTCGCAATGACATACACCGCGAGTGTGCAAGCCTCCGATGTCGCCGGCAACGAGATGACCGCACCGGTGGTGTGGTCGTTCACGACCGTCTCCGCCGACGAGGACTCACCCACGACGCTCTGGGACTCGGGAGTGACCCCCGATGTCGAGGCGATCAAGGACGACTCAGCCCTTGAGCTGGGCGTGCGCTTCCGGGCCGACCGTGCCGGGACCATCAGTGGCATCCGCTTCTACAAGGGCGAAGGCAACACAGGTAACCATGTCGGGCATCTTTGGACCGCCGACGGCACGCTACTGAGCACTGTAGCTTTCGCCAATGAGACGTTGCGTGGATGGCAGCAGGCCACTCTTGGGCAACCCGTGCCCATCGTGGCGGGGACGGACTATGTGGCGTCATACCACGCTCCCAAGGGACGCTATGCCGTCACCTCGGGCGGCTTCAACTCGGCACGCAACAACGGTTCGCTGACGGCTCCAGCCTCGAGCGGCTCCACCCCCAATGGGGTGTTCAAGTACGGTTCCGGCGGCTTCCCCTCGGGCAGCTATGGTGCCACCAACTACTGGGTGGACGTCATCTTCGAGGACAGCGCCGGTCCCTCGGTGGTGGGCAAGTCGCCGGGCAACCAGGCGACCGTCGCGACCACTGCGGTGGTCACGGTCACGTTCGACGAGAGGGTGGCCGAAGCATCGATCGTGATGACGCTTCTAGACGGTGCAGGTAGCACCGTGGCCGGTGCGGTCTCCTATGACGACAGCACTCTGACGGCCACCTTCGCCCCGGCATCCCCGCTGGAGCCTGGGCAGAGCTACACGGCGTCGGTGCAGCAGGCCGAGGATCTGGCCGGCAACGGCATGGCCGAGTCGGTCAGCTGGGGTTTCAGCACCGTGGGTGCCGAGTTCGAGACAATCTGGTCTGCGGACACCACACCGCAGACCACCTCGGCGGACGACACCGGTCCTCTTGAGCTTGGGGTGAAGTTCGCCGTCACCGCGGCCGGTGCCATCCACGGCATTCGCTTCTACAAGGGCGGTCCGAACAACTCCGGACCGCATGCGGCGAGTCTGTGGACCACCGATGGAACCCAACTCGCGACGGTGCAGTTCGCGGGAGAGAGTGCCCGCGGGTGGCAGACGGCGATGTTGGCTACTCCGGTCCAGGTCGCAATCGGAACGACGTATGTCGCCTCGTACTTCGCTCCGAACGGTCGCTACGCTGTGAACGGTGGCTACTTCAATGGTGGTGCCGTCGAGAGCGGCCAGTTGCGGGCCCTGGCCAACGGGGAGGACGGCGGCAACGGGGTGTACCGCTATACCGGATCGAGTGCCTTCCCGACTGCGTCCTACAACGGCGGCAACTATTGGGTTGACGTCTTGTTCATCGCCGACTGACCCATGTCGTCGTCTGAGACGGCGTGGCGGCAGCCGGTATGCCGTGCGCGCCAGCTATACAGGCACCCCTTGGCTCCTCGGCCCTTCGGGAGCTAGGGGGAGTGTATCGCGGCTACGCTACCTTCGGCTCGTTTCCCACCCTTCAAAGAAATTGCAGTTTGGGCCAAGTCACGCGCGAACTACACCCCAAGCCCTTGGGCCAACCCCGAGACCACGTTGAACTGATGTTCGACTGGCGATCCGTGGGTGATGCTGGGTCGAAGCCACCACAGAAGATCACTTGTGGAAGGGGACATTCGGGGCAGAGCGTCAACGAGATCGGTCGACAGTTACTGCTTTACACCCAACCGACCCTTCGGTAACGCTGGCGGCCTTGCCGGCCGATCCGCGGTTCACGATGAAGTCGCGCAGTTCCGCTTCGTCCTCAAGGTTTACTTGCGTCAGCGCACCCTGTGCCGCGGGTCCGTACCCCGATGCATTCGGGCCGACGTCCAGTTCGTCTTGGAGGTTGACTCGGTGCCCCGTAACTTGGGCGTACGCACCCAGGTAGGCCCGTCGTTGCGCCACCCAGTCCAGTTCAGTCTCGACGCGGCGTCGGGCACGGACAGCCATGTCGACGCGGAGCTCCACGTCATCGAGCAGCATCTCCACCGCGTCGACAAAGGCAGGCAAGTCTCCACCCGGAACATAAACAACCGTATCGGCACCGCTCACCCGCGTCTCGGTCAAGTCGAACGCGACGGACGGCAGAGCGAAAGACATGTACTCCATCGTCTTGTTCATCGTAGACACGTCGTTCAGGGGGGTCTTTGGATCGGGCCCGAGCCCAACGTCCGCGGCGCTCAGGTAGGCCGCCACAGTCTCGGGTCCCGCGCGGCCGGTGAATTCGACGTACGGGTCGAGCCCCATCTCTGTGCACTGGCGTTGGAGATCCTTAAGGCAATCCCCGAATCCGAGTAGGGCAGCGCGGACGCCGGTGCGTCCGCGGCGATGCACGAGATGGTCCATCGCTTGCAGCACGATCTCAACGCCATCCTGCGGACCCATGATGCCCAGGTAAACCAGCAAGTGATCGGCTCCCTTTCGCACTGTGGGCGGTGGGTAGACGGGTCGCATCACGCTCGTCATTGGGCCACTTCGAACCACCGTAACCCGGTCCGAAGGCACCTTCCCGCGCTGCTGAGCGATTGCCTTGTACGACTCGTTGGTGCTGATCACATGATCGGCCGCGCGAAAGGTGCGGCGTTCCAGCCACTTCAAGGTGTGAAGCTCCAACCGGGAGGTTAACGAAGTAGGCGTACCGAACCTTGAGATGAACAACTCTGGATTGAGATCATGATGGTCGAATACGAACTGCACTCCACCTAACTTCCACAGTAGCCCCAGCGCCCAATAGGTATCAGGTGGGTTGCAGGCCTGCAAAACGTCGAACCCGCGCTCTCGCTGCACTCGTAGACTGAGCCAGGCAGTGCGGAGCCAACTATAGGTGAACTCGTAGCCGAACCCGATCAAGCCCTTGGCATCCGGGGCTGGCGAGTACTTGTAGAGCGCGACGTCGTCTACGATTTCGTGGGCCGGATCATCAGGCCCCTTGGGGCAGATAACGCTGACCGTGTATCCCGCGTCCCTGAGGGCCTGACATTCCAGCCACACTCTTCGATCCAGTGGCACAGGGAGGTTCTGCACCACGATGAGAATCCGTGGAGAGTTCTCGATTGGCCGTCGATTCACGCGGTTGAACACCATTGCGTCCCCTCAATCGCCTTGGGAGGGCAGGTAATAAAGGCACCGGGCAGGCGCAAGACCCGAGCCGACCTTCAGCCGGTTTATGGGCGGTGCTCTGGAAAGTGACTCGTGTGAGAGATCCAGGACTGCGCAGCGCCAATGAACCCAAACCGTACTAGGTGTGGGGCTTGGGGGTGAACCCCAAGCCTGTGATGAGGGGTTCCCCGTTGCCGGAAACCTTCCCGTCGATGATGAGTGGGTCAAACCCCAGGGCCAAGCATCGTATGCACACAGCCCGGTTCTTGGGACAAAATCAACAGGTCTTGCCACTGTGCCGTGGTAGGCGGCGCTGACGGGAGCACCATCGGGTCCGGTGCACCGGTGCGTTCGACGTCAAACGGTTTGAATCGGACACCAGCGTGCATTGGGGTCAGATGATCAGACAGGGACTGGATACGTCCGCGGGGTTCGCCAGCGGACCCCTAGATACCGAGGCCCTATGGGAAGCATAGGAGTAGGCGGCAAGAACCGACCGGGGGCCGGGCGCCTGCGGTGCGCTTATCGCAATCGCAATCGCAAAGTACGAGGTCCCTATGCCGCAAGTCACCATCGGGTCCGGAATGTTCCGGTTCGCGTTCTATCTTCGCCAATTTCATTCGGGCACCCGGTTCTCCGCCACATACTCAAGGCGTTCCCCCTTCGAAAGGTCTTGACATGCACCATGCGCTCGTCCACATAATTGCGTCCTTCGCAATGGTGACCACAGCTGCTACGGCCCAGGTTCTCCCCGCGATGGGCGATGCCACGGCCCCAGTCGCCCAGAGCGCATCTAACATACCCGTCCGTTTGGCGGGAGACAACGACTACGGGACCGCTGCCGAAGTAGCCCAACGCTGGCCTAGCGGGGTCAGTGTCGCGTATGTCGCTAGTGGAGACTCCTTCTCAGACGCGCTCGCGGCGGGTGCCCGGGCCGGAGGCGACCGAGCGCCCGTGCTGCTGGTGTCACTGGACTCCGTGCCTAGCGAGACCGATCAAGCCTTGCGACGGCTCAAGCCCCAGCGGCTTGTCATCGTCGGGGGGGACCAAGCCGTGAGTGAAAGGGTGCTCTCGAGGCTCCGACAGTACGCCACTTCCGGGAGAGCGGACCGCGCCGCTGGACCCGACCGCTACGGCACAGCTGCGGCCGTCGCGGCTTCATACCCTACGGGGCTTCCAACCGTCTACCTGGCCAGCGGAGAGACGTTCCCCGACGCCCTCGCAGGTGCCGCACTCGCTGGACACCGCAGGGCCCCGATGTTGCTTACCCGGCAGGGCCAGCTGGACGACGCGACTGTTGCTCAGCTCCGCCGGCTCAAAGCAGATAACGTGGTGGTCCTAGGGGGCAAGATGTCCGTCGCGGACAAGGTGGCCGCAGAAGCGGCCAAGCACACCACCGGTGGTGGGTTTCGCCGGTTGGCCGGAAAAACGCGGTACGAGACGGCGGACGTGGTTGCCCGGGAGTTTCCGTCCACGCGGGGCGGTGCGGTCCTCGTAGCCTCAGGCGAGCGCTACCACGGCGCTCTGGTTGGGGCTCCTTTGGCGGCCCGCCTGGGGGTGCCGATGATTCTTACTCCGGCTGAGCGGGTGCATCCGGGGACTGCGAGTGGGTTGCGATCGATAGCCCCGACCGCCATGACCGTGGTTGGTGGTCCACGGATAATCACCGAAGCTACGGTGACTGCGCTAGCCAGATTTATCACGGGAGCAGGCTCGCCTGAACCACAGACTTCCTTCCCGAGCGCGCGAGCTACAGGTGTCCCTGAGGGTTGGTCTCCGCTCAAAACCGTAGACGGCACCTATCGGGTCACGACTGCCGGCGCCGTGATCAGCGATGTCCGAGTGAACGGACGCATCGACGTGGCGGCGCCAAACGTGACGCTGCGTCGGGTCGAGGTCATCGGTGGCGCAATAGACAACGAGGCCGGCGGGAGATGCCAGAACGGACTCGTCGTGGAGGACTCGACGATCCGCCGCGGGACAGACTCGACCGAAGGGGACAGTCCAGCGTTCGGCATCGGCGGCTACACAGCTCGCAACGTCAAGATCGAGGGTCTGCCGGAAGGGTTCCGTGTGGGCGGTCGGAGCGCCGGCTGCGGACCGGTGACCATTGAGGACTCCTACGTGAGGGTGCAGTCTCCCGACGATTGTGACGACTGGCACGGTGACGGGCTTCAGGGCTACGACGGTGCAGCTCTCACCCTGCGCAACACGACGTTGATCCTGGATGAGCGTGCCGGCTGCGGCGGGACGGCAGCGTTCTTCTACCCGCACAACCAGGGCAACACGTCGGTGGACATCGACGGATTACTGGTCGAGGGTGGGGGCTTCCCCTTCCGGTTGGGTACGTCGGGGTCCGTGACAAACCTCTACGTGGTTGACTCCTGGGGCTACGGGCCTATCGAGGTGCGCTGCTCGCTCCTAGCCACCTGGACTGCCAGCACCGTCCGGCTTGACACCGGCGGTCAGCCTACCGGTGCCGCGAGTCTGCGTTGCGGCGGTTGATGATCGTCGGCGAGAACCTCTAGAAGCTGCCTAGGTGGTCGATCAAGTCTCGTTCTTGGTCACCGGGCGTAAAACCGGTGGAGAAGATGCGGCTCGTGTCGAGGAGGCTCAATGCGGGACGGGGAGCCACAATTCCCGTGTGGTCGGCCAGGTACTCCGCAGTGCTCACGTGGATGACGTCAGTTGGGTCCCGGCCCTCCTGGGCGAACACCCTGGCCGCGATGTCTGCCCAGCTGGCGGGGGCACCCCCGTTGGTGACGTGGTAGGTGCCGGGGTCGGCACCGCTGTCGAGCAAGTGGACGGTGGCTCGAACGAGTTCGGTCGTGAAGGTGAGTCGACCGACCTGGTCGTTCACCACGCGGGGACTGACTCCGGATCGGGCGAGTCTTCGCATGGTGGAGACGAAGTTGTGTCCGTCTCCGACGACCCATGACGTTCGGATCAGATAGTGCTTCGGGACGCTGGCCGCGGCCAGTTCGCCCGCGGCCTTGGACTGTCCGTAGACATTGATCGGGGCAATCGGGTCGCTCTCCCGGTAGCCACCGTCGAGCCCGGAACCACCGGTGCCGTCGAAGACGTAGTCGGTTGAGTAGTGCACGAGGGTGAATCGGTGGCGCAGCGCAGCCCAAGCCAAAGCGCTCAGCGCGGTGGCGTTCGTGGCCCAGGCGGCCGCCACGTTGGTTTCGGCTGCGTCTACAGCGGTGTATGCCGCCGCATTGAGCACCGTATCTACGTTGCCGAAGTCGAAACTTCGCACGGCATCCGCATCGGCCAAGTCCAACTCGTCTTGGCGGATGAGGCGGGCGTGCGGCATCACCTGCGACAAAGCTCGCCCCACCTGGCCATCGCTGCCCAAGATCACGGTGGGGGGCCCCCCAACCGGTTTCAGTGCGGTCAACTCCGGGTGAGACTTGTCCTTGTCCGAGATCACCGCGTCGTTCAGTGGGATGGGCCAGGGGACGCCGGCGCTGGGGTCGGCCAGGTTGAGGTGGGTGTATGCAGCGTCCGCAGACCAATGCGCGTTCACCAGGTAGGAGTAGACGGTGTCGGGCACCAACGTCTGGTAGGAGTTGCCGACGCCGCGAGGCACGAAGACCGCCGTCGCTTCGTCGAGGGTCTCAGTGTGCACCGCACCGTAGGTCGGTCCCTCTCGCAGATCGACCCACGCGCCGAAGGCTCGTCCCGATGCGATGGAAACCAGTTTGTCCCAGGGCTCGGCGTGGATGCCACGGGTGGTGCCCACATCTTGGTTGTACGCCACCGAGTGCTGCACGGGGGCGAAGTCCGGCAGGCCGAGCGCCGTCATCTTGGCACGCTGCCAGTTCTCCTTGAACCATCCGCGGTCATCACCGTGCACCGGGAGCCGCAGCACCACGAGTCCTGGAATCGCCGTGGGCGTGACGCTCAGATCGTGCGGAGTCGCCATTATTGACCTTGAGCCGCGTAGGCGGACTCCACGCCGTTCTTGGTCGGACCCCACCAGTCCTCGTGTTCTGCGTACCAGCGCACCGTGTCGGCCAGACCGGCGTCGAAGTCGGGGTAGGCAGGCTCCCAGCCGAGCTCGGTGCGCAGCCTGGTGGCGTCGATGGCGTAGCGCAAGTCGTGCCCGGCGCGGTCGGTGACGAAGTCAATCTCGTCCTCCGCGCGGTCGCACAGCCTCAGGATGGCCCGGACGACCTCGAGGTTGGACCGTTCGCCTTCAGCGCCGATCAGGTAGGTCGCGCCGATCGTGCCGTGCTCCAGGATGGCCAGGACTGCGCTCGAGTGGTCACTGGTGTGGATCCAGTCGCGCACGTTGGTGCCGGCACCGTAAACTTTGGGCAGGCCGCCGCGCAGTACGTTGGTGATCTGGCGGGGAATGAACTTCTCGATGTGCTGCCAGGGTCCGTAGTTGTTAGAGCAGTTGCTGATCGTCGCCCGCACCCCAAAGGAGCGCTGCCAGGCTCGGACCAGGTGGTCGGCCCCGGCTTTGCTGGCCGAATAGGGCGAGGAGGGACGGTATGCCGTGGCCTCGGTAAACTTGGCGGGGTCATCCAATTCGAGGTCGCCGTAAACCTCGTCGGTAGATATGTGGTGTAGCCGCACGTCATGTCTGCGGACTGCCTCCAACAGCACGTAGGTGCCCACGATGTTGGTCGTAATGAACGGTGAAGGGTCACGCAGGCTGTTGTCGTTGTGCGACTCTGCGGCGAAATGCACGACTGCGTCGTCCGGGCCGGTGAGCCTCGCGACCAGTTGCTCCACGACGACTTCGTCGGCCACATCGCCGACCACCAACTGGACCCGATTCTCGGACAGGCCGGCCAGCGAATCCCGCGATGCGGCATACGTCAGCTTGTCCAGCACGATCACGGTGGCCTCGGTGTGCTCCAGGATGTAGTGGACAAAGTTGGAGCCGATAAAACCCGCCCCGCCGGTGACCAGTATGTGACGCATGACGACCATGCTAGCCAGACCGACCACGGCCGGGGTGAATACGATGGCTGACTATGCAAGGCATCCTGCCGCCCGGCGGCACCGTCCCCCAACCTCGCCCAATCACTCATGAGGGCTCCGCGCTCCCGTGGACGAGGGACTGGTCGGAAGTCGAGGCTCGATGAGTATGCAGTCCGCGGCATACGACTTCGCCGTCGTGGGCGGGGGCATCGTGGGCCTGGCTACGGCCAAGGCCCTGCTGGAGAGGCACCCGGGGGCGAGCCTGATCCTGGTGGAGAAGGAGGAGGCGCTGGCCCGGCACCAGACCGGCCACAACAGCGGGGTCATCCACGCGGGCGTGTACTACAAGCCTGGCTCGCTGAAGGCGCGGTTGTGCACGGCGGGTGCCCGGCGCACCCGGCAGTTCTGCGACGAGCAGGGCATCGCCTATCGAGACACAGGCAAGTTGATCGTGGCCACGAACGACGCCGAAGTGGAGCGGATGGGGGCGCTCCACGAGCGGGCCACGGCCAATGGGTTGAGTTTGGAGCATCTCGACGCGGCAGAGTTGCATCGCCGTGAGCCCAACGTGACCGGCGTCGCTGCGCTGTTCTCCCCCACCAGTGGCATCGTCGACTACACGCAGGTCTGCGCGGCGATGGCCCGGATCCTGACGGGCAAAGGGGCGCAGATCAGGCTGGGTGCACGGGTCACTGGGATCACCGAGTCGCTCAGCGAGGTGCGGATCGACATCGGCGCGAGCGATGGGTCACCTGAGCCGGTGTATGCCCGGCAACTGGTGGTCTGCGGTGGCATCCAGGCCGACCGGCTGGCGAGGCTGGCGGGCATGGACGTCGACTTTCAGATGGTGCCGTTCCGGGGCGAGTACTACCGACTCCCGGCGGCGAAGAATGACGTGGTCGACACGCTGATCTATCCGGTGCCCGACCCCTCGATGCCGTTCCTCGGGGTGCACCTCACGCCGATGATGGACGGGGGGGTGACCGTGGGACCCAACGCCGTGCTGGGCTGGTCCCGCGAGGGCTATCCCAAACTGTCCCTCAACGTTGCCGACACGGTGCAGTTCGCCCGGTTCCCCGGGTTCTGGCGGCTGGCCAAGGGGTTGGCTCGCACCGGAGTGGTGGAGCAGTGGAACTCGCTCTACAAGCCGGGCTACCTGGACCTGGTCCGCAGGTACTGTCCCTCGGTGCAGGTGTCCGACCTGTTGCCCGAGCCCGCGGGCATCCGCGCTCAGGCGATTCGGCGCGACGGAACGATGGTCGATGACTTCTTGATCCACGAGTCCGAGCGCATGCTGCACGTCTGCAACGCGCCATCACCCGCTGCGACCTCGGCGCTGCCGATCGGCGACCTCATCGCCGACAAGGTGGCCGCGCGCATCTCCTGAGCCCCGATGAGAATGCTGACACACGGCGACGCCTTTCCCCCGTTTAGTGTCGGTGTGAATACCATGGCTGCTATGCGAGGCATCCTGCTGGCCGGTGGTACCGGCTCGCGACTTCACCCCATCACCCTGGGCAGCAGCAAGCAGTTGGTTCCGGTGTACGACAAGCCGATGGTGTACTACCCTCTATCCACTCTGATCCTGGCCGGAATGCGCGACATCCTCGTCATTACTACCCCTCAGGACGCCGCCCAGTTCGAGCGATTGCTAGGTGCCGGCGGGCAGTTCGGGATATCGATCAGTTATGCCCAGCAGGCAAGCCCGGACGGTATTGCTCAAGCCTTCCTTATCGGTGACGAATTCATCGGCGGGCAGACTTGCGCCCTCGCCCTGGGCGACAACATCTTCTATGGCCCCGGACTCGGCTCCCAGCTCGGACGGTTCGGCGACCTGTCCGGTGCTGCCATCTTTGGCTACCGCGTGAGCGACCCCTCCGCGTACGGGGTAGTGGAATTCGACGGCACCGGAAAGGCGCTGTCACTCCAGGAGAAGCCGGCTCGCCCACGGAGCCCTTACGCAGTTCCCGGGTTGTACTTTTATGACGACCAGGTCGTCGAGCGCGCTCAACGGCTGCAACCCTCTGATCGCGGCGAGCTCGAGATCACCGACCTGAATCAGGGCTACCTGGACGACGACATGCTTCAGGTCGAGGTGCTGCCTCGGGGCACGGCGTGGTTGGACACCGGCACTTTCGACTCGCTCAACGATGCCTCAAACTATGTGCGGACCTTGGAGGGTCGACAGGGTTTGAAGATCGGCGCCCCCGAGGAGGTCGCCTGGAGGATGGGTTTCCTCACCGACGCGGAGCTAGTGGTAAGGGCCGAGCCGCTGGTGAAGTCAGGGTATGGGAAGTATCTGCTCGGCCTGCTGGATGTCCCACAGGTCGAACACGACGGAACATCTCCCAAGGGGCACAGTCCGGCGGTGTGAGGACGCTCCTTCATCCAGATGACTGCGACTGGTGCTGGGCGACCATCGCCAGAATTCGGGAAGCTACATCCCGATGACATATGACCAGATCGGGCAACCACGGGTTCGAGTTGTTGTACCTCAGGGGAGACCCGTCGAGCCGACTGCTGTGCAGGTCAGCCCTGCGGGCCACGGCAACCGGGGCTGCTGAGTCCCACTCGTATTGGCCGCCAGCGTGGATATAGGCATCGGTCTCGCCCGAGAGGACCGACATCGCTTTGACTCCGGCCGAGCCCATCGGGACGAGTTCCGCGCCCAGCTCCTCGGCCAGGCCGATGACAAAGTGGGGTGGTCGGGAACGACTGACGGCCAAGCGCAAGGGCGCCGATGCTGGGCGAGGTTGTGGGCTGTGGGCGTCAGCGGTCGAATACGTCAGTCCGCGAGCCGGGAGGGCCACCGCAGCAGCGGTCAGGTCACCGCGTTCCCAAAGTGCGACGTGAACGGCCCAATCGTCACGTTCGAACTCGCTGAACTCGCGGGTGCCGTCTAGCGGGTCGATGATCCACACGCGATCCGCTTTCAACCGATGTGAGTCGTCGGCGGCCTCTTCCGAGAGCACGGCGTCATCGGGAAAACTCACGCGGAGTGCCTCCGCGAGAGTCTCTTGCGCCGCCGCATCGCCGAGGTCCTTGGCACGCCCCCCGGCGACTCCGGCACCCCGTAGCTCAGCCCGCACCGCCAACAAGCGTGCACCGGCGAGGTTGGCGAGATGCGCCGCTGCTGCGTGGTCGTGTCTGAATCTCATGGAGCTGGTCTCACTTCGTCCTCGGTCGTGATGGGTGGCCACAGGCGCCGCCTCTGCCCGACCTCGAAGATGCGGTCAACGAGGTCGTCGATGTCTTGGTCCGTGGTGTCCAGACGTAGATCTGGGTGGTTCGGCTCCTCATACGGGGAAGATATCCCGGTGAAATCCGGGATCTCGCCGAGGCGAGCGCGGGCGTACAGCCCCTTGCGGTCCCGTCGCTCGCACTCCTGCAGTGGTGTGGAAACGTGGATCAGCACGAATCGGGCCCCCGCCCGGTCTGCCATCTCCCGCACTGCCGTTCGGGTGGCCTGGAACGGGGCGATTGGACTGCAGATCGCCAAGCCTCCGTGCTCGGCGATGCGGGCGGCGACCCAGCCGATGCGCCTAATGTTGCGGTCTCGGTCTGCCGGGCTGAATCCGAGCCCGCTGGACAAGTGGCGCCGCACGATATCGCCGTCGAGCAACGTCACTCTGCGGTCGGTGTCTTCCAAGATGCGGTTGCGGACGGCCTTGGCCAGCGTCGATTTGCCTGATCCGGAAAGGCCGGTGAAGAAGAGCACGCCGCCGGTGCCGGCTTCTCCCAACGGGTGCGCAGATCTGGTCAGGTCGGCCACTACGCCACCCCGGCTGTATGCGGTCGAGCACGCATCGATTCGGTCTCGCCGGTGCGGATGATCCCGGGCGATCGGCACGATGGTCAGGTCGACGCGGCCCAGGCCGAACTCGGCAAGGTCATGACGCAGGCTGAGCGCATGACGGCATACCTCGATGTCACGAGGCTCCGCTTCGCCGTCCCGCTCGACTGAGGCCACCACCAGCAGCAGAACCGCCGCTCCAGCGGGGAGATGGCTGACCACATGCTCGGGTGCGATGGCGTCGTCGATCACCACGGTGACCTCTGGCGGTGGCAGGACGTCCGTCCCACGGTGCAAGGACTCAAAAGGTCGATCTGAACGACGGGCCATGAACTGGATGGGTCCCTCGAGGCGGTGTCGACCCGGCGTGTCGCCGAGCGGTCCCAGTCGGAGCCTGGCCATCGAAACGCCTTCCGGATCGACTATCACTACCTCGCCCACCGAGACCGTGGGGGGGCCAGCGATCGCTTCCCACGCGATGGAGGTGGCCGGAAGCTCGACACCATCCCTGATGAGTTCGAGATCGTCCAGGAGGTGCTGACCCGCAAGAAGGTGAGGTATCGCTGCACGTTCGTCAGGCATGTGCACACTGTCGAGTAGGCACCTTGGGGGTGCTCATCGTGGCGGTGTTCATGGACCCTTTTCTGTGAATGGGAATCACGCTAACTCCCCGGTAGTGTCTAACAGCGTGCCTGCCCACGCTAATTACACACTCAGCCACCTGGATCACCTGGAAGCCGAGTCGATCCACATCTTTCGTGAGGTCATCGCCGAGTTCGAGAAGCCGGTCCTCATGTTCTCCGGGGGCAAAGACTCGATCGTCATGCTCCGGCTGGCCGAGAAGGCGTTTTATCCGGCCAAGGTTCCTTTTCCCGTGCTCCAGGTGGACACTGGTTTCGACTTCCCCGAGGTGCTCGCCACCCGTGATCGGTGGGTCAGCCGACTCGGCGTCCATCTGATCGTGGCCTCCGTTGAAGAAGCTCTCGCGAGCGGGATCGTCGTTGACGACGGCAAGACCAGCCGCAACCGCCATCAGATCGGCACGTTGCTCAATGCACTGGAGGAGGGCGGATTCACCGCAGCCTTCGGCGGGGGACGACGCGACGAAGAGAAGGCCCGCGCCAAGGAGCGGGTCTACTCCCACCGAGACGAGTTCGGCCAGTGGGACCCCAAGAACCAGCGCCCGGAACTGTGGTCGCTCTACAACGGACGTGTCCACGAGGGCGAGCACATGCGGATCTTCCCGCTGTCCAACTGGACCGAGCTCGACATCTGGGCTTATATCGGTCGCGAGCAGATCGACATACCGGAGATCTATTTCTCGCACCAGCGTCGCGTCTTTGAACGAGACGGGATGCTCCTCACTGAGAGCGAGCACAACCCGTGCCGCGCCGGAGAGGCCGCCAGTGAGCGCACCGTGCGTTTCCGCACCGTGGGGGACCTGACGATGACCGGTTGCGTGGAGAGCACGGCAAGCAACGTCGATCAGGTCATCGAAGAGGTGGCCATCGCGCGCGTGACTGAGCGAGGTGCCACCCGTGGCGACGATCGATTCTCAGAGGCGGCCATGGAAGATCGCAAGAAAGAAGGCTATTTCTAATGGCGATGGATCTCCTGCGCTTTGCGACCGCCGGCTCGGTCGATGACGGCAAGTCGACCCTCATCGGGCGCCTGCTGCTCGACTCCAAGGCCATTTTTGAAGATCAGCTGGAGTCGGTCGAGCGCACCTCGCACGATAAGGGCTACGACTACACCGACCTCGCGCTGTTGACCGATGGGCTTCGCTCCGAGCGGGAGCAGGGCATCACCATCGACGTGGCCTACCGCTACTTCGCGACCCCCAAGCGCAAGTTCATCATCGCTGACACCCCGGGCCACGTTCAGTACACCCGGAACATGGTGACTGGTGCCTCGACCGCGGACCTCGGTCTGGTGCTCGTCGACGCCCGCCAGGGGATGACCGAACAGTCTCGCCGGCACGCCGTGCTGTTGTCGCTGTTGCGGGTCCCGCACATGGTGCTCGCGGTCAACAAGATGGACCTCGTGGACTTCGACCAAGCGGTCTTCGAGAAGATCCAGGACGAGTTCACGACTTTCACCAGCAAACTGACGGTCCCGGACCTCGAGGTCATCCCGATCTCTGCCCTGGCCGGTGACAACGTCGTGAATCGTTCGGAGAACATGCCGTGGTATCAGGGGGCGTCCTTGATGCACCACCTGGAGACGGTGTACGTCGCGTCGGACCGCGACCTGATCGACACTCGCCTACCGGTGCAGTTTGTGGTCCGCCCGAAGTCGGATGCTTTTCATGACTACCGGGGGTATGCCGGCCAGGTCGCCGGCGGTGTGCTGCGCAAGGGGGATGAGGTCATGGTGCTGCCCAGTGGCCTCACATCGACCATCGCAGGTATCGACCTTTTCGACCAGGAGATCGATGAGGCCTTCCCGCCGATGTCAGTCACCGTCCGACTCAGCGACGACCTGGATGTGTCTCGAGGGGACATGATCTGTCGGCCGAAGAACGCGCCGCGGGTCTCTCAGGACATCGACGCCATGGTGGCGTGGATGGTCCCCGACCCGCTGCGCAACCGTCGCAAGCTGGCGATCAAGCACACCACTCGCAACGCGCGGGCTGTGGTCAAAGACATTCAGTACCGGCTGGACATCAACACGTTGCACCGCGACCAAGAGGCCGCTGAGCTCGGGATCAACGAGATCGGGCGGGTCACGCTGCGGACCACGCAACCGCTGCTCTGCGATGACTACTCGACCAACCGCGCGACCGGCTCGTTCATCCTGATCGACGAGGCCACAGGCTCCACCGTCGGCGCTGGGATGATCAACTCCTGAGGTGAGGTCAGCGGTTCAGGCCCGCGGCAGGTCCAATTGGATCGTCACCAGGGCGTCCTCCAGTGGAAGCACCCGGTCCACCTGGAGCATCGGCGCGGATCCGACCCCGCAGGGCTGGTCGGCCAACGTCAGCAGCGGGCAGTTGACGCCAAGGACCGGTCCGGCGACCACGACGACCACCGGCAGGCTGGCGGGCGTTGCACGGACC
>JBGTGC010000155.1:0-12030 GCA_041746935.1 Dermatophilaceae bacterium
CTTCGAAGCCGCCGGCATGAGCGTCGTTCCGGGGTCGGGGCCGCTGGCGGCGGCCGTGCCCGGAGCCTTCGACGCCTGGATGCTGCTGCTGCGCGATCGCGGCACGATGAGCGTGGCGGAGGTCTTGGCCCCGGCCGAGCATTACGCCCGGTACGGCTATCCCGTCTTGCCTGCGGTCAACCGCACGATCACGGCGGTCGCTTCGCTGTTCACCGAGCACTGGCCTACGTCGGCGGACGTGTGGCTGGATCGTGGTCAAGCACCTGAGGCGGGGTCGATCCACCGCAATTCGGCGTATGCCGACACCTTGGCCGCCCTGATCGCCCACGGCAGTGACGAGAGGCTGACCCGGGAGACCCAGGTCGATGCCACCCGGCGGGCGTGGTCTCACGGCTTCGTGGCGCAGGCCATCGATGCCTTCGCCCGTGTGCCGCACCGACACAGCTCCGGTGAGGTGTTGCCCGGGGTCATTACCGCGGCCGACTGCGCCACATACCAAGCGTCGTGGGAGTCCCCGGTGGTGCTGCCATGGCAGGGCTGCGAGATCGTCAAGACGGGACCGTGGGGGCAGGGGCCGGCGATGTTGCAGGTGCTGCAGATGTTGGACGCCGGGGCGGACAACAAATCGGGCGACGCGACGATCTCATCTATGGACACCGCCGATGGGGTCCATGCCGTGGTGGAGCGGTGGAAGTTGGCGATGGCCGACCGCGAAGCGTGGCTCGGCGACAGCCTCCCGGTGCCCATGGATGACCTGCTCGACGCCGCATACGCTCAGGCCCGCGCTGCCCTTGTCGGCGCAGAAGCGAGCTGTGAGGTCCGGCCCGGATCGCCAGCGGGGCGCACTCCCCGGATGGCCCACTTGGCCCTCCGGATCGCTGACGATAACGCTATTGATGGCGGCGACGGGTCGGTGGGGGAGCCCACGGTCCGCCCGAGCGGCGACACCAAGGGGGATACCTGTCACGTCGATGTCGTGGATCGCTGGGGCAACATGATCGCGGCGACGCCCAGCGGCGGCTGGTTGCAGTCGTCCCCGGTCATCCCCGCGTTGGGCTTCCCGCTGGGCAGCCGCCTGCAGATGATGTGGCTGGAGCAGGGCTTGGCGTCCTCGTTGGTGCCCGGGCGGCGGCCTCGGACCACGTTGACGCCTACGTTGGTGCTGCGTGACGGCATTCCCGTGCTGGCGTGCGGGAGCCCCGGTGGTGACCAGCAGGATCAGTGGCAATCGGTCTTCCTGTTGCGACACCTATTGCAGGGGGAGAGCCTCCAAGAAGCCATTGACGCGCCGATGTTCCACACGACGAGTTTCCCAGGGTCGTTCGATCCCCGTGTGGTCGAGCCTGGGGTGTTGGTGGCCGAGGATCGACTGGGGGAGACGGTGCTGTCGGACCTTGAGCGTCGCGGCCATCGGGTGCGGCGGGCCGGAGACTGGGCGCTGTCACGGATGTGCGCGGTTGCCCGTGACCCAGCGACCGGGATGCTCAGCGCCGGGGCGAACCCTCGGGGTATGCAGGGCTACGCCGTCGGGCGCTAACTCGAACTGCCTTCGGTGCCAGGCTCGGCATCGGGACTGTCCTTGGCGTCGTCGGATGCGCCGCTCTCTCGACGAAGATTGATGTCGGCTTGGGCATGCCGCTGTGGACCGGCGCGCCTCGGCGTGGGCCGCTTGCGAGCGGCACTCTTGAGTCGTTGGGCTGGCGTCGGCTCGTCTCCGGGGCTGACGCGTTTGCTCAGATCAGCGTTCTTGAGCAATTGACTGAACGGCGCGCCAGTGCGCGGATGCACTCCGACCGGCTCCTCGCCGGAAAACACCACCCAGTGTGCGGTGTTCTGGTGAAACACCTGCAGGGTCGATCCGTCGATGACCGTGCTTGCGTGCTGGACGGCCTTCTTGCGCTGGTTGCCCTTGTCGACCTTGCTTTGCACGAAGCGCTCGGCCGGCTCGCGCTGGGACTTCACCTGCTCCCAGACCACCGGCCCGTAGCGCCTCGACGTTGCGTACAGGATGGGGCCGTACTTCAGCGCGGCCCCGACCGCCTTGCCCTTGCCAGCCACGTCCGGTCCCTTCTCGTCTTCGCTTTCCTGGGTGCCCCAGGGCCACCTACTCTAAATGCCCGGCTGCTGCCCTACAGTCTGAGTGTCCGATAATGGCCCGTATGGCGATAGCGGATCGGGTCGAATACGACGGCGAAGGACTGGCTGAGGACGCGTTGGCCGACACCCCATTGGCCCAGATCACCGCATGGGTGGAGGAAGCCGTGCGTCGGCAGCGCGAGAGCGGTGACCTGCCCGAGCCGATGGCACTATCGGTAGCCACCGTCGATGGTGCCGGTCAGCCTGACGTGCGGACCGTGCTGATGCGCTTCGTCCAGCCGCGGGGCATCGGCTTCCTGACCAACACGAACTCGGCCAAAGGGCAACAGATCGCGGCCAACGACCGGATCGCGGCCAGCCTGACCTGGCCCTCGATGTTTCGGGCCATTCGGTTCCGGGGAGTCGCCGTGCCTATTGGCACCGAAGACGTGCAGGGCTACTTCGCACAGCGACCATGGGCCTCGCGGATCAGCGCCTGGGCCTCGGATCAATCGCGGCCAACCCCATCGCGTGAAGCTCTGGAGTCGGCATACGCCAGGTATGCCGAGCAGTTCCCGGACCACGGCAACGACGACGATGTGCCGGTGCCCCCGCAGTGGGGTGGGTACTGGCTTGAGCCGCACCGGGTGGAGTTCTGGGCCGGGCGGCCCAACCGGTTGCACGACCGGCTCGTATTCGATCTGCAGGACCGAAAGGGACACGGCGACCTTTCGCTGGCCGATCCGTGGACAGTCCAACGCCTCCAGCCCTAGCGGCAGAAGAGTCTTGCTTGAGGCGGGGCTTCGTTGACCAGCGACGCTCATCGGTGTGGTCTACAGGGCCAGATAAATGGCGATGTGGCTCCCCAAACGATCGATCTCGACGGGTCCACTTGTGCCTGTGACGGGTATCACCGCGACGTGTCCGAGACGTTCTGCAGGTTTGATACTGAGCACGACCGGATGCATGCCGAAGTCGTCGAGGTCGACGTCCCATACCTCGCCGCGGAAAGGCTCAGGAAGTGACATCGCGCCGGCCGTGGTTCTGGACCGCGAAGCGATTGGCCGTGCGAGTCGTACGCACGGCGTGCAGCGCCTACGCTTGTTTGGCTCCTCGGTACGGGAGGATTGACTACCTGTTCAGCGACGTGGACGTTCTCGTCGAGTTCGCGCCCGGCATACCGCATGCCTCGACGACCTCGTGGTGGCAGATGTGATGCGGACGCGGATGTGCGTCACCGACATCAGCCGGTGGCAGCAGGTAAGGCAAGCGCACGGGGAGTTCTTCGCGGAGGTCCGTCCCGCGGCCACCATGATCGAGGTCAGCAGACTCATCGATCCGGCGCTGCTCGTGGAGATTGAGGCCGAAGCCCTCATCCCGTGACAGTTCTCGGCGGAGTCAGTAGCCGAGCGCGGCGACATCTTCTCGGGGGCTGGCACCCCGGGCATTTAGCATGTCGGCCATCAGGTTCACTTCGGAGCGCTGACCGTCGACCATGGCCTGTGCGAGGTCGACGACGTGATCGTCGTGAGCGTGATCAACGGCTGCCTGCGCCATGTCCACGCCTGCGAGGTGGTGGGTGATCATCAATTGCAGGAAGAGGATCTCGGCCTCGGTCGAGTCAGCCGACCGAAGGGTCTCTATCTCAGCCAGGGTCGCCATGCCCGGCATCGCCCGATAGTCGGGGCTTCCTGGTCTCGCGTCGGGCATGCCCTCCACGCCCGACTCGGCCATACCGTCCATAGCCATCGATCCCTCAGGCATCCAGAGCATCCGGTCTTCGGTGCGTGCCTGTGGAAGACCCCACTCGACCAACCACCCCTGCATGCGACCGATCTGGTTGCTTTGCGTGGTTGCGATGTCGTAGGCCAGCACGCCAACATCTTGGCTGTCCGAGGCCTGCAACACGATCAGGGACATGTCCACCGCCTGGGCGTGATGCTCACCCATGTCCCGAGCGAAACCGGCGTCGACGCTGTCGTCACCGGTGCCTTGGCTAGAGATGGCGATCAGCGCCGCAACCGTGGCGACAAGCGCTGCGGCGACGACTGCCACGACGGCATACCGAGACTGTGTTCTTGCGGTCGTTCCAGCGGTCACGGGGCCCCAAGCAGGTCGACGGAGGTGCCGCCCGTGCACGCGGCTCCAGGTTCAGGAGTCTGCGGTCCTTGCCGGAACTCGGTGATGAAGATCGGTAGCCGATCGTCATCGGCTCTCTCCACTTCGAGCTGTTGACCCCAGGCGGTCGCTACGACGGGTGAGGCTTGCGCTTCATGAGGTGAGAGCAGCATGAACTCTTGGTCGGCCAGGTCCGTCAGCGTCTCGATCTGTTCCGCGGGTAGGTCAGGCTGATAGGTCAACCACACGGCCCCATGCTCCAGGGAATGCACCGCGTGGTAGGACGGAATGGGTTCGGTGTAGATGCCGCAGTTCCACCATGCCGAGTTGTGGTCGCCGCCCACCGGCGGGTCTTGCGGATACTCGACCACCTCGGCCACGTGATTTTGCTCCAGGTCGTCATACTCGGTGACCGCTTCCAAGCCCGGCCGACTGGCGACGGCAAAGAGGACGGCACCAACAATCAAGGCCAAGACCACCCCGAGCGAACCCCAGATGAGCAGGGAGCGTCGACGGTCTTGTCGTTTGGCCTCGCGCTGCATGGCAGCGGCGCGTGTGGCGCGGTCGTTCTTGGGGGTGGGACGAGCCATCCGAACTCCTCGGGTATGACGTGCAGATCACCGTGGATGTTAGAGGCCTCGGCTGAGTGCGCCCTTAGAATCGAACAACCCAAAGGCCCCGGAAGGGAAATGGATGAGCGACCTGATCGACACCACCGAGATGTATCTCAAGGCGATTTACGAACTGATCGAGGACGGCGTCGTGCCCATGCGCGCCCGGATTGCTGAGAGATTGGACCACTCGGGGCCGACCGTCAGCCAGACCGTTGCCCGGATGGAGCGCGACGGCTTGCTGCACGTAGAGCAGGATCGGCAGTTGACGTTCACCGACCTGGGACGGCAACGCGCCACGAGGGTGATGCGCAAGCATCGTCTGGCCGAGCGGTTGCTCGTCGACGTCATCGGGCTGGATCCGGCCTACGTGCACGACGAGGCCTGCCGCTGGGAACACGTGATGAGCGAGCGCGTGGAGTCGCGCATCCTGAGGCTGATCGAGGATGCGGCGCGATCCCCATACGGCAACCCGATCCCAGGCCTGGATGAGCTCGGCTGGGACGGAACGGCCGTATTGACCACAGGTGTCAGCGTTGCCGACGCCGTGGCTGACGGATTGCAAACGGTCCAGATCGTGCGCATCGGCGAACCGGCTCAAGTGGAGCCGGAATCTCTTGAGGTTTTACTCTCCAACGGCATCGTTCCGGGGGCCCGCGTTGACGTCGGGGCCGACGGTGACCGCATCCGAATATGCGCCTCGCATCATGAAGCGATCTCAGTCCCTCGCGAGGTGGCGACTCACCTCTTCGCCGCCCCGGTCAACTGAACCGCGATCGACATTGTCACTTTGTGATGTGAGGTCGGTCACGTGGCGTTGCCTGAAAGCGCTGTATCCGCGCATTTTTGCAGGTCAGCGACGTGGTGCCGAAATGCCCCCTACGCTATTCTCAGCGTGTTGTAACCGAAACGTGATCTTGGCTGCGGAGGCTGTGCAGCGTCGTCATCGCGCCGCCAGTCAAGGCAGCGCCTGGACCCTTGCGCCTTCACCCGACAGCACGGTCGAGTCCAGCACCAAGCCCACGCGACAGGAGCGGATGGACTGCTGAGACGAGAACGGTCTCGCCGGGTATCTCGTCATCGTGATGAAGACGCCGCGATCTGAGATCGCAGCCCGTTGGTCCGCCCGCAGGCCATGGAGGTTCACTGTGACGCAACGCCTCAACGGACGCCACCGCGCCCAGCAGGATTAGGCTGACGAGCACGGCAATGACTCGCACCGCGAAGGCAACTGCTGTGGCCGCCACGTCTGATGGCCGTCGAGCTGCCCGCCGTAGTTGCTCCCTCCGATCGCCCGGCCGTCGCCGCAGTCGCCCCCAAGGCGACCCCGACAGTCAAGAAGGCCACGTTCGGCACGGCCGGTTTCGTGGGCGTGGAGCCCCCCGCATCCGAGCCTGCTCCGGCCCCCGAGCCTGCTCCGGCCCCCGAGCCCGCTCCGGCACCGAAGGCTGCTCCGGCTCCGTCCGGTGGTTTCCTCGGCGCTGCAGCCGCATACACAGGCATCATGTACCGCTGGGGAGGCACGACCCCCGCTGGCTTCGACTGCTCTGGCTACACGTCATACGTGTTCCGTCAGGTGGGCATCTCGCTGCCGCGCACCGCAGAGGCACAGCGTCAGGCGACTACCCGCGTGAGCAACCCGCAGCCCGGCGACCTTGTCTTTTACGGTGCCCCGGCGTACCACGTCGGCATCTACGCCGGCAACGGCATGATGTATGACTCGGGTAAGCCTGGCATCCCCAGCCAGCTTCGCGCGTTCTGCCCCCAAGGTGCCCACTGCGACGACCTCTGATACCCTCAGGGGGTATCTTCCGGTATCGAAAGGTGACCATCGTGAGTGACACATCGCAGAACGACGAAACTACAACCTCCTACGCAGTTGAGGGGCTGACGTGCGGTCATTGCGTGTCTGCCGTCACCGAAGAAATCATGGCGCTTGATTCGGTGTCGAGCGTCGACGTGCAGCTTGTCGCTGGAGCTACGTCCACGGTTTCGGTGCTGAGCAGCACCGAACTCGACGTCGCTGCTCTCCAGCGGGCCCTCGCCGAGGCGGGGGACTACCGCCTCGTGTCCGGGAACTAAACCATCCCATCCCTCCTGACATCTGCGTGAGCCGAACGGTCTCGCCGTGATCGGGCTGATCGTCATGCTCGCGGTCGGAGTGGCCACCGTGCTGCTCGCGTATGCCGTGCACGCGCTGACGAGCGTGGCGCGCGAACCGCTTCGGTCGCTGCCCTTTCAGTCCGGATGGGAGCCGAGGGAACACGCCCTTTCGCGATTTCATGCCCGGTGGTATCTCGCCACTCTCGTCTTCCTGGCCTTCGACGTCGAGATGTTGTTCATGTATCCCTGGGCGGTGGTCGTCGCCGAGCGCGGCGCGTCCTCGGTGATCGAGATGTTCCTGTTTTTGGGGGCCTTGCTGGTGGCTGTGGTGTGGGCATGGCGTGAGGGGGCTTTTCGATGGGCCTGATCGCGACGTTGGACCGGTATGCCGTCACGCGCGCCCACGTGCTCATCGTGGAGGTGCCGGGAAACTGGTTGGGGCGCATCCGGCTCGATGCGAAGATCGCGGAGCGGGGTTGGCAACTCGCGCTCACACCAGCTGACGCGGATGTCCTGGCCATGTGCGGCGGGCCTGATGGGGAGCTTGATGAACTGGTTGCTCGGCTCTGGGAGCAGATGCCTGGGCCGCGGGTGCGGATCGACGTGACGGCCGATCAGCCCGATGCACAGGTGGCTCTCGAAGCGGCAGCGCTCGCGTTGCGTGATAGCTATCGACACCGGGAAGACGCCAAAAATCGCCCGTCGCTCCCGTCCCTTTGTGGCGGTGAGGACGGCGACATGGACCACGGCGACATGGACCACGGCGACATGGACCACGGCGACATGGACCACGGCGACATGGACCACGGCGACATGGACCACGGCGACATGGAGATGGCCCCGGACGGGATCGCCTTGGCCGAAGGCGCGCGAGGCCGTGATGGCTTGGAGATGGACGTGCTGCACATCCGGCTCGGGCCCTTCCTGCCGCACTGGCCGGCGGGCTTGGTGATCGACGCGACGCTGCAGGGTGATGTGATCACTGAGGCCACGGGTCGGGTCATTGGCATCTCTGGAACCCCGGATGCCTCGCTCGCCCGAGCATGGTCCGAAGGGTTGAGCGACCGCGATCTAGATCAGGTGTGGCGTTGGGACAACCTTGCCCACCTGCTTACCCTGGTTGGTTGGCAGGACGCCGCGCTGCGGGCCCAAGCGTGCCGCAACGCTGCGTTAACGGCCACCGACTTCGGCCACATCGATGAACGCGCAGCGGCCCTTGCGCGGCGCATCGCTCGTTCGCGGTCGCTGCGTTGGTCACTGCGCGGAGTCGGCCCCCTCAGTGCTGGGGCCTGCGCGCGTCTGGGTCTTCCTGTTTCGCTCGCTGGTGACAGCTATGAACGCCTGATGGTCATGGTGGAGCGGGTTTCACAAGGGCGCAGCGCCGACTCGATCGCACCCCGCGAGCAGGTAGCCCCGGACATGGCCGCGGTGCCCTCGGTCTTGGTGGGCGTGGATCTGGCCGTGGCTCGAGTGGTCCTCGCCACGCTGGACCTTCGTCCCGAATGGGTTGCGGCGCAGGGGGCCCGTGATGGCTGAAGCGTCGCTGACCACCGTGTCCGCGGGGTGGGCGGGCTTGGCGCTGATCCTCCTGGCTGGTTTGGCCTTGCTCGCAGGAGTCCTGGATAGTCGGCTCAGCGCCCGGGCCTTGGGTACCCACCGATCGGGCTGGTCGGTGCCCATCGCCGAGGGAGCAAGGCTGATGCGCCAACGGCGCAGGGTCACGCTCAGCGCCGACACCCTCCTGTGGCGAGTCGGCAGTGCTGGCCTGATCGTGGTGGCTCTCCTGATGGTTGCTGTTGTTCCGCTAGGCCAATGGACGATCGTGGATCTCGACGTCGGCATCGTCTGGTTCAACGCCATGGACGTGTTGGTGTGGGCGTTGGTGTGGATGGTCGGATGGGGACCGAACTCGGCATACTCCCTCGTCGGTGGCTATCGCTTCCTCGCACACGGTCTCGGCTACGAGTTGCCGTTGATGTTTGCCTTAGTCGCACCGGCCATTGCGGCTGCGAGTCTGAACGTCGGCGCGGTCGCCGCCGCTCAGCAAGACCTGTGGTTCGTGGTCTGGATGCCGGTGGCCTTCGCGGTCTATTGCCTAGGGGTCGTGGCCTTTTCGGTATGGGGTCCGTTCAGCGCCGCCGCGGGCGCTGACCTGGCGGGGGGAGTCTCCTCCGAGCTCAGCGGTGTGGACCGGCTCCTGTTCCAATCAGGGCGATACGCGCTGTTGGCCGCGGGGGCCGCCTTTGCGGTGCCAATGTTCCTGGGTGGTGATCACGGACCACTGCTTCCCGGATGGACGTGGACCCTGGCCAAGACCGTGTTGCTCTTGGGTGCCTTGGTCTGGCTGCGGCGTCGGATGCCGATCTTGCGTCCCGATCAGTTCATGGAGCTGGGCTGGATGGTCCTACTGCCAGCTGTGATCGTCCAAGACCTGATCGTGGCCATCGTCGTCGTCTGGAGGGCATGAGATGCCGGACTCTCCGCTCGTGGTCGACGTCGCCTTCTGGGTGCTCGGGGTGGTCGCCACCCTCAGCGGTGCTGTGGTCTTCTACGTCGACTCCATGGCTCGGGCGACCTACGCCTTGGCGCTCTCCTTCGTGGCGGTGGGCGTGATCGTTGTTTTGCTCGCCCAGAACTACATCGGCGTCATCGTGATCCTGATGATGGTGATGGAGATGGCGATCATGGCCATCTTCATGATGATGTTCATGGGGATGAATCCGGCGTTGATGCCGATGAGCATGGTGCACGACAACCGGCAGGCGCTGGCTGCGGCGGTGGGTATTTTTGTGGCCCTGAGCGTCGGCATACTCCTGATCGACTGGCCCACCCGGAGCGGCAGCCCGGTACCGGACGTGACCGCAGCGCTGGGGGACGCGCTGATGGGACCGTCGATGTTGGTGATGGCGGTCATCAGTCCCGTGATGGTTTCGACGATCGTTGCGGGAGTGGTGCTGGCCTCCAACCGCACCCGGTATGACCGCATGGGCGATGACCTCAAGCGACGCCCCGCCGACGACCCGCAGCCCGGTGGGGTGGGCCGATGACCCTGGAAGCGGTGCTGATCCTCGCCGCCGCCCTGTTCTGTGTCGGTCTTTACGGAGCCATCTCTCAGCAGGTGGTGGTGATGGTCATGATGGGCCTGGAGTTGATGATCAACGGGATCATTGTGGCGGCCGCCGGGTTTTGGTGGTTCGTCGTGCCGGAGCCTTCGGGTCAGGTGCTGCTCCTGGTGATCATTGCCGCGATGACGGTCGAGATGGCCATGGGCTTCGCGGTCGCGACCCTCCTGCACCGTGACGCGGGCGCCGACATGACCGACATGGCCACCGAGTTGTCTCAATGATCGGGATTTCCGAGGGGCTGCTCTGGGCGCTCATCCTGGTGCCGGCGATCGTGGGGGCCGGATTAATCCTCACCCCACAGGCCGAGCCGATCGCCGGGAAGATCTCGATCGCCACCGCAGGACTCACCTCCTTGATCGCCCTCGCAGTGGCGCTGCTGCGGCCCGGCGTCTCGATGAGGTTCGTGGTCGGAGCCGACTTCGGCCTTGGCGTCGACACATTGAGCGCTCTGCTGGTCCCGACCATCGCCGTGATCACCACCCTTGCGCTGCTCGTGGCCGTCGCTGAGATAGCCCAGGCGAAGGCCAGATTCCACGGTTTGATGTTGTTGTTCAACGCGTTCGCCCTTCTCACCGCAACCGCGACCACCCTGCCTACCTTGTTGTTCGGGTGGGAGCTGATGGGGGGGACGTCCTACGCGCTCATCGGGTTCTGGTGGCGTGAGCAGGACCGAGTGACAGCTGGATTGACGGCGTTTGTGACCACCCGAGCTGCCGATCTCGGGCTCTATGTGGCTGCGGCGGCCGCGTTGGCCGGTGGTGCAGGGTGGGGTCTGGCCGAGTTGGCCGATGCCTCTCAGGGCTGGCGGAGCGTCATCGCCGCCGGGGTCGTGATCGCCGCGCTGGGCAAGGCTGCTCAGCTGCCCTTCTCGTTCTGGCTTTCCTCGGCGATGGCGGGTCCAAGTCCGGTCAGTGCATTGCTGCACTCGGCCGCGATGGTGGCGCTCGGCGGGTATCTGCTGCTTCGGATGGAGCCACTGCTGGCCGCGACCGGTTGGGCGGCCACGGCCACCGCCTGGATCGGAGCACTCACCGCTGTCGCGTTGGGGATCGTGGCCATCGCACAGCGCGACCTCAAACAATTGCTGGCAGCCTCTACCGCAGCACAACTGGGGTTCGTCGTGTTGGCGGCCGGAGTTGGCAGCGTATCCGGGGGCGCGGCCCATCTGGTGGGCCACGCCTTCACCAAGGCGTTGCTGTTCTTGGCTGCGGGGATCTGGCTCACGGCCATCGGCACCAAGTCACTGATCGGATTGCGCGGAATCGCTCGCCGATGGCCCGTCGTGGGCATTACCGCCGTGGTCGGTGCCCTCTGCCTCGCCGGCATCGCGCCACTGTCGCTATGGGCCACCAAGGACACGGTGCTCACCGCGACACTGGAGCAGTCGTGGGCGCTGTATGCACTCGGACTGATTGCCTCCATGTTGTCTGCGGCGTATGCAGGCAAGATCGTGTTCGTGATCTGGCCCCGCCCGCCTGGTGCGTCGGCGGCGCGGGTTTCTGCGCAGTACGACACCGAGCAGATCGGCACTCGAAGGGTGTATGACATCGCGAAGGCCCCGCTGGTGGCCCTTGCCATCGCGGCCGCTGTGGTGGGACTGGTGACGTTGGCACCGGTCGGTCGCCAGGTGGCGCGAGCCCTCGATGGCCCGGACGCGGTCCGCGCTGGCCTGCTGGAGTTGATGATTTCGGCCGTCGCCGCCGGGCTGGTCCTGATCGTGATGTCTCGGTGGAGCCCGCCTGAGCCCCGCTGGGCGCGAGCGTGGCTGGGCCTGGAATCGGCCAGTCGTGCGCTGGTGGTCAAACCAACGATGCGCCTGGCCAATGCCTTGGCCCGATTCGATGACCGCATCGTGGATGGCGCGGTCCAGTGGATCGGCGTCGCCATGGTGAAGGCTGCGGGTTACGCGTCGCGCGGCGACGATGCGGGCCTGGACGGCACCGTCCGATGGATTGGTGGGGCCACGGTGGCTGCGGCAGATCGAGCCGCACGCACCG
>JBGTGC010000156.1:0-1581 GCA_041746935.1 Dermatophilaceae bacterium
CCTGCACCGCCCAGCGACGGACCGTTTCCTTGCCAACCCCGACCTGCCTGGCGATGGCCTGGGAAGCGGCGGTCAGCGACGAATACTCGCCACCATGGGTCTCCAACAACCGCAAGGCCCGTTCACGGACCTCCGATTCGAATCTCTTCGGCATGATCGTCATCCATCCTAACTCAGAAGGAATCCGCACGATACCTGGGGTGATTCAGGGTGTGGCGGGAGCTTCGGCGGAAGGAGGAGCCGGTCGTTCGCAATATTCACCGTTGACGTACATGTCGACGTACGTGTAGCCGTTGAGGCCCTTATACACGCAGAACGATTCCCTAGTGGCCCGTGCTTGAAGTTGATTGACGGTTGGCTTTTTTGAGGATTTCGTCGGCGGTCTTGGTCCATACGAACGGGTGGGAACGCTTGTTCCATCCCGTGATGAATGCTCGGATCGCGCGGGTGAGCTCGCGGACGTTTCCGAAGGTGCCGCGGTGGATGGCTTGCCGTTCGATGATGCCGAACCAGACTTCGACGAGATTGAGCCACGACGCCGATGTCGGTGTGAAGTGCACGTGGATGCGCGGATTGTCGGCGAGCCACTGGCGGACCTCGATGCGTTTGTGAGCGGCGTAGTTGTCCATCACCAGGTGCAGTTCTTCGTGAGGATAGGCACGTGCGACGTGTTTGAGGAAGCGCAGAAATTCCTGATGCCGGTGGCGGTCCTGACAGATGCCGGTGACCTTGCCGGTAGCGACCTCCAATGCAGCGAACAGCGTTGTGGTGCCGTGGCGTACGTAGTCATGGGTGCGTCGTTCGGGCAGGCCGGGTTGCATCGGCAACATCGGCTGGGTGCGATCGAGTGCCTGTATCTGGCTCTTCTCGTCGACGCACAGCACGATGGCGTTCTCCGGCGGGTCGAGGTAGAGCCCGACGACGTCGTTGACCTTGGCGACCAGTTCCGGGTCGGTGGAGAATTTGAACGTCTCCGACCGCCACGGTTGGACCCCGTATTCACGCCACGCTTTGGCCACCGCCGAGAAGTTGATCTTCAGGTGCTTGGCTAGCAGGCGCGAACTCCAATGCGTGACACCGAGTTTGGCAGGGGGCGGAGCCAACGTGGCCGACACGATGTCGCCATGGTTGAGATCGCGGGGTCGGCCCGAGCGCGGCCGATCCACCAACCCCGCCATACCGGACTGTTCATAGCGTGCCCGCCACGCGATTACCGTCGGACGCGAAACCCCTGTCCGAGAGGCGATCTCCGTGTTGGACACTCCATCGGCGGCCAGCAGCACAATCCGTGCCCGCTGCGCCGAGCCGGCCATCACCGTCGAGGACCGGGTCAACGACACCAACGTCTCCCGGTCGCCATCGCGCAATCCCAATGGAGCAATTCGCATGCATGATTATCTCAAACCATCACTGTCAAATGACTTTGGACACGCGGCACTAGGCCCCTTCGATGCTTCTTCGTCGTTCGTCGGACGACCCAACTGAGGGCACGGGGCGACAGTTCTGGCGCTTGGAGGGGCCGTGTCGGGGGTGAAGTGATGCTGCTTTGTGAGGGGATGCAATCACTGTGAAACACGAGGT
>JBGTGC010000157.1:0-3075 GCA_041746935.1 Dermatophilaceae bacterium
CGCAGAGCCTGGACCTCGTCCGCCGACAGAAGCCCGTTCGTGGAGTGCACGACCCGCGCTCCGGCGCACAGCGCCACGATCGAGCCCGCGACGGCGCTGACGTCTCGCTCGAACCCGACGATCGCCAGACGCAGACCCCCGCCGGCGCTGGAACACAGCCGCACCGCGTCATGGTCGTGTAGGTGCGGGGTGTGAGCGCAGCGCTCGGCGATCTGTGCTCGGACCTGGCTCACGCCGTCCCACACGTCGCCGGACAGGGTGGTGGGCACGCTGGACGTCTCGATAAGCTGGCCAGAGAACGAATCGACGAGTGCGCCCTTGGTGTAGGTCGACCCCACGTCGAGGCAGAGCAGGTTCAGGAGAAGATCCTCCAGAAGGTGATGCCGAGCAGCGTCAATACGGCGAGCAGCATCACGATCAAACCGATCAGCACCTTGCGCGTCGCGGTGCGAACCTGCTCAGCCGCTTGCTCGACGCCGAATCCCTGCGCGCTGCCGACATCGCTCGTGCCGGGTGGGCCGCCGAAACCGCCACGCTCGGACGCTTCCGCGCGAATCGCTTTGCGCTCGGCTCGGCCCGACAAGAAATAGATGAGACCCAGCAGGAACACCACCGTCGGCATACCGAATCGGACGGCGATTTCTGTGCCGGACCATGGCTCGACCCTGGCCGCGACGTTCATCAGTGTGGTGCCCATGGCGTCACGCTACCCGTGGGCACGCGGCGGGAGGGGCAGCGTTGTTCCACGGAACCTGGAATGTCGGCTTGGCGAGCCGTGTTGTGGTGACTGTGAGTTTCTTTACAGCCAAGACCCCCGCCGGACGCGACGCCGACGACCGTGACGCCTCCCTCCACCACGAGGTGCTCGATGTGCCGCTGCGCGGGCCTTGGGGAGATAACGCCGAAGTCTTATACGTCGCGATGGGATGCTTCTGGGGTGCCGAGCGGATGTACTGGAGCGTTCCCGGCGTGCTGAGCACGGCCGTGGGATACATGGGCGGCAGCACCTCGGACCCGACCTACCGCGAGGTATGCACGGGCCGCACCGGCCACACCGAAGCGGCCCAGGTCGTCTACGACCCCGCTCGCGTCAGCCCGGCCGAGTTGCTGAAGATCTTCTGGGAGAACCACGACCCCACGACCCGGAACCGCCAGGGCAACGACATCGGCACCCAATACCGCTCCGCCATCTACTGGACGACCCCGGACCAGGAGCAGGCCGCGCGGGAGACGAGCGCCACTTTCGGTGAAGTCCTGCGCCAGCACGGCCACGGCGCGATCACCACGGAGTTGGCCTCAGCCTCATGGGCCGGTGACTTCTACTACGCCGAAGCCGAGCACCAGCAATACCTGTACAAGCACCCTGGGGGCTACTGCAACCACGGCCCGAACGGGCTGACCTGCCCGGTGGGCATCGTGCGCCAAGACGAGCGGCCCTCGCAGCAGTCGGTGGTGGACCCGACCAACTGAGGCCGACTCAGAAGTTCGGCAACTCCAGCACGTCGACATCATCTGGTGCCTGGACCTGCACGTCCTGGCCCCAGTCGTCCAGCGACACAGTGGCCGAGGCCCCTTCGATATCGAGGACCATTTGAGCGATGAAGTTGTCTTCACCGACCCAGATTCCGTAGGTCCCGGAATCGGGCAGGTCCATGTCCGGCGGTGCCGTCTGTCCAGCTGCGTCAAGTGCGGCCTGCGGGTCCAAGGTGATTTCGTAGTGGTCGGTCATCGCCCCGTTGATCTCTTCAGCGCCGACAAAGGTGACCTGTGTGAGTTCGGTGTCCCACTCGTCCATGAGCTTGCCCAGATCCAGAGACTCGCTGACATCGGACACTCCGAAGTCCGCCAAGTCTTCGGCTGGGACCTCGTAGTACTTACCGGCCGGGGTGAGCTCGGGAATGTTGACGTATGCCGAGCCGTCCACCAGCAGCACATCCAAGACACCGAGTGGAGGCAGGTCTGCGGTCACCTGGGCGGCGGGCGAGCCGCCAGCCAGGTCGACAGCGCCGAAGACTTTGAATTGCTCTTCTTGATCGGTCAGGTCGAGATCGAACGAGAACGAGCTCAACTCTTCAACGCCAGGAGAGTTCAACCGTTGGACCAGCTCGGTGGCCGAGACGTCCCCACCGGGCTCGACCTCGGACATCTCGGGCGTGCTGGGCGTGGCTGTGCCCTGCGCGACCTCGGCTACTTCCGCATCCGAGCCGCAGGCTGCGACCCCGGCGAGGAGGGCGACACCAGCGAGTGCAGCCCCTGAGCGACTCCGAACGGTTCGTGCCATGATGTGCTCCTGTCCTTGTGGTGCTGACCTAGCGTGGGCCATGTTCCTGGGAATTTGTTGATACGAGAATGGGCTGTGGTGTCATAGTCCGGTTCTGATTAGACGTCTGCACACCTATCGAGGTTCCTTTGAGCGGCAACATCACCTTCCGTCACCACGACACTGCCGTGTTGTCGATCACTGCAGTCGATGCGCCAGTAGTAATGACATCACACGAGTTCGACCGCATCCTCGGCGACTCCTACGAACGCAACGGCATGCGACCTGGCATGTTGGCCAAATTGGCCGGCATCAAGGAGCGTCGCTGGTGGCCGACCGGGACGAGTTTCGTGGACGGTGCCGTCGAAGCGGGGGCCAAGGCCATTGCCGAGTCAGGCGTCGATCCGGCGCGGATCGGCATGATGATCAACACCTCGGTGAGCCGCGAGCACCTCGAGCCATCGGTCGCCGTCGGCATCCATCACCAACTCGGTATGCCGTCCAGTTGCCTGAACTTCGACCTCGCCAATGCCTGCCTCGGGTTCGTCAACGGCATGCAGTTGGCGGCGAGCATGATCGATGCCGGTCAGATCGACTACGCGTTGATCGTCGACGGCGAAGGCTCGCGGACCCCCCAGGAAAACACCCTGGCGCGACTGTCCTCCCCGGAGACCACCGCGGAAGACATCCAGCGCGAGTTCGCCACCCTGACGCTGGGATCGGGCGCGGCAGCGATGGTCTTGGGTCGGGCGAGTGAGCACCCCGGTGCCCACCGCGTCGTCGGCGGCGTGTCCCGAGCGGCGACCCAGCACCAC
>JBGTGC010000158.1:0-2866 GCA_041746935.1 Dermatophilaceae bacterium
GTGTGGAAGATCGCTCAGCGTCAGGGTTGCTACGTGCTGAACCAGTGGGGCTTCGACTTCTTGAAAGACTGGCGGATGTGGGCTGACGACCGGATCCACATGACAACCGAGGGCCATCGCCGTGTCGCCTTGGCTGCATACACCGCGCTCGGCCACGACCCCGCCGACGCCGACTGGCACGTCCCGCTCCCCCCGCAACCCTCGCCGGGCCGGATCGAGATGATCCGCAACAACGCACTGTGGGCCAAGGAGTATGCCGGGCCGTGGGTGCAGCGTCGAGTGCAGGGCAAGTCGTCCGGAGACCATGTCAGCCCTAAGCGCCCGGACTTGGCACCGCTCGACCCGGCGTAGCGCCCCGACCTCGGACCACATACAAGCGCATCTGCGACTGTATGCTGCATCTTATGGCGCACATGCGAGTTATTGAAGCCGCTGAACTCCTCGGAGTCTCCTCGGATACGGTGCGCCGAGCCGTCGATAGCGGCCGCTTAACATCCAGCAAGGACGCCTCAGGCAAAGCCGTCATCCCGGGCATCGAGGTCGCCGCTCTCGCGGCCGAGCTGCATACCCCCGCGGCGATCGGCACGCTCGGCACCACGTCGTCCCGGAATCAGATGCGCGGCATCGTGATCCGGATCGTGATGGACACCGTGATGGCCCAGGTCGATATGCAGGCCGGGCCGTTCCGACTGGTCTCGCTACTTAGCGCTGAGGCGGTCCGCGAGATGGGCCTCGAGGTCGGCAGTGTGGCGGTCGCTTCGATCAAGGCCACTCACGTCACGGTGGGCGTGCCGCAGTGAGAGCGGCGCTCGTCGTCTGCGTGACTGCCGGTCTGCTCGGCGCGGGGTGCAGCGGCCCGGAGGATCGCAGGGTGACCATCCTTGCTGCGTCCTCGTTATCCGATGTCATGCCAGAGATGGTGGCGCGAGCCCAAGAGGTCTATCCAGAGGAGGATTACGAGGTTGCCTACGCCGGTTCGGCGCAGATCGTGCAGCAACTCAACGCCGGTGCTCTGGCAGACCTCGTGGTGCTGGCCGGACCTGGGCCGTTAGCCGCCCTCGACACCGACCTCGAGGTCAACGAGCAGACGACGGTCGCGACCAATACCCTCACGATCGCGCTCGCCCCCGGCAATCCTGGAGGCATCCGAACGCTGGAGGACCTAGCGGGCGGTGACGTGACGCTGGTTGTCTGTGCCGAGCAGGTGCCCTGCGGAGCAGCGGCCGCGCAGATGTTTGACAAGGCTTCGATCACTCCGCGGATCGCGTCCTTCGAGCCCGATGTGCGTGCCACCTTGGCCAAGGTGACCTCAGGCGAAGCCGATGCCGGCGTCGTCTACGTCACCGATGTGACCGGGTCGACCGAGGCCAACGCCGAGGTGCAGACCGTCGCGGTGCCCGAGTCTGCGCAAGTGGTGACCAGCTATCCGGCGCTCGTCATCGACGGCAGCGAGAACGGCCGAGCCCTCGTCGACTTCATGACATCCCCCTACGGACAAGCCATCTGGGGCGACGCTGGTTTCGGCACTCCGTCATGACTGCGCCACCCCGCGCGCCGTCCAGACCCGGGATCAGTCGCGCTCCCCGCCGGTGGCCGATCCTGGTGCCAGCGTGGTTGGCCATTGGCGTGCTGCTCTTCCCGCTCATCGCCCTACTGCTGCGAGTCGACTGGCCGGGGCTACTCGGCGACATCACCAGTCCGCTGGCGCTGGAAGCCGTGCGGTTGTCGGCGATCACCACCTCGATCACGCTCGTCATTGTGGTGGCTCTAGGAACGCCCTTGGCTTGGGTCTTAGCTCGCGGGACCCATCGTTTATTGCCCTGGTTGCGAGCGCTGGTCACCGTGCCGATGGTGCTGCCACCAGTCGTCGGCGGGGTGGCTTTGCTCGCCGCGTGGGGGCGGACTGGCGTGATCGGTGGCCCGCTCGATGCCGCGCTCGGCATCACCATCCCGTTCACCACGATGGCCGTGATCTTCGCCGAAGTCTTCGTCGCGCTGCCGTTCTACGTCATCTCCGTCGAAGGCTCGATGCGTGGGCTGGACTCTCGGTATGACGAAATCGCGGCCACACTTGGTGCCTCACCCGTGCGGACGTTCACGATCGTCGTGATCCCGCTCGTCGCGCCGGGAATGGCGGCTGGGGCTGCGTTGGCGTGGGCTCGGGCGCTGGGGGAGTTCGGCGCCACGATCACCTTCGCAGGCAACTTCAGTGGGCGAACGCAGACCGTGCCGCTGGCTGTCTTCACCGCTTTGGAGCAAGACCCGGACGCTGCGCTGGCTCTGTCGGTGCTGATGCTAGCCATTTGTGTGGTCGTCTTGGGGGCGCTCCGCAGTCGGTGGATGCCGTGAGCACGCCGTCCACCTCTGTCCCGGCGGCGATCCCGCTCACCGTAGACGTCGGCATACAGCGCGGGGATTTTGACCTCCGCGCTGCGTTCGACCTCGCACCCCGCACGGTCACCGCCGTCTTGGGACCGAACGGGTCGGGCAAGTCCACCTTGCTCCTGGCCTTGGCCGGCTTGATCTCCTTGACCAGCGGGACTATTGAGGGCACACACTGCTGGTCCGACCCCGCGCGCGACATGCACCTGGCCGCCCAAGACCGGCAGGTCGGGCTTGTCCTCGCCGATCCGCTGCTCTTCCCCCACCTTTCGCTGCTCGAGAACGTCGCCTTCGGGCCGCGCTCGCGAGGCTCATCCGCGTCGGTTGCTCGGAACCGAGCGTTGGCCGAACTGACCCGCGTCGGTCTTGCGGAAATTGCCCATCGCAAACCCGAGGCCATCTCGACTGGGCAGGCCCAACGGGCCGCGTTGGCACGTGCGTTGGCCACCGATCCTGGGCTGCTCCTGCTGGACGAACCGCTGTC
>JBGTGC010000159.1:0-14325 GCA_041746935.1 Dermatophilaceae bacterium
AAGAGAGGCTCAGCCTGCAGCGTGGACAGCGCGAGCGTGTGCCCCGGCTCCATCGAGCGGTGGGCAAAGATCAACTGGGCCCGAACGGCTGGATCGATCCGGCACGCTACGAGCGCGGCAGCGGTGACGATGTAGCCATCGATGACCACCGGCAGGCCGTGGGCGGGCGCTTCGAGCATGGCCCCGACCAGCGCCGCCAACTCCAGGCCACCGGCGTGGCGCAGACACTCGCGAGGATCGGAGGCATACGGCAGGCACCGCCGGATGGCCTCCTCGACGATGGCGCGTTTGGCGGCAAGACCGTCCTCGTCGAGTCCGGTCCCGCGGCCGGTCACCGTGTGGGAGTCGCCGTCACACAGCAAGGCCGTGAGCACGGCCGCAGACGTGGTGTTGCCGATGCCCATCTCGCCCAGCGCCAGGCAACGCACACCGTCGGCCGCTGCTCGAAAAGTCGTATTGCGGCCCACCTGAAGGGCCTGCTCCAGCATCGACTCGTCCGAAATGGCCGCGGTAGTCCTCAGATTGTTTGTGCCGTGCGCGACCTTGGCGTGCACGATGCCTTCGATGTGGCTGATGTCTGAGGCAACCCCCACGTCAACCACCTCCAAGGCAGCGCCGTAGGTACGCGCCAAAACGGCGACAGCAGCCCCACCCGAGGCGAAGTTCGCGCACATCTGTGCGGTCACTTCACTGGGAAAGGCGCTGACGCCGTCGGCGGCCACCCCGTGGTCCCCGGCGAATACGACGATTCGCGCGGGGTCCACGGTAGGGGAGGTGCTTCGTTGCGCGATCCCGAGCTCGACCGCGAGAGTCTCGAGTCGGCCCAGCGAGTGTGGCGGCTTGGTCTTGTGGTCTAGCTCTGCGCGGATCGCGCCCGCAACACCACTACTCACTCGTCGAAGACCAAGCGCACGGAGAAGGTGGCGCCGCCTTCACCGTCGGACGTGCCCGCCATACCGACAGCGGCCATCGAGGCCACCATGTCGCGCTCCTGGCCCTCGACCATCTCTTCGAGATACAAAGGTTCGAGGTCGTTCAGGCTCATGAAGCCAGCCACATCGGCATCGTCGGCGTCCGGCACTGCGAGCTTGAAGTCGCGCGTGGAGCCCAGGTCACCCTCGCTTGCCAAAGCCTCTTGGTATGCCGGATCACTGGCGATGACGAAGAGGTCGCCGTCAGCGCCGTAGGAGATCCCCATTTCCTCGGCAGACACGCCCTCACTGGAGAACTCGATCAGGCGGTCAACCAGAGCCACTGCGGCCTCGGCGTCGGTGTTGGCGGCGTAGCCAATCGAGGGGATGTCACCATCGTCCATGGCCTCGACATCGGTGATGTCTGGGCCAGCAGCAACCACGGCCGAGTTGCCGAGCATGGTCTTGAGGTCATCGGGCAGGTTGAACCCCTCGGCTGCGGCCTCTTCTTGCGCGGCAGCGGTGTCGTCGGGGTAAGCCTCTTCGAGAATCGACCAGATCTGATCGACGTACTGGTCCCCGTGCTCGAACGCGAAGGCCAGCGACGTGTCCTTCGGCAGGCTCGAGATGAGGTGCGCGGAGTCGCCGCCCTCAATCGGCTTGGCACCCGCGTCGAACGCGGCCCCGTAGAACTCGATCGCGTCTTCGTCGAAACGTAAGGTGGCGGCCATCCGCCCCTCCAACTTGGTCTCTCCGTCCATCAGGGGAGTCGTGGCTGCGGTCTCGCCGAGCGTGGCGTTCAACTCTTCGTTGACGCTGTTGCTCAAGTCTTGGAAGGCCGGCAGGTCAGCCCACATCGACACGATGCCCTGCTCGCCGAGGGCCTCGAGGTCCGCGGAGAACGCCGGAACGTCGGCCAAAGTGCCCTGATTTACCGCGATCTTCACGCCCTCGGCCTCGTCCGGCTCGGCGAAGACGACGTAGTCACCGAGGAAGAAGAACTCGACCTCCTCGCCCCCACCGTCGGCCGTGACCTCGTTCAGGAAGGACTCGGCGGCGGCTTCGTCCTTGACCTGCACGGCCAAAACCGGGACGAGATCGTCGGTGCTCTCACCAGGCATGACGCCGACGCCGGCCCGGTCGCCCAGCCACGGCTCGACGTCCTCTTGGTAGTTCATGTCGGCCAACGGGCCCTCTGGGTCATCCTCGGCCAGCCAATCGAAGAGCGCCTCGCGGCCCTGTCCGTCGCGCATCTCTTCGAGCTCGGCAGTGTCCATCCCCTGAAAGAACTGCAGTGCCGCGACCTTCTGGCCCACACTGGGGTCGATGTCGATCTGCAGGTATGCCGCCACGCTGCTCGGCATCGCTGTCGCGGGCTGGTCTCCCTCCCCGCCCATCAACGCATTGACGGCGAAGGCACCTCCGCCGATCGTCAAGGCCGCCACACCCGCGGCACTCAGCAGCAGGACAGGACGAGCGGAGCGCCTGCCGGAAAACTCGGACTCAAGTTGGTCGGCCATCGGCTCGGGCGGTGTGCTCATCATGTCCCCTTGGGAGTCGAAGTCGAGACGGCAACGGAACTTCGCTACGTCCGCTTTATGACGCCTACGATACGCCCGGGGTTGCACACATCATCGAAAAATCGCGCAACTTTCGTATCGATTGCGGCGATTCATTGTATGCGTTCGCTCCCGCTTCGCTAGCGACCCTCGGCCGCTGCGCCAAGGACTTAGTGCTGCGGACCAGGCCAGCGCCTGGTGGAAACGCCCTCTTTGGTGGCGCGCTCGACAGCTTCCCGATAGCACTGTTCAGCCTCTTCGCGCCCGCCCCAACTCGATGCCTCGACCGACTTGTTGGGTTCCAGCGCCTTGTAGACCTCGAAGAAGTGTTGGATCTCCAAGACGGTGTGCTCGCCGAGGTCGCTCAGATCCGTGACACCGTCCTTGCGGGGGTCGCCGGCCGGCATACACAAGATTTTGTCGTCGCCGCCGGCCTCGTCGCGCATGTGGAAGACGCCGATCGGTCGAGCGGCCACCAAGCAGCCGGGCCAGGTCGGCTCATCGAGCAAAACCAAGGCATCCAGAGGGTCGCCGTCCTCGCCGAGCGTCTCCTCGATGTACCCGTAGTCTGCGGGATAGCGCGTCGAGGTGAAGAGCATCCGGTCCAGGCGGATGCGCCCAGTGGCGTGATCGACCTCGTACTTGTTGCGGCTGCCCATGGGGATTTCGATGGTGACGTCGAAGTGCATGGCCGAAGAATGCCACACCTTGGCTGGCCGCACAGGTCCGTGCGGGGCGGTCGCTGTCATAGGCGTGACGTAGCCTCAGGCAAAATTCACGGTGATCCGGGACGTGAGGAGAGCGCGATGAGGTGGGACAAGCGAGGTCCGATCATCGCTGCCGTGTGCGCCGCGCTCGCGGTGCCAGGGCTCGCAGCGGCCAGCGTGCCGGCGTCATCCGAGCCGAGCCCGCGCGCAGCCCAAGACGCTGTTCGGCCTCAACTGCCACGCACGGTGGACTTCGCGCTCGATCCGATCCAGCGGGGCCCAGTTCCTGATGCCGAGATCATGGGCGATCGAGCGGGGGAGTTGTGGGAGTCGCAGTGGATGGGCTCACGGTCCGGGCGAGCGATCACGGTTCGTGATGCGCTGACCGATGAGCACCTGATCGACATCCGCGCTGACGAGCCGCTTATCCCGGCCTCGACGACCAAACTGCTGTCCGCGGCGGCCATCATGGCAGTCCTTCCACCCGACGTGACCTTTGCCACGCAGGTAGTACAGGGGGAGGGGCCGACTGAGATCGTGATCGTGGCCGGAGGTGACCAGCTCCTCGCCGGGGGCCGCGGCAAGTCCACGAGGGTGGCCGGCCGGGCCGGGTTGATAGATCTGGCGGAGGACACGGCCGAGGCTTTGGAGGACCAGGGAGTGACCGAGCGGGTCGAGGTTTTCCTAGACACCAGCTATGCAGAAGGCTCGCTCGTCGCTCCGGACTGGACTGACTTCTGGGTCGAGAACGGATTCGCCGGTCGGATCTCGATGCTGGCGCTCGAGGAAGACCGGGCGCTGCCGTATGACCCCGCGCCCCGCGATCCGGCCCAGTCCGCTGCGCGAGCCTTCGAGCAGGCGTTGATCGACGAAGGCGTCGATGTGCGCGTGGCCCAAGACGGCGATGTCGAGCGGGTCGAAGGGGCGAGCAGCGCCACTGGCTCGGTGCTCGCCGAGGTGGAGTCCGCCCCGCTGCGCGATGTCTTGGCGTTGGCCCTGACCACGAGCGACAACGCGATGATCGAGCAGTTGACCCGCCAGGCAGCCGTCGCCTCGGGTGTCGACACCGATCAAGATGCCGTCAACGCGTGGGTGCTGAGTGCGCTGAGCGACTACTACGAACTCGACACCGACGGCGCGGTGCTGGCCGACACCTCGGGGCTCTCCGCTGGCACGATGTTGCCGATGCGCTTGGTGGCCGACGTCGTGGTCAATGGGGCCAGCGGGCGATATCCGTCGTTGCAGTCGGTGCTGACCGGGCTGCCGATTGCGGCCTACAGCGGCACCTTGGCCGACCGCTTCGTGCAGGACTCGGCAGCGCCGGGTCGAGGCGTGGTGCGCGCCAAAACGGGGTCTCTGCCCTCAGTGACCTCCCTCGCAGGAACGATCACTACTCTCGACGGCCGCCTTCTGGTCTTTGCCTTGAGCCTCAACGATGTCGGGTCCGGTGGCGCTGCGGTGGAGGCCCGCGCGGTGGTCGACGCCCTTGTTGCACAGTTTGCTGGCTGTGGCTGCTAGGCCCGTCGTGGTTACGGTGGAGTCATGAGTAACTTCTTCAAGACTGGCCGGGGTGCCTCGGCGGAGCAACCCACCGTGGTGCCACCACAGGACCGCGGGGTCGTGAACTGGGGGTTTGCTGCGTCCGCAGCGGGCCGGGTGGTGCCTTCGGGACCCAAAGTCAGCCGGATCGAGATCAAGGACGCCGTCGCTCAACTGCGGGCCAGCGCCGCGGCATCGGTCGAGCCGGTGGCGCACACGTCGTTGATGACCGCCCCCAACGATGCCGCTGCACCCTTGATCGTGGACCGACCAGGCTGGATCCGCGCCAACTCGGCCTCGATGCAGGCGATGATGACGCCAGTGCTCCACGAGGTCATGTCGCGCCGCGATAGCGGCGGCGAGAACGGCGACCCACCGCCGTCCGACCCCTCCGAGCTGTCCCGGCGCGTGGGCGGCGTGGTCAGCGGTGCCGAGGTCGCCGGCTTGCTCTCCTGGGTGAGCACCAAGGTGCTGGGGCAATACGATCTCGCGCCCCAAGGCACCCCACGGTTGCTCCTGGTCGCGCCCAACATCATGGCCGCTGAGCGCGAACTCGGGGTCGACGTCACGGACTTCCGCCTCTGGGTTTGTATGCACGAAGAGACCCACCGCGTGCAGTTCACCTCGGTGCCCTGGCTACGCGGCCACATCATCGAGCAAGCTCAAACCTTGAGTACCTCACTGATCCCGCACCCGGATGACGTCGGTGGGCGGATGAGTCAGCTCATCACGGGTCTGCCGTCGGTGCTGCGCGGGGAAACCGACATCACCACTTTGCTGGCCAGTGAAGAGCAGCGCGCACAGTTGGCCGACCTGACCGCCGTGATGGCGCTGCTCGAAGGCCACGCCGACGTGATCATGGACGAGGTCGGTCCCTCCGTCATCCCCAGCGTCGCCGACATCCGCGCGAAGTTCACCCAACGCCGCAAGGGCGCTGGCACCCTGGACGTGCTGCTGCGCCGGATTCTGGGCATGGAGGCCAAGATGCGGCAATACCGCGACGGCGCCAAGTTCGTGCGGTCCGTAAGGGAGCAGGTCGGCACGGAGGGCTTCAACCAGGTGTGGTCTAGCCCAGACGCGCTGCCCAAGGCCAGTGAGATCGCCGATCCGGCGTCCTGGGTCGCGCGGGTCCATCACTAGAGCCCGCGCGCGGCATACCGAAGGAAGCGAGTCCATCCGTTGACTGGTCCTTCACCTGCGATGGCGGCCGTGCGGTCAGCGGTGCGGGCTGTCCTGACGGGGCACGACCTGCTCGGGCAGCGAGTCATGGTCGCGTGTAGCGGCGGCGCAGATTCCTTGGCCCTGGCGGTGGCAGCGCAGTTCGTGGTGCCTCGTCACGGGGGCACCGCGTGCGCGGCGATCATCGACCATCAACTGCAGCAGGGATCGGATGACGTGGCTCAGGCTGCGGCCGGTCACTGCGCGGCGTTGGGAATCGACCTGGTGAACGTCATCGCCGTTCGTGTCCCGACCACCGCCAGCGGGGTCGAGGACGGGGCGCGCCAGGCGAGGTATGCCGCGCTGTCCGATGCGGCGGTTGCCCTCGGAGCACAGGCAGTGCTCGTTGGCCACACCCGCAACGATCAGGCCGAACAGGTTCTGCTGGGGTTGGCTCGAGGGTCCGGTGCACGCTCACTGGCGGGTATGCCGTCCGTCCGCCCGCTCCGGGGCGACGGGAGGGTCCTGCTCGTGCGGCCTTTTCTCGACATCGGCCGAGACGTGACGGAGCAGGTCTGTCTCGAAGCGCATCTGGATGTCTGGAGCGACCCGCACAACAACGACGCACGGTTCAGCCGAGTGCGAGCGCGCAAGTTGCTTGGGCAGATGGAGGCCGATCTCGGTCCAGGGGTCACGCATGCGTTGGCTCGATCTGCGGATCTGCTCCGCGTCGACGCGGACACGTTGGACCAACTCAGCGACGCGGCATACGTCGACATGGGGCCAATGCCGTGGCCCGTCGAGGGGCTGCTCGTCCATCCGACCGGGATCAGGACGCGGCTGTTGCGGGCCATGGCGATCGCCGGAGGTGCCGACGCCGGATCGTTGAGCTCGGTCCACCTACGGTCGTTGGACGATCTCGTGCTGCGCTGGCACGGACAAGGCCCCGTCGACCTCCCTGGGCCGGTGCGCGCGCACCGCGAAGACGACCGGATCTGGCTCCGATCGTCCATCCCTAGTTAACTGTCCCCATACCCCGTTGCGCGGCTTCGGGACGATCACCGCAAAGAAGACCCGGAGGACGCACGTGGACGCTGAGCAGATGGGCCTCGATCTGGAGAAGGTGCTGCTGACGCAGGAGCAGATCCAGGAGCGGCTAGGAGAGCTCGGCCACGAGATCTGGGCGGACTATCAAGACAAGAACGTGCTTCTGGTGGGCGTGCTCAAGGGCGCGGTGGTCGTGATGGCCGATCTCATGCGGGCGCTGCCAGGCTCGGCGGAGATGGACTGGATGGCGGTCAGTTCCTACGGGTCCGGCACCAAGTCCTCCGGGGTCGTGCGGATCCTCAAGGACCTCGACACCGACATCAGCGGCCGGCACGTACTGATCATCGAAGACATCATCGACTCCGGGCTGACCCTGAGCTGGATCCGGACCAACCTGCAGTCGCGAGGACCGGCATCGGTCGAGATCTGCACCCTGCTGCGCAAGCCGCAAGCGGCCAAGGTCGAGATCGACGTGCGCTATGTCGGCTTCGAGATCGGCAACGAATTCGTGGTGGGCTACGGCCTGGACTTCGCCGAGAAGTTCCGCAACCTGCGCGAAGTCGGCATCCTGGCTCCACACATGTACACCTGAGCGAGTTCGAGCAACCCTCTGCGGTCTGGAACACTGGTTCGTCGCTGCGCGTTGAGGCGTGCAGACCGGGTGTCAGAATCGTCGCCTTCACACATACCAGGCAAGGAGCGGGGCCGCAGGCTCCGAACATTGATGAGCACGAAGAAGAAACAGCGTCGCAGTCCTTGGCTGTGGGTAGCCCTGATCGTCGGCTTCGGGGTCCTGACCTACGCCCTGATGTCTCCGAGCGCCTACTCTCGAATCGACACGTCGGACACGATGGACCTCATCGCCGAAGGCAAGGTGGCTTCGGCGACCGTCACCCCTGATCGGATCGATCTTGACCTCAAGGATGGGGAGACGTTCACCGGTGGCGAGGTCGAGGATGCTGCGCAAGTGCAGTCGTTCTACGTGGAGAGCCGCGGCGAGATGGTGGTCGACGCCCTGGAGGCAAACCCGCCGCCGGATGGCTACACCGATGACCCCGCCCGGCAAAACTGGCTGGTCTCGCTCCTGTTCACCCTGATCCCACTGATCCTGATCCTCGGGCTGTTCCTCTTCCTGATGATGCGTATGCAGGGTGGTGGCCGCGGGGTGATGCAGTTCGGCAAGTCGAAGGCCAAGCTCGCCTCCCCGGACATGCCCAAGGTCACCTTCGCCGATGTCGCTGGCGCTGACGAGGCCGTCGAAGAACTCTACGAGATCAAGGAGTTCCTCGCCGAGCCCAAGAAGTTCCTCGACGTGGGTGCCAAGATCCCCAAGGGCGTCCTGCTCTACGGCCCTCCCGGCACCGGAAAGACGCTGCTGGCCCGCGCTGTCGCTGGTGAAGCGGGAGTGCCGTTCTACTCGATCTCGGGGTCCGACTTCGTCGAGATGTTCGTCGGCGTTGGTGCTTCGAGAGTTCGCGACCTCTTCGAGCAGGCCAAGGAAAACTCTCCGGCCATCATCTTCGTCGACGAGATCGACGCCGTCGGTCGTCACCGTGGTGCCGGTATGGGTGGGGGTCACGACGAGCGTGAGCAGACCCTGAACCAGCTGCTGGTCGAGATGGATGGCTTCGATGTCAAAACCAACGTCATCCTGATCGCCGCCACTAACCGACCCGACATCCTGGACCCGGCGCTGCTGCGACCCGGCCGCTTCGATCGCCAGATCGCGGTCGAGGCCCCCGACATGATGGGCCGCAATCACATCCTGCAGGTCCACGCGCAAGGCAAGCCGATGGCCGACGACGTCGACCTGCTGACCACCGCGCGGCGTACTCCCGGCTTCTCGGGTGCCGACCTGGCCAACGTACTGAACGAGGCCGCATTGCTCGCGGCGCGCAACAACGAGAAGGTCATCGCTGACCACCACTTGGACGAGGCGATCGACCGTGTCATGGCTGGTCCGCAGAAGCGCTCGCGGGTGATGAGCGCCAAGGAACGCAAGATCACGGCATACCACGAGGGTGGTCACGCCCTGGTCGCCGCGGCGATGCGCAACACCGATCCCGTCAGCAAAATCACGATCCTGCCGCGTGGTCGCGCGCTGGGATACACGATGGTGCTGCCCGCCGACGACAAGTATTCAACGACCCGCAACGAGCTGTTGGATCAGTTGGCCTATGCCCTCGGTGGCCGTGTCGCGGAGGAGATCATCTTCCACGACCCCACCACGGGTGCCTCGAACGACATCGAGAAGGCGACCGGCCTGGCCCGCAAGATGGTCACCCAGTTCGGGATGAGCGAGCGGATCGGTGCCGTCAAGTTGGGCTCCGGCTCCGGTGAGGTCTTCTTGGGCAAGGACATCGGTCACGAGCGCGACTACTCCGAAGACCTAGCGGGCGTAGTGGACCGAGAGGTGCGCCGACTGATTGAGGCCGCTCACGACGAGGCATGGCACGCGCTGAACGACAACCGCGACCTACTCGATCACCTTGTCTTGGTGCTGCTGGAGAAGGAGACGCTGAATGCCGAGCCGTTGGCCGAGATCTTCGCTGACGTGGTCAAGCGTCCCGAGCGCCCGGTCTGGCTCTCTAGTGAAGAGCGCAGCGTGCACGAGCGCGGCCCGGTGCTGACCGAGGCTGAGATACGCGCTATGTCCAATGGGCACCGGATCCCGGATCAGGAGGAGCACCCGCCGGCGCAGGTGGTCCAGGTCCCCGAGGGCGGACATGTCGACCACGGTCACCTCTGAGGGCGTAGACCACCCGCGGATCGAAGCCGCGGTCAGGGAGATCCTGCTCGCGATCGGTGAGGACCCGGACCGCGACGGTCTCCAGGAGACGCCCGCCCGGGTGGCCCGTGCCTACGCCGAGATGTTTGCGGGTCTGCGCCAGTCTCCGGCCACCATCTTGGAGACGACCTTCGACGTCGAGCACGAAGAGCTCATCATGGTGCGCGACATCGAGGTCTACAGCATTTGCGAGCACCACCTCGTGCCCTTCCACGGTGTTGCCCACGTGGGCTACATCCCCGGTCCGGACGGCAAGGTCACCGGCTTGTCGAAGTTGGCCCGATTGGTCGACGTGTTTGCCCGGCGTCCACAAGTCCAAGAGCGGTTGACCACTCAGATCGCTGAGGCCTTGGAGACCTATCTGCACCCGCGAGGGGTCATCGTGGTCATCGAGGCCGAGCATCTGTGTATGTCGATGCGTGGCGTGGGCAGGCCCGGGGCCAGGACCATCACCTCGGCCGTGCGCGGGCAACTGCGGGCCGGGGCCACGCGCGCCGAAGCGATGAGTTTGGCGCTGGCTGGCCGGTCGTGAGCCTATGACGCTCATCATGGGGGTGCTGAACGTTACCCCCGACTCCTTCAGCGACGGCGGTCAATTCTCCGCCGTCGAGGCGGCTATCGACCATGGGAAAGAAATGACGCGCCACGGCGCGGACATCGTGGATGTGGGTGGCGAATCCACCCGTCCAGGCGCTCGTCGCCCCAGCGCCGAGGAAGAGGCGGCCCGCGTGCTCCCGGTGATCGAGGGGTTGCACAGGCAAGGCATCAGCACGTCGATCGACACCATGCGGGCAACGGTGGCGGCCTCGGCAGTCGAAGCCGGCGCGGGCATCGTCAACGACGTCTCCGGGGGTCTGGCCGATCCCCAGATGGCCTCGGTGGTAGCAGAAGCGGGGGTTCCGTTCATCGCGATGCATTGGCGGGGACATTCGGACCAGATGGAACGTCAGGCCACGTATGCGGACGTGGTGGCGGAGGTGCTCGCCCACCTTCGCCTGCGCGTCGATGCCTTGGTCGACGACGGCATCGACGCTGCGAAGATCATGGTTGATCCGGGGTTCGGTTTCGCCAAGAACGCTGAGCACAACTGGGCGCTGTTGGCTGCCCTTCCGCGGATCATCGCCCTTGGCTATCCGGTGCTGGTGGGCACGTCGCGCAAACGGTTCCTCGCGGCACTGCCGAGAGTAGATCGCTCGCTAGAGGCCGCCGAGCGCGATCCGGCGACGGCTGCCACGTCGCTGCTGGCGGCACAAGCCGGGGCTTGGGGTGTGCGGGTGCACGACGTCGAAGGCACTGCGCAGGCGCTCGCCGTCTGGGATCGTGTCACTCATGTCTCGGGTGGGGTCACTCACGCTCGGGGTGGGGTCAGTGATGGCTGACACCATCAGCCTGCTGGGGGTGCGCGCTTTCGGTCATCATGGGGTCCTCCAGGTCGAGCGGCGTGAGGGGCAGAACTTCGTCGTTGACACCGCTCTCGAGGTCGACACGTCGGCGGCCGGTGTCAGCGATGACGTCGCCGACACGGTGAACTACGCCGAGGTGGCCGCCGACATCGTGGCCATCATCGAGGGCGAGCCACGCAACCTCATCGAGCGGGTGGCCGCCGAGATCGCCGACACGCTCCTCGTCAGGTATCCGCTGGTGCAACAGCTCACGCTGACGCTGCACAAGCCCCAAGCGCCGGTGGGGGTGCCGTTCGGTGACGTGTCGATCACCCTGGAGCGTCGTCGCGATAGTCCTGTGGTGATCGCCGTGGGGGCGAATGTGGGCGACTCCAAGGCGACCGCGCATCGGGCTTTCGACGAGATGGTCGGCATACCAGGGGTATGGGGCGTGCGGCCTTCTCCGCTGTTCCGGACCGAGCCGGTAGGCGGTCCGGAACAGGGGGAATACGTGAATGCGGTTGTGCTGGCGCGCACCAGCCTGCCGCCGCGGGCTCTCTTGGCGGCACTGCACGACATCGAGGCCAGGGCTGGCCGGACGCGAACCGTTCGGTGGGGGCCACGCACTCTCGACCTCGACCTCATCCAGTACGGCGACCCTGCGGCCGGCACCGAGATGATCAGTGCCGACGAGGCACTGCATTTGCCGCACCCGCGAGCACACGAACGAGCGTTTGTGCTGGTGCCGTGGGCGGCGCTCGATGCCGACGCCACGCTGAGCGATGGTGATCAGGTTGTGCCGGTTTCGCGGGCGTTGGCTCGTCTGGACACATCCGGGGTCGTATCCATTGAGGGCTCACCGTGAACCGCGAACCCGAGGGAATCACCCCCACCGCAGCGGTCATCGCCTTGGTGGCCTCCGGCGTCGTGAGTTCAGTGGGACTCCTGGTATGGCGCTCCTCCGGTCGCGAGTACCCCCAACTTCCGTGGCTGGCGCTGATCCCGCTCGGCTTGTATGTGGTGCTGGTCCTGTATGCCGCATTCAAGGTCCGGCAATACGTCCAGAACACCTCGGCGCTGCTGCAAGCCACGTTCCAGCCGACGCCGCAACAAGCGAGGGGGACGCTCGTTGCCGCCCAAGCCGGTGCGCTCGGGGGAGCCATGCTGGTGGGGTTCTACGGTGCTAACGCCGTGGTCCACCTGGGGACCCTGGACGTGGAGTCGGTTCGCGAGTTGTTCATTCGCGCAGCAATCAGCGCAGCTGCAGCGGCTCTGGTCTCGCTCGCCGGATTTGCCGGTCAGTGGATGTGCCGATTGCCTGAAGATCCAGACCGGGACGAGGACCGCCGCCGTCCCTCTGACGACGACGGCATCGCCTACGGCTGAGCCCTCGTCGTAGTCGATAGTCGTGACGTGTGCAGAACCTATCGTCACCGAGCGCGTAGGGATGCTTGTGGTATCAGTGTCAGGTCAACACGTGATGTAGCCGTCTGTGGAGAATGACAGGCCGTGGTGGTTGCAGAAGAGGGCGAAGTCCGGTCAGGCCCGGGTGGCGCTGCTTCGCAACTGGGTCGCGTCTCGGGGTGGGGCCGAGATCGTGGCGTTCGCCGATCACGAGGGGGTGTTGCCGTCGCCATTGACCGGCCGCGCCGCAGTCTGACCATGCCGGTATGGACCTGAATAACCGGCTCGGCACGGCCGCGGAGCAGCTGCATTTCAACGGCGCAGTCCGGGTGGACGATGCCGACACCGTGATCGAACTGGCCTTCGGGCTGGCCGACCGGGCCCACGCCCTGGTAAACACCCCGCAGACCCAGTTCGCCCTGGCGAGCGGATCGAAGGCCTTCACCGCCCTGGCCGTGTTGTCGCTGGTCGCCGAGAGAACGATGGGCCTCGATGACCCCGTCCGGCGCTGGTAGGGCGGCGACCTGACCCGGGTGGACGACCAGGTCACCGTGCGGCACCTGCTCAGCCATACCTCAGGTGTCGGGGAGTACCTGGACGACGACGCCGACGCTGATGAGTACCTGCTGCCTGGCAGCATGCACACCTATACCTCTCCGGAGGACCTGATGCCGCTGCTTGACGTACCGATGGTGGGCACACCCGGCGAAGGCTTCGCCTACAGCAACGCGGGTTTCGTGCTGCTCGGCCTGGTCGCGCAGCGGCCTGCGGAGTGCGCTATCAGGATCTGGTCCGGCAGCGGGTCATCGAGCCGGCGGGACTCACTCACACCGACTTCCTGCGCTCCGACGAACTGCCGGGCACGGCAGCGATCGGCTACCTCTACCCCGACGGTGCCCGCACGAACGTGTTCCACCTGCCGATCGAAGACAGTGCCGACGGTGGTGCCTACTCCACCGTGGCCGATCTGCGCGATTTCTGGACGGGGCTGGCCGCCGGACGGATCGTGTCCCCGGCGCTGGTCGAGCAGATGACGACAGCTTGCTGGACGCCAACCTGCTCCGCAGCCTCGCGTTGACCGTCGGCGCGCTGTCCCTCGCCCGGTGCGTCAACCGCGAGCACGGCCGATTGTGATCACGCTGTCCCCTTCGCCAGCCACGCCGCTCTCATCTCGTCCTAGGCACGGAGCTCCCTCGAGGTGCTGAACTGGTGCTCGCGCACCAAGGTGCCCGTCCCGCCAGCAGACACCCTCCCCTGGTCCGACAACCCGAAGACCAACCGCCTTCGTCCTCAGCGACGACACCGTCGTTCTCGGCTACGGCGAACCGTGGACCGACGAGGACGAGGTTTATGCGCGCACCTGCGTCCGAGCCACGCATGCCGCCCGGGTCGGGCTCAGCACCGCGCTCTGTTCGCGGCTCGGGTAGCTGACGTCGATCGTCGCTCCCTCACCGACACGCGCCACCGTCGGCGCCATGCGCATGCTCATCTCCACGTCGTCGGATCCCCCAAGGACCTGGTCCTCCAACCCCCAGGCGCGCAGCACCTCCATCGAATGCAGGCTCACCACGGTGGCGCGAGGATGGGGCGACGTGGCCCCTCGACGGTCCACGACGAGCACCTGGACCCCTGACCGCGCCAGGGTGATCGCCGAGGAGAGCACGGGCCGAGGCCGCCCTGCAGACCCGCCAACGGATCCTGCAGGCGGTCAGCCAACGGCTACGCGCCGCGCCGACCGAACCGCTGAGCCTGGACAAGGTCGCCGAGATCGCTGGCGTGGCGCGCTCCACGATCTACACCGTCTTCGGCTCCAGGGCGGGACTCTTCGAC
>JBGTGC010000160.1:0-12269 GCA_041746935.1 Dermatophilaceae bacterium
GTCTGGGTGTTGGATCTGCGGGTGGCTGGCAGCGTGCTCAGTTTGATGGTGATCGCGGTGTTGAATTCGGTGCTCGGCACGGCTTTGGGTCTGCTGGTCTCGGCCTTCGCGCAGACCGACTTCCAAGCCGTCCAGTTCATGCCGGCGTTCGTCGTCCCGCAGATCTTGCTCTGCGGCTTGATCGCCCCTCGGGACACGATGCCGGATTTGCTCAGCACCATCTCGGACTTCCTCCCGCTGTCCTACTCGGTGGACGCGATCAACGAAGTCACCTCTAGCGCCGCGTGGTCCAGTGACCTCACGATGAACGCGCTCGTGGTGGCCGCCTTCGCCGCTGGCAGTTTGCTGCTTGGTGCCGCGACCCTGCGCCGCCGCTCCCGCTAGTGCACCCATTGGGCCGACCGACACGCCCAGCGGGATCCGCCGACGGCAATCGTCTTCAGTGTCAATGGGTGACGGCACCGTGGGCGGCTGAGCCGACCAGGCGGGCGTACTTGGCGAGCACACCGCGACGAGCGCGGGCGTACGGCTCTGGAGCCACCCAGGCTTTGCTTCGCCGCACCATCTCGGCACCATCGACCAGCAGGTCCAGGGTGCCGTCGGCGACGTTGAGACGGATCTGATCGCCATTCTCGATGAGCCCGATCGGGCCACCGTCGACAGCCTCAGGGGCGATGTGACCCACGCACAATCCAGTTGTGCCACCGGAGAACCGACCATCCGTGATCAGTAAGACGTCCTTGCCCAGCCCGGCACCCTTGATCGCTCCGGTGATGGCCAACATCTCGCGCATACCAGGCCCGCCACGCGGCCCTTCCCGACGAATCACCACCACGTCACCGGCAGCGATCGTGCCGTCTGCGAGAGCATCCATCGCCAGGCGTTCGCCATCGAAGACGCGGGCGGTGCCGGTGAAGACATCGGAGTCGAACCCGGCCGACTTCACCACGGCACCCTCAGGAGCCAGCGAGCCGTGCAGGATCGTCAACCCCCCGGTCGCGTGGATCGGGTTGTTCATCTCCCGCAGGACGGTGCCGTCCAGCTGAGGCGGATTCAACTCTTGGAGGTTCTCCGCCAACGTCTTCCCCGTCACAGTCATCACGCTGCCGTCCAACAGGCCAGCATCGAGCAGCGCCTGCATGACGACAGGTATTCCGCCGATCCGGTCGATGTCCGTCATCACGTGTTTGCCGAACGGCTTGACGTCCGCCAGGTGGGGCACGCGAGCGCCGACGCGCGCGAAATCGTCCAGCGTCAGCTCGACCTCGGCTTCGTTGGCGATGGCCAACAGATGCAACACCGCATTGGTCGACCCACCGAGGGCCATGACGACAGCGATCGCGTTCTCAAAGGCCGGCTTGGTCAAGATCTGCCGAGCAGTCAGACCCTCCCGAAGCATCCCCACGACGGCTTGGCCGGACCGGCGCGCAATGCCATCGCGGCGGCGATCTGTGGCCGGCGGAGCGGCCGAGCCGGGCATGGCCATCCCGAGGGCTTCGGCGGCAGCAGCCATCGTGTTGGCGGTATACATCCCACCGCACGCACCTTCGCCGGGACAGATCGCCCGCTCGATGGCGTCGACGTCTTCGCGAGACATCAGCCCACGCGAGCACGCACCGACGGCCTCAAAGGCGTCGATGATGGTGACCTCGCGGCTGGACCCGTCGGACAGTTTTGCCTGACCGGGCAGGATCGACCCCGCATACACAAACACCGACGCCAGATCGAGCCGAGCCGCGGCCATCAACATGCCGGGCAGCGACTTGTCGCAGCCCGCTAGCAACACCGAACCGTCCAAACGCTCGGCACCCATCACGGTTTCGACGGAGTCGGCGATCACCTCGCGGGACACCAGGGAGAAGTGCATGCCCTCGTGACCCATCGAGATTCCGTCGGAGACCGAGATAGTCCCGAACTCCAGCGGGTATCCGCCAGCGGCGTGCACCCCGTCCTTCACGGACTGGGCCAAGCGGTCCAGCGGCAGGTTGCACGGGGTGATCTCGTTCCAGGAGGAGCCGACGCCGATCTGCGGCTTCTCCCAGTCCTCATCACCCATCCCGACTGCTCGCAGCATTCCGCGTGAAGCCGTGCTGCGCAGACCGTCGGTGACGTCCCGACTCCGCGGCTTGGGGTCTGCACTGACGGCCGGCGAGCGCTGATCAAGGTCGGTCATCGTGTTGCGGAGCCCTCCGTGTAGTCGTCGTCGCCGGAGTTGACCCACGCCATCATGCCGCGCAGCTCACGCCCGGTGTCCTCGATCGGATGCGACGCACCCTTATCGCGCAGGGCCTTGAACTCCGGCGCGCCGGCCTCCTGGTCATCGATGAACCGCTGGGCAAACGTTCCGTTGCGTACGTCCTCGAGCACAGCCTGCATGTTTTGCTTCACGCGGTCATCGACGACCCGAGGGCCAGAGACGTAGTCCCCGTATTCGGCAGTGTCGGACACGGACCAACGCTGTTTGGCGATGCCGCCTTCGTACATCAAGTCGACGATCAACTTCACCTCGTGCAAGCACTCGAAGTAGGCGACCTCGGGCTGGTAGCCGGCCTCGGTCAGCGTCTCGAAGCCCTTCATGATCAGCTCGGACAGCCCACCGCACAACACGGCCTGCTCACCGAACAGGTCGGTCTCGGTCTCCTCAGTGAACGTGGTCTTGATGCCACCGGCGCGCAGGCCACCGATCGCGGAGGCGTAGGCCAGCGCCAACTCCCAGGCGTGACCGGATGCGTCCTGCTCCACGGCGACGAGCACGGGCACGCCGCGACCGTCGACATACTCGCGGCGAACCAAGTGGCCGGGGCCCTTGGGGGCTACCATGCAGACGTCGACGTTGGCCGGCGGCTTGATGTAGTCGAACCGGATGTTGAAGCCGTGCCCGAAGAACAGCGCGTCGCCGTCCTCGAGGTTCGGCTCCACGGCCTCGATGTACACGTGGCGCGCGACGTGGTCCGGCACTAGCAGCATGATCAGGTCGGCTTCCTGGCAGGCCACCTCGGGGGTGACCACGCGCAGACCCTCGGCCTCAGCCTTGGCGCGCGAGGCGCTGCCTTCCTTCAGGCCGACGCGGACGTCGACCCCGGAGTCGCGCAAGGACAACGCGTGGGCGTGGCCCTGGCTGCCGTAACCGAGGACCGCAACCGCGCGGTCCTGGATCAGGCTCATGTCGGCAGAGTCGTCGTAATACATCGTGGCCATGGTTCGGTCTGCTCCTAGATTGACGATCGGTGAAACAAGGTGGAGTCAGTATGCCGAACCTCAGCCCCAGGCAGCAGCCATCGCCCCGACCGGCTTTGGGCCGTTGTCGTTGATCGCCCACAGGCGCTCGCGGATCGAGGCTGCATCCTCGAGTTCTTCGATGTGGATGACCTCGATCAGCTTGTCCAACTGAGAAGTCACGCGGTGCAGTTGCTCTTCACCGACGTTGACCACGATAGTCATCCGAGAGACCTTGGGGTCCTCGGTCGGGCCTACCACGAGGTGGTCGATGTTGAAGCTGCGCCTGGCAAACAGCACGGAGACCCGGGCCAGGACTCCTGGGTTGTTTTCGACCAGGACGGACAGTGCGTGGCGGCTCATCGGGCTCACCTTTCGGTTGGGTGCTGCGTTGACGCTCAGGCTGGGATTCGGCGGTGCCGTGACGGCATACCGGCTGCGGACGGGCAGTTCAACGAAGTGGTCGTCCTGCTCGCGGGTGGAATCATCGGTGCGGACGGTCGTGTCCGTCGTGACGGAGGTTGCGACGGCGGTGGCGGTCGAGACCGTGCCGGTACTCATTCGTCGTCCTCGAATTTCGGTGCGATGTCGCGGGCGTACTGAATGGCGTCATTGCTGGTCCCGGAGGGCACCATCGGCCACACCATCGCGTCCTGGTGGACTCGGAAGTCGATCACCACGGGCACATCGTCGACCGCCATCGCCCGCTCGATCGTCTTGTCCACGTCGCCGGGGCTGTCGCACCGCAAGCCGACGCAGCCGTAGGCGCGGGCGAGCATCACAAAGTCCGGCACGTGCATAGAGTCGAGCCGCGAGGCGCTGTATCGCTTCGAGTAGAACAACGTCTGCCACTGGCGGACCATGCCCAGGGCCTCGTTGTTGATGATCGCCACCTTGATCGGAATGCCCTCGACGGCACAGGTGGCCAGCTCCTGGTTGGTCATCTGGAAGCAGCCGTCACCATCAATGGCCCACACGGTGCTGTCCGGGCAGCCGACCTTGGCACCCATCGCGGCGGGCACGGCATACCCCATCGTGCCGAGGCCACCGGAGTTGAGCCAGGCGCGAGGCCGCTCGTATTTCACGAACTGGCTGGCCCACATCTGGTGCTGACCCACGCCCGAGGCGTAGATGGCGTCCGGGCCAGCGATCGCGCCGATCCGCTCGATGACGTATTGCGGGGCCAGTGAGCCGTCCTCGGGGATGTCGTAGCCAGCGGGATACTTGGCCTTCCAGCGGACGCAGTTCTCGACCCACTCCTGATAGTCGGGCTCAGCGCCGGCCGACGTCCGGACCGTGAATTCGTTGATCAGCGCCGCGATGACGATCTTGGCGTCGCCGTGCAGTCCGACGTCCACGCTGCGGTTTTTGCCGATCTCGGCCTCGTCGATGTCGGCGTGGATGACCTTGGCCTGCGGCGCGAACGAGTCGCGAGCGCCAGTGACGCGGTCATCGAAACGGGCACCCAAGGTGATCAGCAAGTCCGACTTCTGCAGCGAGGTCACCGCAGCGACGGTGCCGTGCATGCCCGGCATCCCGAGGTGCTGAGGGTGAGAATCGGGGAAGGCACCGCGGGCCATCAGAGTCGTGACCACGGGTATACCGGTCAGTTCCGCCAGCTCGGCGACCTCACGGTGCGCGTTGGCCCGGATCGTCCCGCCGCCGACGTAGAGGACAGGGCGACGCGCGGACAACATCATTTCCACCGCGTCGGCGATCGCCTCGGCTGGCGGCACGGTGACCGGGTGGTAGCCGCGCATCGGCACCTCGACGGTGCGATCGGAGTTCGTCAGAGCCATCAATGCGTCTTTAGACACGTCGACCAGCACCGGGCCAGGGCGGCCGGTGGAAGCCAAGTGGAAGGCGCTGCGCACGGTGGCGGCGATCTCGTCGGGATTAGTGACCAGGAAGGAGTGCTTGGTGACCGGCATGGTGATGCTGCGGATGTCGGCCTCTTGGAAGGCGTCCGACCCGATAGCTCCACTGGGCACGTTGCCGGTGATCGCGACGATCGGCACCGAGTCCATGTTGGCGTCGGCCAAAGGCGTGACCAGGTTCGTCGCCCCGGGGCCGCTGGTGGCCATGCACACACCCACTCGGCCGGTTGCGGCTGCATACCCCTGGGCGGCGTGCCCGGCACCCTGCTCATGACGGACCAGGATGTGCCGCAACGACTTCGAGCTGTAAAGCGCGTCGTAGAGTGGAAGCACGGCACCGCCCGGGAGACCGAAAATGTGCTCTACCCCAACGCGCTCCAACGTCGAGACGAGGCTCTCGGCGCCGGTCAGGGGCGTCTGGCTGGGAGTCACGCTTGTTTCGGCGCGGGTCACCGTGCTCATGATCCTGGGAATCCTGTCGTCGGTCGGGCATTAAAAAACCCCTCCGCCGTGAGGCTGACGAGGGGAGGACGCGCGTGAACTATCAGCTCAGGACGCGTCCTGGGCAATAAGTACGGAAGAGAAGGTCACCTGATGACTATGCGCCACGATTGCCCTCGCGTCAAGGCAATGGTGCCAATGGCCTTCGCTGCGGGGCGATCTATGCCCCCGCTACCGATTGTGCAGCCGTGCACCCCGTTGACGTGCGTCGTCCCCGACTGGGAATCGGTTGGTATGGTTCTCCCTATGAAGGCTACTGTCGACTCTGTGGGCCGCATCGTTCTGCCCAAACCCCTACGGGAAGCCTTGGGCCTGCAGACCGGGTCAACGGTGGACATATCCCGGTACGGTGCCGGACTCCAGGTCGTGATGGCTGGCCGCACGGCTCAGCTCGTCGAGCGCGATGGGGTGCTCGTAGCAAACAGCGACACCCTGGTCGACGACGACATGATGTTCGCGCTGATTGACGCCGGTCGACGGTGACCGAAACGCTGACCCTGGACACCAGCGTTGCCATTCCACTCCTGGTGGCCAGCCACAGCGCACACGAACGGGTGCACGAGTGGTGGTCGGGGCGCGCCGTGTCACTAACAGGGCACGCGAGCGTTGAGACCTACTCGGTCTTGACGAGACTCCCCGGAAGATCGCGGTTGACCGGGGAGGATGCCGCGCGACTCTTAGCGCACCGATTCTGCGCGCCACTGACACTGTCGGTGCAGACCCAGCAACGCATTCCAGAACTGTTCGCCGGGATTGGCATTGCTGGTGGTGCCGTCTACGACGGTCTCGTCGCTCTCGCCGCGCTCGAGCATGGAACCGTTCTGGCGACCCGCGACGCGCGAGCGGCGCCCACCTACGAGCGCGTGGGCGCTCGCGTGGAACTGTTGGTCTAGCGTCGGTCGGCTACCCCTCAGCGACAGCCTTCAGCGTGACCAGCGTGTCCTTAATGCCCTCGCGGTTGCGCCCTGGAAACTTCGCCGCCTCGATCGCTCGCACGGCCAACCCTCTGTAGTGCGAGTAGTCGAACTGCTCGGTCACTGTGGTCCGGGAGTCTCCAAGGGGCTCCAGGAGGTAGCGCCAACGGTGGCCGCCGAAGTGACGCCAAGCGATCCGCGCGTCCTCCTCGAACTCCACGACGCGGTTAGTGATGCGATACGGCATACCGAACATCTTCATCCGCGCCCCGAATCGTGCCCCCTCACTGAGCCGGTCCGGACCAATGGTCACGTCCTGCACCGACCCCGATCCGTCGATCCTGGAGTGCTGGCGAGGATCCGCCAGGATGTCGAAGATCACGTGGGCCGGGGCATCAATGGTGATGCTCTCGCTGACAATCTGCTTCTGCGCGCTCATACCATCTATCCTCCCCCGCCCAGCTGGTCGTCGAACCCCGGCTACCGAGGTCGTCGCGCGATGCGCCGACTCACGGCATACTCACTTCATGGCTGATCACTATGACCTTGTTGTCCTGGGCGCCGGACCTGGTGGGTATGTCGCGGCGATCCGCGCTTCCCAGCTGGGCAAGAAGGTCGCTGTGGTGGAGAAGAAATACTGGGGTGGGGTCTGTCTCAACGTCGGGTGCATTCCGTCCAAGGCGCTGCTGAAGAACGCCGAGCTGGCGCACACACTGCAGCACGACAAGGCCAAGTTCGGCATCGAGGGCGACGCCACGATGGCGTTCGGGCCGACCTTCAAGCGCAGTCGTCAGGTGTCGGCCGGCATCGTCAAGGGCGTGCACTACTTGATGAAGAAGAACAAGATCACCGAGATCGACGGCTGGGGCACGCTGACCAGCCCGACGTCCATGGATGTAGACCTCAACGAGGGTGACACCCAGCAGTTGACGTTCGACAACCTGATCATTGCCACCGGCGCCTACACCCGCTTGATCCCAGGCACCGAGTTGTCCGAGCGCGTCGTGACGTATGAGGAGCAGATCCTCACCGAAGACCTGCCAGAGAGCATCGTGATCGCTGGGTCAGGAGCTATCGGGGTGGAGTTTGCCTACGTCTTGGCCAACTTCGGTGTCGACGTCACGATCGTGGAGTTCCTGGACCGGATCGTCCCGCTGGAGGACCCGGAAGTCTCCAAGGAACTGGCCAAGCACTACAAGAAGCTCGGCGTGAAACTGATGACGTCCACCAAGGTCGAGTCCATCGACGACAGCGGGGACAAGGTCAAAGTCACGGTCTCTCCCGCTGCCGGTGGCGACTCGCAAGTGCTGGAGACCGACAAGGTGATGCAAGCCATCGGGTTCGTGCCGCGGATCGAGGGCTTCGGCTTGAAGGACATCGGCGTGGAGGTGACCGAGCGCGGTGCCATTGCGATCGATGGTCGGGGTCGCACGAACGTCGACGGCGTCTACGCGATCGGTGACGTCACCGCCAAGCTGATGTTGGCCCACACCGCCGAGGCGATGGGGATCGTGGCCGCAGAGACGCTGGCGGGCGAGGAGACGATGGAGATCGATTACGACTTCATCCCACGTGCGACCTACTGCCAACCGCAAGTGGCCTCAATGGGTTACACCGAAGAGCAGGCCAAGGACAAGGGGTATGACGTCAAGGTCGCCAAGTTCCCGTTCAGCGCCAACGGCAAGGCTGCAGGCCTCGGCGAGCCGATCGGCTTCGTCAAGGTCATCGCGGACGCCGAGTTCAACGAAATCATCGGCGCTCACCTCATTGGCCCCGACGTGACTGAACTGCTGCCCGTGCTGACCTTGGCTCAACGCTTCGACCTCACTGCCGACGAAGTGGCCCGCAACGTGTTTGCCCACCCGACGTTGGGCGAGTCCGTCAAGGAAGCCGTGCACGGCATCGCCGGGCACATGATCAACCTCTAAAGCTGCCACTCCACCATTGGCCGCCAGCGCGCCGGCGAGAGTTTGATCCATCGGCCAACTGTGACCCATTCCGGAAAGTCCCACGGCTGGCCATCCACAGGGCCGCTCCCGACGAGGCTTCGACATCGCAAGATGCCCGCGGCATACGCTGGATTTGGCGTATCTCGCGGGCATTTTCGGGCTTCGCCGAAGTAACTCCGGGGTGATGCGCTGGCGGCTCAGAGTCGGGGCAGCAAGACGTCGCTCACGCCGTGGACAACGGCGTTGTCGGTCTTGACGACATCGATCTTGCTGGGCACCACCCAGTCGTTCTACCGGCGACCGTCATTGTCGTGCAGCAGAATCAGCGGATAGCGCGAGCTGCGGAGATGACCTTTACGACCGAGTTCTGCCCGTTTGCCAGCTCTAGCTTGCTGTAGGTCTTGCCGCGCAGGATGTCCTTACCGGTGAGTTGATCCCCCGCGAAGGCGTGATGAAGCAGCACCTCGGTGATGGTCTCGGCGCCCAGTCCCTCGATCAGAGCCTCGGTCACGGCCTTCTCATCGACGGTGCTGCGGTAACGGTGGTGCTCACTAAGGAAGTCCAGCCGATCGGCCAGGACCTCGAAGGTGCGATCGTTGGGAGCAAACAAGGTGAACTAGTCTAGCGAGGCCAGGGTGGCGTCCGTGCCCGTAACCAGCACGGCCTTCGTCACGATGTCGAAGTCGTAGGGATGCCGTCATTGGCGCTCTCAACCGGGTCGTTGTAGCTGGCGGTCAGCGCGCCGAGGAAGTCGGCGGTTTCGTCGCTGAGAGCTGAGGCGGGGGCAACAGCACCCAAACCCGGTCCGAGCGCGAGGGCCGATGCACTGCATACAGCCGGGATGCGGGAGCGCAAAGTCATGGCAGGAGCCTTTCGTCGTGGCGACACCGTCGTCGCTCGTCCTTTCCTTTCGCCCTACGAGACAGTTTTGGATGCACCTCATACGGGCATTTTCGCCGAAGCCGGGCCAGTCAGGTCGGGCTAGAGGAGGCGGCGGTCCATGGCCCACGCCGTCAGCTCGTGGCGCGAGGACAGTTGCAGTTTGCGCAGCACCGACGACACGTGAGTCTCCACCGTCTTGATCGAGATGAAAAGTTCTTTGGCGACTTCCTTGTATTGGTAGCCCCGGGCGATCAGTCTCATCACTTCCCGCTCGCGATTGCTGAGCCGATCCAGTTCTTCATCGACTTCGGCGATTTCTCCGGCGGTCGCACCGAAGGCATCGAGCACGAAGCCCGCAAGTCGGGGGCTGAACACCGCATCGCCGTTTCGGACGCGGATGATCGCCGTGGCCAGATCCGTGCCGATGATGCTCTTCGTCACGTAGCCGCGAGCGCCAACCCGGATCACCGCGATGACGTCATCGGCGGTGTCCGAGACCGACAACGCCAAAAAACGCACCGGCTCCCCAGACGAAGTCAGCAGTCCCGCGCACCCCCGAAGCACATCGGTGCCTCCCCCGCCGGATCCACCGGGCAAGTGGACGTCGAGCAGCACGACATCTGGCACGGTGTCGCGGATGGTGGCGATGGCGGAGTCGACCGTCCCTGCCTCCGCGACGATGTCGAGGTCCGGAGCCAACTCGGTCAGCTCGGCTCGGACGCCGGCTCGGAAGATGCGGTGGTCATCCACCAACACGAGGCGGATCGGTGCCGTGTCTGTCATGTCGTTTCACCTGTCATGTCGAGCCTCAGCTGCGCGTGGTGGGGCTGGCGATGTCCCTGGACCGGGGTTCGTGGGATCGGGCAGCGGCATCGAGAGCCTGATTTCGGTGCCGTCGGACAACGATCTGACCACAGCGCTGCCGCCGTGCCGCTGCATACGGCCAATGATCGACTCGCGGAGCCCTTGGCGATCCGCCCGAACGAGATCGAGGTCGAAACCCGCCCCGCGGTCGCGCACGAACGCCTCGATTTGGTGGGGGCCGACTTCGAGGTATGCCGAGATGGGGGGCCTGCCGTGCACCGCCGCGTTGACCATGGCCTCGCGCAACGCCGCCACCAGCGCCAAGGTGCTGGAGTCCAGTCCAGCGTCGCCGGTCACCACCAACTCCACCGGTATGCCGTGCCGATCCTCGACCTCGTGAGTCATCTCGGCGACCGCCGTGGCCAGGGTGGCCTCGGCATCGCCCTGTCCACGGAACAGCCACTGCCGCAACTCACGCTCTTGTCCGCGGGCCAGCCGAATGACGTTGGGGTCGCTGGATTGCCGCTGGATCAGTGTCAAAGTTTGCAGCACCGAGTCGTGCAGGTGCGCGGCGATGTCGGCCCGTTCGGTCGCCCGGATGCGCGCCGACTGCTCGGTGCGGAAATCACTCCACAAGCGCGCGACGATCGGCGTCATGATCAGGCTCAGACCGACCAACACCACCAGCACAGCGATGATCACGTCCCACAGATCCGCCAAACCCTGACCGCGCGTGGTCAGCAGGACGAGCCCGACCACGGCCATCGCCACCCCAGCCGCGACACGAGCCAGCGTCCAACTGCGCCGGGTCGGATCGTGAGGCATCCAGGCACGGCGGGCGTTGCCATCGAGTTGGGACCAGACAAACACGGCCCCGGTCGCGAGCAGCAGCACCGGCAGCCAGAACGCCGTATCGATCGACAACCCGAGCTGCAGGGCCACCCCGACCGCGAGGGTCATCACCCCCCCGGCGAGGAGCCAACCCGCCACGCTTCCGATGCCGTTGGGGGCGGGTGAGACGTCGGCATACGAGGTGGTCCGTTCGCGTCGACCACGCACCGGCGGCGTCATCGATGGTGATCCCGGCACGGTGGCCGCCTGCGGCACCAAGGCGACGAAGAAGAGGTATGCGGCAACGCCCGCCCCACCTGCCCCGACCATCACCACGAACACGATGCGGACCAGACGGGCGCTCACACCCAGGTGCACGGCCAGCCCGGCGGCGACTCCGGCGATCACCCGTCCTTGCACCGGCCGTACGAGGGGCGGCCGCGCTGGGGTCTGGACGTGTTCCACCTGGTCATCTTGACCTATCGGCAGCCCACTCAGGGGCTCGCTACCACGAAATAGGGGCCATATCAGGGGCGGGTCAGGGCTGACCCCGATAGCGGGAACCATTCAGTGGCGGCAATTCTGGACACCATGAGCGAACACCAGCCAAACCCCGACACCGGCACCGAGCAGATGCCGCCCGACGGGTTCCAGTCCGAGAAGTCCTCCACCTCCTCCGCGCAGGCACCGCGGCGCGGATTCTTCGATCGTCTTCGTGACGTCGACATGCGCCGGACCGAGGACGGCTGGATCGGCGGCGTTGCGGCGGGCTTGGCCCACCGCCTCGGCCTCGACCCGCTGGTCGTCCGGGCGGCCTTCATCGTGCTCGGGCTCATCTTCGGGCTCGGCGCTGCCCTGTACGTCATCGCATGGGCACTGATCCCAGACACCACCGAGTCCACGCACGTTGAACGGGGGCTGCGGGGCGGCTCGATCGCCTCGATCTTCTTGCTGATCCTGACCGGCCTGGTGGTGCTGGGCTCCGTGCCGTTCTGGGGCATCGGCGGGGGTGACTCGTTCGGCGGAGCGATCTTCGGTTTGATCGTGCTGACCGGTCTCGGCTATGCGTTCTACCGGGCGTGGAGCAACCGCTCGGTCCCCGGCACCGTGGGCCAACAAGCCTCAGGACAGGTTCCCCCACCCCCTCCGCCTGGAGGCTCGTCGATGCCCGGAGCGACGAGCGGATCCGCAGTTGGTCACGCTCTGGCCGACGACGGACAGGAACCGCCGAGCGGGCCCACGGCATACTCCACGGGTTATGGCCCGACCCCACCTAGCGGCCCTCCCGCGCCGCT
>JBGTGC010000161.1:0-4366 GCA_041746935.1 Dermatophilaceae bacterium
GGGAACAGCGACCGAGCGTGTCCTGGAGGCCGCCCACATCGCGCCGTACAAGGGCGAGCACACAAACCGCTCAAGCAACGGCCTTCTGCTGCGCGCCGACATCCACACTCTCTTCGATCTGCACCTCGTGACGATCACGCCGGACCACGTCGTGCACGTGTCCGCAGAGGTCGCAGAGGACGAGTACAGCCAGTACGACGGACGCGGCCTGGCGCACCTGCCGCAGACATCGACCGACCTCCCCGATGGAGAGCAGTTGAGCAAGCACAACGCCATGTGCGGCTGGTTGGTTAGCTGATCTGGAGCGACCCCGATGTGCTTGGCTGAGTACGTGGATGTCGCTGGAATTCAGGAACAGCTTCGCCAGTTCGTCGCTGAGCGCGACTGGGAGCGACTGCACAGCCCGAAGAACCTCACCTCCGCCCTGTCGGTTGAGACCTCGGAACTGTTGGAGATCTTCCAGTGGCTCACCGAAGCGGAGTCACAACTGGTTATGCGTGGACCGGAGGCCGATCATGTCCGCGAGGAGATGGCGGATGTCTTGATCTATCTCCTTCGGCTCGCCGACGTCCTCGACATCGACCTGCAGGAGGCGGTCGCGGCAAAGATCGAGATGAACCGCGACAAGCACCCACCGTCAGGCGTTCGCGCTCATTAGCGGTCCTCCGACTGGGATCGAGCAGGTGCGGCGGCAACAGGATTTAGTGGCTTCGTCACCTTCGGCGATCTGCCAATCGTTACGGTCTCGCGGCCCCGGTGTCTACGTGATCCTTCGGTCTGACGGCGGCGAGACTGATTCCCTTCTAGAGAGCCAAGCTGGACGGCACAAGGGTAAAGATCCGACCACCTCGATCGAGCAGCTCCGAAGTCGCTGGGTCAAATTCAGTGAAGTCGTGTACACCCAGATTCCTCATTGGGAATAGTTGTTGGTCGCATGGCTGCCCGACGACCGCCCCCCAGACCTCGAGTAATCGCTTCTCCAAGAGTTCAAGATCGGCTACCGCGGTCGTCCGTTCGCGAACATGAGGCTCTGAGCCAAAACTCGACGAGGTTGGTGCCGATTCCCGGTTAAGTCTCAGCATCGACCCTTGCGTCCGGGCAAATCCCTCGCACTACGAACTCGCGGCGTGGAACGACATTCAGCCGACGCCGCGTACGCCACGGGCAAGGTCACCCGCGGGATCGAGGCCGTCAGAGCTTTCAGGGCGTGATTGAGCCCCAACCGTACGAAATGGTCGTCCCCCCGCGCCGCTCGAGCCATCCATACCAACCTGCCTGAACCGGTCCCTGCGGCCGTGATCGAGTTCCTAACAGGTGCGCTTGTGATCAATCCGACGGGTCGGAAAGGAACTGCGCGGAGAGCTCGCCGGCATTCATTCCGCTCGACGCGGCACCTATCGAGTCCGCTACCGCGTCAACGGGCCAGCCCACGAGGTCGTCGTCTTGTGCATCGACCGCCGGCGAGGCGTCTACGGACACACTGTCCACAACTGAGCCGTTGCCGTCGGTGGCTGTCGGTGCCCGCGTCTATGTTGAGTGAGTCATCGGCGAGGGGCGGGGAGGCGTGTGGAACAAGTCGTTAACCACTATGAGACTCTCCAGGTCCGCGAGGACGCCTCGGTCGAGGTCATTCGCGCGAGTTACCGCCAACTGATCAAGTCGGCGCACCCCGATCGGTCCAGCGGAGACGAGGACCTTGCGCGGCTGCTGAACGAAGCCCTTTTCGTGCTCGGCGACTCCGAGCTTCGAGCCACCTACGACCGAACCCTGGAGAGCGGACCGCGATCCGAAACCGTTGGGCCCAAACCGGCTGCTGCCTCTCCCCCTCCTCCGCCGAGCCAGAGATCGACATCCCCTCCCGGGCCGACTGCATACCCTCCATACCGCCATTCTCGTCCGCGAGGCCCGACCCGGCATACGACCCTGTGGGGCCAATCAAACTCTCGCTCCGCGCTCAAGCCGGGACTCTGCTCTGGGGCGCGGCTGTCCTCGTTCCGTATGTTGTGTTGGCGGCCTTGCAACTGTCGGGCTTGGGCACCGTGTTCTTCATGGCGTTCATCGTCTTCTTCGGCTGGTGGGCTGGGTACTCTCGGGCACACGGCGGTCCGCGCGGCAAGGGCTACTTCTTCTGGCTGGCGGCGGGACTGGGCCTTTCGGCGTTGGTCTACCCACAATCAGTTGAGGTCGCGGCTTTGAGCGCTGCCGTGTTCGTTTTGTGGATCCCGGCGACCGAATGGTCCTACCGATGCGTCGGGGCCGGTCGATGACCCGCAAGCGCGACAAGCCGCTGTCGCCAGTTGCTCTCGCGTCCTGGAAGAATGCTCGGGAGTATGCCGCACACATCGCCCGCGGCGGAGCCTTGCCCCCGATTTCGCTGGCTGGGCTGGTCCTGCAGCACGGGGAGCAGGCCGTCTTCGACACCCGCGCGACGTATATGCGTTGGTATGGCATGGACGTGACGTACGGCCAGTCATCGTTCTTCGCCTACGGGTCGGCTGCCTTCGTCGTGGGCAGCGCCGTGGGAAGCGTGATCGGCAATTCCTCTCGCCGACGGCAGGCTGAGAGCCTGGCCACGCCACAGTGGCGGGAGCACCACGACGCCGCCGTGGTCGCCACCACCGAGCGGCTGCTGATCAATACGGCCAGCAACGGGTGGCTGTCCTTCTATTTCAACAGCGTCCAGGAGTTCCATCCGGATCCGTTGAACTGGAAGCTCACCCTCGGATGGCCTGACACGGTGCCGTTGCGCTTGCAGGGGCTTGCTGTCCCATACGTGAGTGTCCATGCGGCACGCTTCATCTTCGGAGATGGGTGGGTCAATGAGCCGTCTATGGCCGCTCTGCTGCCCTCATCAGGTTCCTAAGGCTCTTCTGAGGAACCCGCCAAGTGGCAGTGGACGTCCGTGACTGTTACATGTAACATGTGGAAATGGCGACCACCCAGGACCGAGTAAGGGCACACCGCGAGCGCCTTCGCGCCCAGGGCCTACGCCCCGTGCAGATATGGGTTCCCGACGTGCGCTCCCCGGAGTTCGCGGCGGCCGCGCACACCCAATCTCTTGCAGTGGCCACGAGTAAGTACGAGGCTGAAGAACAAGCCTTCGTCGACGCGATATCCAGCGGCTGGGACGACGCTGACGAGCCGCACGAGTGAGGCGGGGCGATATCTATGTGGCCGCTGCCCGCGGCGCGTACACCGGCAAGCCTCGACCAGTGGTCGTCGTTCAAGATGACCGCTTCAGCCCGACCTATTCTGTCACCGTGTGCCCGCTCACCACTCGCGAGGTGACCGCACCGATCATGAGGTTGGGGATCGAACCGTCGGAGCGGAATGGCATCAGTCAACCCAGCCAGATCATGGTGGACAAACTCACCACCATGCCACGGGCTAGTGTCGCCGATCACTTGGGCCAGCTGGACGCTCACGACCTCGTGCGCCTAGATCGAGCGATCCTGGTCTTCCTCGGCTTGGCTGGCTAGCGGTACTACTGCTGGCGGGTCATGAGGTCCACGTCGCTTACACCTCAGCGCTGGTGAAACTGGTGCCGCAAGAGTTGAAACCCCCGCAATCCTGGCGTGGCTCACGTCGGAGATCGATCCAGTGTCCTGCGGTCTCACGCGCACGGATTTGATGCGAGCCGTGCGTCGCGCTCGGTGAAGATCTCAGGGCATCGTCACGCAGGACGACCGGCTCGCTCTTGCCGATTCGCTGCACGGCGTCAGCGTCCCTGGCCCCAGGCAAGGCCGTCCCTCACGCATGAACTGTGCGTCGCCATGCGCAGGTGCAAACGACAGCCGGAGACGCAGCATGCTGTTGCATGCTAGCGTGAGTGGATGGCTGACATCCAGATCCGATCCGTGGACGAGCAACTAGCACGGGAGGCGAAAGCCCGAGCGACGCAAACCCATCGGACGTTGTCTGACTACATCAAGGACCTCATCCAACGCGATTTGGAGGCTGCGGCACAGACACAACAGATGCGTGCGCTTCTCGCGGAGATCCAGGCCGACCAACAATCCCTTGTTCCCCGATCTTCAACGGCATCGGCGCTCGCCGAGGTACGCCGCGAGATGGGCACCGAGTGATCGTGCTCGATGCCTCGGCATGGGTCGACGTGCTGGTGTCCGGTTCCTCGCATAACGCCCTCAGCGAGGAGGTCGTCATACCGCCACACTTTGACGTCGAGGTGGTCGGGACGCTTCGAGGCCTAGCTCAGCGTGGTGACATTTCCGAGGCCGCTGTGGAAGTTGCCTTGGATCGACACCTCAGGGCACCCTTTAATCGCGAGTTTGACCCCGCTGACATACAAGCAGCGTGGAGATGGCGGGAATCGATGTCCCTGGCCGATGCCTGGTATGCCGTTCTC
>JBGTGC010000162.1:0-1597 GCA_041746935.1 Dermatophilaceae bacterium
CCGCAGGCGGCCAGGGCCAGGGTGCCGGTCATGGCCACCGCGAGGAGTGTGGAGCGTCGGCGGGTAGGGAGTTTCATATCGTGCCTTCCTTGTTGGGGTCGGTGCTGTCACCGACCGTGAGGGTGGGGGTGAACAAGGCGCCCTCGGAAGGCGCCGGGTCGCCGGCCAGCTGGTGATGGACCATGGCCAGCAGATGGTCTGCGATCTCGTCGAGCGGCTGGGCGAGCGTGGTGATGCCATGGAGGCGGGCGGAACCCGAGCCGTCGAAGCCGGTGATCCCCAGATCGCGGCCGGGGTGCCAGCCGCGCTGCAACGCGGCGTGCCGCACGCCCAGGGCCAGCACGTCAGAGGCGCAGACAACCGCGTCACCGGGTCGGAGACCCTCCAGCAACTCCTCCGCGCGGTGCACCGCCTCGCGGAGAGTCTGGGTCGCGGTGGCCACCGGCCCCCGGGTCACACCTAAGTCACGGGTAGCCCTTTCCCAACCCTGGCGGCGTGCGTCGCCAACCGCACGGTCACATGGCCAACCCAAATACCCGATCCGGGCATAGCCTCGCTCCACCAAATGGGTCACCGCGAGCACGCTCCCAGCAGCCCCATCGACGTCAGCCCACGACGTCGCCCCCGAATCGTCATAAACCCGCCCGAACGCAGCGTACCGGATACCTTCGTGTCGCAACCATTCAGGCCTGGGATCACCGGGGTGGGTGTCACTGAGCACAAAGGCGTCCACGAGATGCCGACGGGCCATGTCCTGATACCCAGCCAGGGCCGGGAACGCCTCGCGGGAAGCGAACGGCACCATGTGACACTCGTGCGGGGATGCTGCCACCGCCAACGCGACCAAGAACGGATACGCGACGTCGCTGCGAGTGTCAGTCACCCCGTTGATCTCGATACCGACCGCGCCAGCGCGCTGATGTCGCAAGGTCCGCGCTGCGCTGGAAGCCTGGTAGTTGAGCCGATCGACCTCGGCAAGCACCCGCTGCAACGTGTCCGGACGCAACCGATCGGGTTGATTGACCGCATTACTCACCGTCTGTCGCGACACCCCCGCAGCACGAGCAACATCGATGATGGTGGCTCGGGACCGGCCTCGGCTGCTCGACATCGTCATCCTTGACTCACGGGCCCTTCGTGCGGTTGCATGTATGTGAACGTTCATGTGAAGGTTCAAAAATGTGATGAATGACATAGTGGACCAGCACTAGATCAGGTGTCAAGACCTTCAGGAGAAAAGATGAGCCGACAGCCCTGGCTACACGACCTGCAGATCGCTGTCGACGGCTCGGCCACGGTTCTGAGTACCCGCGATGGGTCGATCGGTGGCGGCGCTACTGGGTGGTACGTCGATGACCGCCGCCTTCTGAAGGGGATGATCCTGACCCTGGATGCCCAAAAGCCCACACCCGTGGCCGCGTCCGCTACCGGAAACAGATCCCAGTTTTGGGGGGCTGCCCGACACCTGGGCGATGCCGGTGCGGACCCGACCGTCGAGGTCCACCAACACCTCAGCGTCCAAGGACACGAACTCCTCATTGAGATAAGCATCACCTCGCGGGCCCAAACCCAGGTCCACACCGAGCTTTGCCTAGAC
>JBGTGC010000163.1:0-4028 GCA_041746935.1 Dermatophilaceae bacterium
ACCTCACGGTCCAACACTGCGGCTAAGTACTCCTCGTGTGACCACCCCGCGTCACGGGGCCTGACCTGCTAGTCGGGCCGCGGCTTCTCTGATGCGGGGCGCTTTCAACGCCCTGGCCAGGTACTCGATCTGTTTACCAACTTCGCCGCGCGCAGCGCCGGTGGCTGGTTCTTTGGTGGTGGTCATGACGCCTCCTGAGCGGGTAGGGCAAGGTCGACACCGAAGGCGTTGTCGTAGTGCGACAGGTCCGCTGCTTCGACCTCGCTATCGCGCGTGCGCTCGGATTTGGGTGTGTTGAACGCTTCTCGCATCCGGGCTGCGGTGCGCTGGCTGCGGGTGTGAATCCTGACGTCAGTTGCTTGCCAATCCTGACGTCACTCGGGTCATCGGAGGGCCCGCAGTGCTTGTGAATGTTGACGTCACTTGGTGGGGATGGCGCCTTCGAGTTGCGCTCGGGTGTGGGCGAGGCGGTAGGAGTCGGTTCCGGTCTCGAGGATATTCCCGCCGAAGGTGAGCCGGTCCACGATCGCGGCACATAGTCGTGGGTCGGTGAAGGTTTTTGTCCAGCCGGAGAAGCTCTCGTTGGAAGCGATGGCGACGCTGTTTTTCTCTTCGCGTTCGGTCAGGACCTGGAAGAGCAGTTCTGCGCCGCGCTTGTCGAGTGCCATGTACCCGAGTTCATCGATCATGAGCAAGTCGACCCGGCCGTAGCGGGCGATGGTCTTAGACAGCACCAGCTCGTCGGCGGCTTCGACGAGTTCGTTGACGAGTTTGGTGGCGTGGGTGTATTTGACCCGGTACCCGGCCATCGCGGCTTCGGTCCCGAGGGCGATGAGCAGGTGTGATTTACCTGTTCCGGAGTCACCGATCAGGCATAACGGTTGTCCTTTGCGGACCCATTCGCTGGTGGCGAGGGTGTTGATGGTGGCGGGGTCGATGTTCGGGTTGGCCTCGAAATCGAAGGAGCGTAGCGATTTCTCGCGGGGGAAGCCGGCTGCTTTGAGGCGGCGTTGGGAGCGTCGCCGGTCCCGGTCATCACACTCAGCTAGGAGCAGCTCGGCCAGGAAAGCTCGGTAGGACAGTTGTTGGCGCGCGGCTTCGTCGGTCATCTCGGGGAACTGGTTCCGGATGGTGGGCAGGCGCAGCATCCGGCACGCCTGGTCCACGGCGGTGGTGGCCGCTTCTTCGGTCATGCCGCGTCGTCGAGGGGTCGGGGTTGTGGTGGTCATCGTTACTCCTTGAGGTTGGTGTTGCGCCGTGTCTTGGGGAGTAGGTCGTCGTAGGCGGCCACGGACGGCAACGGCCGAGTGTCGGTGGGCAGGTGAGCCAAACGTCGCTGCGTCAAGGACGGGACCGGCCCCGCCTGCTGCTGTGTGTCCTCATGACTTCGAGCCGGTGATTCAGGTGCGATGTCGGCGGCTTTGCGTGATTCCAGGGCGACCACGTCGGCGGTGAGTGCACCTGCGTGTAGGGCTGCGCTGATCCCGGCTTGGACGTGCTCGGCGTTCATGTGTCGGTGCAGCAGCAAGACCTCGATGAGGGCACGTGTCCCTTCGGCATCACCGTGCTTCTTGCAAGCCTGCGCCCACCACGCTTCATGGGTCGGGGTGAAGGTCCCGGCCGCGCGAGCCTGTTCCAGGGCGGTGGCCCCGGGCAGGGCACCAGGTTTGCGCACGAACGTCTCCAGGTAGTGATCCAGTTCCAACCGGGACCCTCCTTTGCTCAGGAGCCGTTCGTGGGTCGCGGCCGGGGTCCGCCCGTCGTGGACGATCAGGTCCGAGGCGTTGAGCAGCACCCGGACCCGTCGCCCGATCAGGCGGGAGGGCACGGAGTACTGGTTGGACCGGACGGTCACTTGGGAGTACCGGTCGACCCTGGGGGTGAGCCATAGCCCGGTCTCGAATCGTTCCACCGGTAGTGGTTTGAGCAGGTTCTTCTCTGCGGCGAACGCTTGGCCCACGGTGTGGGCCCGGGCACCGATCCGCCGGTCATCATCACTTCGGTCATAGGCCCGGATGGCTTCGTTGAGTTCGGCGAGGCTGTCGACCTCGGGCACGGGAACGAGGTGGTTTCGGCGGAACCACCCGATGTCACCTTCGACGCCGCCTTTCTCGTGTGCACCGCCGATCCCGGGTTGGCAGTAGAACGCGTCCAGGTCGAAATGGGACCGGAACGCGACCCACCGGTCGGCTTCGACTCGTTGGCGGGAGAACCCGATGACCTGGGCAACTGCCGCTTTCAGGTTGTCGTAGCGAACCTTCCCGGCGGGTATGCCACCGAGCTCGGCGAACGCGTGGACGTGCCCTTCGAAGAAGGCCTCTTGACCACCTGTCGCGGACACGCGGTGCACGGCTTTGCCGGAGTAGGACATCCGCAACGAGAACAAATGTGCTGTGACCAGTTCACCGCGCAGCACGACGGCGACTTCCCCGAAGTCCACTTCGGCTTCTCGTCCGGGGTGGTGGGTTTGCGGGACGAAGCCGGTCGGGTCACCGCGGCCCTGCTCGACACGAACCTGTGGCCTGCGCTTGCCGACGTAAGCGGACACCACCGGGTAGGACACATCCTCCATCCCGTGCTCTTCGATAAGCCGGGAGAAGATCCGGGTGGCGGTGTGCCGTTGCTTGCGCGGCGCATCCAAGTCGGCCACCAGCATCGCGTCGATGACCTCGTTGAACGGGTCCAGCTTCGAGGCCCGCTTCGGGTACTCAGCACGATGACTCGGCCACGCCGACCCCAACGCCGCCTTGACCGTGCGCCAGCCAACGTGGTGGGTGCGTTGAATCTCACGTTCCGACATGCCCGCACGAGCATCACGGCGGATGGCGGCATAGAGCTCTACGCGGCCACCAGGCCAGCGTTCGGCGGGGTGGTGGCCGAGGGGATCGGGGCGATCGAGAACGCCCTGCTCGACGCCAAGGCCAAGGCGCTCGGCGTGCCGTGCTACGAGTTGCTGGGCGGCAAGGTACGCGACCGCATCCGGGTCTACTGGTCGCACTGCGCGACCTGGCGGATCAACCAGCCGGAGTACTACAAGCCGGCGATCAAGGACCTAGACGGCGTGCGCCAGATCGGGCGCGAGGTGCGCGAGCAGGGCTTCACCGCCTGCAAGACCAACATCTTCCTCTATGACGAGGGGGAGAAGCCGGTCGGCTGGCGTCCGGGCTTCGGTGCGCCGTTCTATCCGGAGCGCAACGTCGACCGCCGCGTCCTCAAGAACTTGCGCGCCCACCTGGACGCGCTGCGCGAGGGAGTCGGGCCGAACGTCGACATCCTGCTCGACCTCAACTTCAACTGCTCGACCGAGGGCTACCTCAAGATCCTGCGGGCGCTGCGGGACGACGACCTGTTCTGGGTCGAGATCGACACGCGCAACCCGCAGGCGCTCGGCCTGATCCGGCGGCAGAGCCCGCACCCGATCAGCTCGTGCGAGACACTGCTGGGGCTGCACGAGTTCCTGCCCTACTTCCGCGAGCAGGCGATGGACGTGGCGATCATCGACACGCCGTGGAACGGGGTGTGGCAGTCGATGAAGATCGCAGCGGCAGCGGCGGCGCACGAAGTCAACGTGGCTCCGCACAACTTCTACGGGCATCTGGCAACGATGATGAACGCGCATTTCGCGGCCGCGGTGCCCAACCTGCGGATCATGGAGACCGACATCGACCGCCTGCCGTGGGATCACGAGCTGTTCACCCATGTGCCGGAGTTCGTCGATGGGCACTTGGTGATGCCGGACCGGCCGGGCTGGGGCACCGAGCCGAACGAGGCGGCGCTGGCGAAATACCCGCCGCTGGAGAAAACCGGGCTGATCAACCGCACGCAGACGCCGCGGTTGGTTATCTGAGGCACGGGGCGCGAGAGAAGGCATCCCCTGGAGCAGGCGAAGATGAACGAACCCGTCGACGTGCTCATCATCGGCGCTGGCGCCTCCGGGGCGGCGGTGGCCTGGAGCCTTGCTGACACCCGCATGCGCATCCTGTGCCTGGAGCAGGGCGACTGGCAGCAGACGTCCCGCTATCCGAGCA
>JBGTGC010000164.1:0-4349 GCA_041746935.1 Dermatophilaceae bacterium
TGGCTCACGGACATATGGTGAGCGGATGGATCGACTGATGACTGCTCTCTTCGCGGCCACCCGGATGGTTTGAAGCTCGGTTGATGGTGAACACGGTTGAGTCGCACGCCTCTGACTTGCTGGGCGGTACCGAAGACGAGTGGACCCTGCAGTACCTCAGACTCAAACCGGGCGAAGTTCGGGCCCCAATCTTTGATCAGTTTGCTGCCAAGAGCGCCGTCCCGGAACCAGTCGCGCCCGAATTGGTGTGGAGGAACGAGCTCGGCGGCCAGACGTGGCACTTTAATGATCGATACCTCAAGTGGAGTCCTTATGCCGCTGGTGTTGACCTCGCACGTGAGACGGAGCGCCTGGGTTGGTTGGGAAAGCGCCATCCTGCGCCGTGCCTGCTGGACTCGGGCGACGATGGCGCCGGGCAGTGGATGCTGACGGCCGCGATTGACGCCGACACAGCTGTGAGCGAGTTTTGGCGGGCGAACCCCGAGTTGCCCGTTCGCGCCATCGCTGAGGGCCTCCGTCGTCTACACGCAGTCTCGGTCGCCGAGGTGCCGAAGCATTGGGAGTCTTGGGCCTGCCGGGCACCGAGTGAACTGGGTCCCCGGCCACAGGTCGGAGAGGTAGTGCTCGTGCATGGAGACGCGTGCGCTCCGAACACGCTTATAGACGCGAAGGGTCGCTTCGCCGCGACTGTCGATGTCGGGGACCTGACGGTGGGCGACCGCTGGGCCGATCTCGCGGTCGCTTCGATGAGCCTCGAGTGGAATTACGGCCCGGGCTGGGACGCCACGTTCTACAATGCCTACGGGGTCGAGCCCGACCCGGCGAGGATCGCATACTTCCGCGCCCTATGGGCCTTCGCGTCCTGACCTGTGCACTATGCCGAAACCCGAAGTGCTGCCGAATGGGCTTCGTTTCCAATGCGAGACCTTCGGACATTTACCGAAGCCCGGCAGCTAAAGCATCCCCTTACGGCCCCGAGGTCCAACATCTGCCCGACCAACTGGACTGCTTGCCTCGCGTTTGCTTACGGGTTGGGAACTTCCGTGCCTATCGCTGTAGCCTCGCAAGATGACTCCGGTGACGGAAGGTAGGCAGCCTAGAACCTGGGCTACTTACGTGCCATCGGTGCTCGGAATCGCCCTGCTGGTCCTCATGGCACCCCTATATTTCTCTGCCGGCCTCTCGGCTCCATGGTGGGCGATGATCCTGCTCTTCGCAGTGTGGCTGGCGCTCCTTATCTACAGCACCTACTTCTTCAGTAAGAGACCACTGCTAGTGCTCGCCTTTCCGTTCATTGCGGCAGCATGGTGGATACTGCTCGTCATCATCGGCGGCTCACTGTTGAACTGGACCGCCTGACCCGGCCTAACGCGCGCCATCCGAGGATTCAGCACAGCAAGGCGAAGAGCACTACAACGATACTGATCTGGGAACCCTTGCCCGTATGCACGAACCTGGAAGACCCGCATACCCGCATGCTCCGTGCCAGACTGTGAACTGTCCCCGCCGTGCTCGCGCTAGGGCCATCCGCGATTTCACCGTCCGCGGCGGGCACCGCCTCGAATCGACCCAAGCGCTGGCGTTCCCCGACCCACCCGAAAGGCATGGTCAACCCGCGTCACGCCAGCAAGATGTCGCCGGTCACGATCGACTAGCGGCAGCGTTCAGGTCGGGCACCGGTCCGCTGACAGGAGACGTAGCACGCTCCACGGGGGACCTCGGGACAGCCGGGGCCAGCAAGTTGTGCCCTCGCACGAACTCGTGGGGACACTCCGCGACCGCGAGCACGATCTGGGAATCGCACAAGCTCAGGCACTCTCCCAGAGCCCGATCAAGTTGCCCTCGGTGTCGGTGAAGTAGCCAGTGAAGCCCATGTCCCCGACCGGCATCTTCTCGGTCACGGTCTTTCCACCGGCGGCTTCGACCTTGCGCAGCGCTTCATCGACGTTCGGCACGTCGATGACGAGGTTCAGTGCTTTCCCCGGGAAATCCGCGCTGCGCTCAAACATCCCCCCGTTGATGAAGCCAGGCTCGGTCGGGCCCTGCTCAGGGTCGCTCGGACCGGTCATCACCATGGTGTAACTCATGCCTGGCGCGGGGACCATCTGCCAACCGAACGTCTCGCCGTAGAACCCCCGCGTCCGGTCGCCATCGTCGAACGGAATCTCGAAGTGCACAACCTTGCCGGACATGCTGCCTCCCTCGGAGTGGTTTCGCTACTCCAGTGAAGTGCGTCTCGCACGGGCCTGTCAACGGGTGCGGTGCCCACGAGTTCCCCCTATCTCCGCAGGGCCGATACAGCACATTGACCAACGCCCCCTCAGGTCCAGATCGTTCGGCATGTTGCACGAAGCGAACCGGCGCTGACATGCCCGCGGGCCCAGGACGGGTCGGAGTCGTTGCCACAAGGGGGATCGCTGGCCGGTGCTCTGCAAGCGAGTGAACCGTGTTTCAGACCCGTCATCAGCGGTTGAGAGCTCCTCGGCGGGTAGTCTTCGCCGTAGTAGGGGTAACAATGGTGTTATGAGATACAGGGCTGAATCACGCGATCAGGGATATAGAAGGATGACTGAGGGTGCAACTAGAGATAGGTCGTGAGTGTGCCGCGGCGCTTTCCATGGTCGCAGCACTATCGATGGTTGCGTGTTCACCGGTTGAGTCGTCTACTCAAGCCGAGGTGGGCTTAGGGGCCCCTGAGACGTCGAGCGCTACTACCTCGCCGGATCCTGCGGTCGAGGACGTCACTTTGGCCGTTGTGGGGGACATGATGTTCGATCGTCGGGTCGAGTCGACGATGGACGCGCGGGGTCAAGATGCCGTGATGGCGGGTGTGCGGGGCCACCTTCGAGGGGCGGACCTCGCGGTCGGCAATCTGGAGACTCCGCTCGGTGACTCGGGCGACCGAGCGAATAAGCGATTCGCGTTCTTGTCTGACCCTGCCACTGTCAATGTGCTCACCGACGGCGGTTTTGACTTGGTCACGCTGGCGAACAACCATATCCTCGACTACGGGGCGACCGCGCTAGAAAGCACCGAGCGCATCCTCGATGACGCCGGCATCAAACACGTTGGGGTCGGCGAAAATGAAATGGCAGCTCGCGAACCCGTCTTTGTCGAGGTCGGAGGTCAGCGACTTGCGTTCTTGGGGTATTTCCAACTAGCTGCGGTCAATAGCGACATCGACTACACCAAGTGGATCGCGGGCCCAGGCACGCCCGGGGTGGCCTGGGGCTACCCGGACGACATTGCCGAAGACGTCAAGAAGGCCAGCGGTGAGTCCGATCACGTAATCGTGATGCTGCACAGCGGTCGCGAACTGGGAAGTATCGAATTGACCGATGACCAGCAGGCTGCAGGCAACGCGGCCCTCAGCGCCGGAGCAACCGCCGTCCTCGGTGCCCATCCGCACATCCTGCAGGGGTGGCAGCAGCGAGGCGAACAGTTCGTCGCATGGAGCATGGGCAACTTCGTCTTCGACTTCCCAAGCGGAACACCCCAAACCGAGACCGCAATCCTGAATTTGACGCTAGACGGCAATGGCGTCAAGGACTTCTTATGGACGCCGGTGCGCATCGTGGACACCTTTCCTCAAGTCGCGGACCCAGAACACTCCGGTAAGCCCATCATGGAAACGATCAAAACCCTGCGAATCGATTCCACCGATCCCTAAGACACAACGAAAACCGTGACAGGCCCCACGGCCTGGCCGCACGGGCCGCGCACGATCACACCGCTCTCACGGGGCTTCATACACAAGTTGACGCGCTAGACCCCGAGACACCGCAAGCCGAGCCTCGTTCGGCGAGAGCGGTCGTGCCACTCTGTTCGGATCGGCAGCTACGACATGGTTTCAAGTCGAACGGGTCTGAGCGGTCGGCACGCTCTTGGTGCCCAACCGGGTGATCACCTCATCCACCCTCCCGGCGCACTCGGTGAACCGCTTGGCCACCAGGTACACGGTGGCCTCGCTGACCCCGACCCGCTCGGCGACCACGGCCCGGTCCGATGCCGGACCATCGGTCTCATCCAGCTCCAGCAGGATCCTGGACCGCGTGATCATCCGCGCCGGACGCCTCTCGCTGGTCACCACCTTGGTCAACCCCGCACGGTCAGCGGCGGACAACGTGACGACATGTTCCTTCGGCCTGGGCATCACCCTCACTCCTCCCGATCAAGTATTGATCAGGAAGAGCCAACCAGCAATACATACAAAATTAGGTGCGACACGCTACTAGCCGCTCTGCTGAGGGGGGCAGGATCGGAGCGAGCCGAGCGAGGAGACGAATGGTCTGCTCGGTCACGGGCGAGGTGGCGCCGGTCGTGGCCCAGTGGAGCATCATCGCGTCGAT
>JBGTGC010000165.1:0-19892 GCA_041746935.1 Dermatophilaceae bacterium
CCGGGTGGTGCTGCTGATCGACGTCAGCGGGTCGATGAGTGCGTATGCCGACGCGCTGCTGCGACTCGCGCACACCGTGGTGCAGTCGGCACCGCATACGACCGACGTCTTCACCGTCGGAACCCGGCTGACTCACGTGTCCAGGGCATTGAGGCATCGCGACGCCGATCAGGCCCTGCTGGCCGCCGGGGCAGTGGTCGCGGACTGGTCCGGTGGCACCCGCCTCGGAGAGGTACTCGGGGCTTTCATGGACCGTTGGGGCCGACGGGGCATGGCCCGTGGTGCGGTCGTGGTGGTCTTCAGCGACGGGTGGGAACGCGGCGATGCCAAGGTGCTGGCCGAGCAGATGCGGCGATTGGCGTCCGTGGCCCACCGGGTGGTCTGGGTGAATCCGCACCGCGGCAGGGCGGGATATGCGCCTGTGCAGACCGGCATCGTTGCCGCGCTGCCGCACGTCGATGACTTTGTGGCCGGTCACTCACTCGCCGCGTTTGCTGACGTGTTGGAGGTGGTCGGCCGTGCGTGAAGTCCTGCCTGAACTGCTGGCCTGGTGGCAGGCGGGCAAGCCGGTAGCGGTGGCCACGGTGGTCGACACCTGGCGTTCGGCGCCCCGACCCCCGGGCGCCTCGATGTTGATCGGTGCCGACGGGAGCGCGGTTGGCTCGGTGTCCGGTGGCTGCGTTGAAGGCGCGGTCTACGAGGTGGGGCGACAGGTGCTGGCCGATGGCGTGCCGGTGCTCACCCGCTACGGAGTGAGTGACAACGATGCGTATGCCGTCGGGCTGACCTGCGGCGGCATCCTCGACGTGTTCGTCGAGCGGGTCACCCCCGAGTCTTTTGCGGAACTGGCTGCCTTGGCCTCTGACATCGACCAAGGACGGCCAGTCGCGACTGCCACGGTCATCGAGCATCCCGATCCGGCTTGGGTGGGCCGGCGGATCGTGGTGAGTCCGGAGGTGCCCTCCGGGAAGGCAACGGCGGGCTCCCTGGGGTCGACTCGGGCCGATGATGCGATTGCGGACGATGCGCGGGGGTTGCTCGCGGCCGGTCGCACCGCCACCCTGGAGTACGGCCCCGACGGTCAACGGCGCGGGCTCGGGATGCGGGTCTTCGTCGCAGGCTTCGCTCCCAAGCCTCGGATGCTGGTGTTCGGCGCTATTGATTTCGCTGCTGCGGTGGCCACCGTTGGTGCCTTCCTCGGCTATCACGTGACCGTGTGTGACGCGCGGCCGGTCTTCGCGACGGCGGCCCGCTTTGCCGCGGCCGACGAGGTGGTCGTGCAGTGGCCGCACCGATATCTGCAGGACGAACTGGACACTCAGCGGATTGATGAGCGCACGGTGATTTGTGTGCTCACGCACGATCCGAAGTTCGACGTGCCGGTCCTGGAGTTGGCGCTGAGTGGGCCGGATGTGGCCTACATCGGGGCAATGGGCTCCCGCCGCACCCACGATGACCGGCTGACGCGCCTACGTGAAGCCGGGCTCGATGAAGCCCACTTGGCTCGGCTCTCCAGTCCGATCGGTCTCGATCTCGGCGCGCGGACCCCCGAGGAAACTGCCATCAGCATCGCCGCCGAGATCGTGGCAGCTCGGTGGGGCGGGGCTGGCGACCGTCTGACCAGCACCGAAGGTCCTATTCATCACCACGAAGCGTTCTAAGGCAATCGCGGGCACGCAAAAAATGCAAGGTGACCGGGTTGCTCAGGATGACCGTCGACTTCTCGGTGATCACGATCCTGATCGACTCCATGCACAGGAACCGAGAGTCCGTGTAGACTCCTTGTATGACAGATCGCTCTACAACCATACGGGTGAGTCTTGACCAGCGTGAAGTCCTGCGGGGGCTCGCTCAACGTCGCTCGGCCTCGATATCCCAGACCCTGGACGATGCTCTGGCGTCGCTGCGGAGGGAGGATTTCTTCTCTCGCATGGCGCGGGCCGAGGCCGACCTCCAGGCCGACCCGGCTCAGTGGCGAGCGTACGTGGAAGAGCGTGATGCCTGGCTCGAGCCAGATCTTTCGGGGCCGTGGCCGTGAACTTCGGCGACATCGTCCTCGTCGACTTCGGAACGCCGGTCGGGTCTGAGGCTGGGTTTCGACGACCGGGTGTCATCGTGATGGCTGACGCTTTCTTGAGGTATCGACCTACGACTCTCTTCGTGGTGCCCCTCACCTCGACGCGGAGGTTTTTCCCGAGTCACATTCCCATCGAGCCGGACTCGAGAAACGGAATGGACCATACCAGCTACGCCCAGGTCGAGCAGATGCGCGCTGTATCTCATCAACGCTGCAGCGAGCACCGTGGCAGCGTGGGCCATCAGGTGGGGCACCAGATTCTGGACGTGCTAGCGATGATCACCGGTATGTCGTAGTTCAAAGTTCAGGCAACGCACAGCCTGCAGGTATTGCGATGTGACCTGGGTCACGTCATGATCGAAAGCGGAGCACGTCCCCATTCCTGCTGAATCTCGGAGGACCCATGACCCGCATCACCGTCAACGTCGACGGGGTGGCTAGCACCGACGACGTCGAGCCCCGCACCTTGTTGGTTCACTACCTACGAGAACAGTTGGGCAAGACCGGCACCGTCGTCGGCTGCGACACCAGCAACTGCGGTGCCTGCACCGTCCACCTAGACGGTCGCAGCGTGAAGTCGTGCAACATGTTGGCTGTGCAGGCCGACGGGCACGAGGTCACCACGATCGAGGGTGTGGCCCAAGGCGGCGAGCTTTCCCCGGTCCAGAAGGCCTTCCACGAGTGTCACGCCCTGCAGTGCGGATACTGCACCCCCGGCATGATCATGCAGGCCACCGACCTGCTGAATGAGAACCCCGACCCCAGCGAAGCCGAGATCCGCCAGGGTATGGAGGGCAACCTCTGCCGGTGCACGGGCTACCAGAACATCGTCAAGGCCGTGCAGCAGGCCGCGAGCGGAGCGCAGTCATGACCACTGTCGAACAACATGTCGCAGCTCCCGAGATGGAGATCGGCAAGGCGCGACGCCGCAAGGAAGACCAGCGGCTGATCACCGGTCGGACCAAATTCACCGACAACATCCAACTGACCGGAATGCTGCATCTGAGCATGGTTCGCAGCCCCTTCGCGCACGCCAAAATCACCTCGATCGACACGGCAGAGGCAAAGGCCTCGCCCAACGTCATCGCGGTCCTGACCGGCGAAGACGTCAAAGACCAGCAGGGCTCGCTGCCCACGGCCTGGCCGATCACCGAGGACCAGAAGGCCGCTCCGCACCCCGCCATAGCGGTCGACCGGGTGGCCTTTGCCGGTGAGATCGTCGCCGTCGTCATCGCCCGATCCGCCGCTGCCGCACGTGATGCAGCCGAGCTCGTCGACGTCGACTACGAAGACCTGCCAGCAGCGCTGGACCTCAAGAAAGCCGCAGCCGATGAGGTGCTCGCACACCCCGACCTCGGCACCAACGTCAGCGCGACCTGGGTCTTCGACTCCAAGGAAGCCGGAGCGGGCGGCGACGTCGATGAGGCCATCCGTGATGCCGAAGTGCTGATCGAGCGCGAATACCGCCAGCAGCGGCTGATCCCTGCGTTCATGGAGCCACGTTCGGTTGTCGTCGACCCCACGGGTGAGCAGTTTTGTATGTGGTCGTCGACCCAGGTGCCGCACATCTTGCGGGTGATGTTGGCCCTGACGCTCGGCGTCTCCGAGTCCAAGATCCGGGTCATCGCACCGGACGTCGGCGGTGGCTTTGGCGGGAAGTTGCAGGTCACCCCGGAGGAGATCATCACCTTCCTGGCGGCTCGGCATACCGGCAAGCCGTGCAAGTGGACCGAAACCCGCAGCGAGTCGCTGGTCTCGGGCCACCACGGCCGCGACCAGTGGCAAAAGCTCACGCTGACCGCCACCAAGGACGGCACCGTCAAGGGCCTCAAGGTGGACCTTTTGGCCGACATGGGTGCCTACCTTGGGCTGGTCACGCCGGGTGTGCCGATCTTGGGTGCCTTCCTGTTCAACTCGATCTACAAGTTCTCCTCCTACCGGTTCACCTGCACCAACGTCTTCACCAACAAGACGTGGACCGATGCCTACCGCGGTGCGGGACGGCCCGAGGCGACCTTTGCCATCGAGCGGCTGATGGACGATTTGGCCGACGAGCTGGGCATGGACCCGTTGGATTTGCGCCGCAAGAACTGGATCACCCACGAGGAGTTCCCGTTCGACACCGTGGCCGGTCTGCAGTACGACTCCGGCAACTACGAGGCGGCGACCGATCGGGCCGTGGAGCTGTTCGACTACGACGCCCTGCGGGCCGAGCAGAAGCAGCGCCGCGAGTCCGGTGACCCGGTGCAACTCGGCCTCGGCATCTCCACCTTCACCGAGATGTGCGGGCTCGCGCCGTCGCGGGTGCTCGGTGCCCTCAACTACGCGGCAGGCGGGTGGGAACATGCCGCCGTCCGGGTGCTGCCGACCGGCAAGGTCGAGGTCATCACCGGCGTCTCCGCGCACGGTCAGGGCCACGAGACCGCCTGGAGTCAGATCGTGGCGGATCGCCTGGGCGTGCCTTTCGACGACATCGAGGTCCTGCACGGCGACACCCAGAGCAGTCACAAAGGGCTCGATACTTACGGGTCGCGCTCGCTGGTGGTCGGCGGCGTCGCCGTCACCAAGGCGGCCGACAAGGTCATCGAGAAGGCAAAGCCGCTCGCGGCGCACATGCTGGAGGCCAACGAGGACGACCTCGAGTTCAGCGCCGGGCAGTTCACCGTCAAGGGCACGGATCAGGGCATCGCGCTGAGCGCGCTTGCCTTTGCCGTGTTTGCTGCGCACGACCTCCCGGACGGGATGGAGCCGAGCCTGGACGGCGAGGCGACCTTCGACCCGGTCAACTTCTCCTTTCCGCACGGCACCCACCTGTGCGCGATGGAGATCGACACCGAGACCGGCCAATCGACGATGCGCTCCTACGTCTGTGTGGACGACATCGGCAACGTCGTCAACCCGCTGATCGTCGAGGGACAAATCCACGGCGGGCTCGTGCAGGGCATCTCGCAAGCCCTGTGGGAGGAGGCGGTGTATGACGACAACGGCACCCTGGTCTCCGGGTCCTTCGTCGACTACACGCTGCCGACCACTGCGGACACGATCAACTACGTCACCGATCGCACTGTCACCCCGGCATTGAGCAACGACCTCGGCGTCAAGGGGGTCGGCGAAGCGGGCACGATCGCCTCCACCCCGGCCGTGGTCAACGCCGTGCTGGATGCGATCCGCCAGTTCGGTGTCAAAGACATCCGTATGCCGTGCACGCCCGAACGCGTCTGGCGCGCTATCCAAGACGGTCAGGCCGGGGCCGATGCCGCGACGACCGCGGACGCCATGCCGCACTTCGACGAATCGGCCGCCAACCATGAGGAACCTGGCTCCCTTGCTGGGAACGATACTGAGGGGGCCGGACGATGATCGCCGCCGAATTCGAGTATGCGGCTCCGACGTCCGTCGCCGACGCGCTCGCCCTGTTGGCCGAGCATGGTGATGACGCCAAGGTCATGGGCGGAGGCCAATCGCTGATGCCGATCCTTCGCATGCGCCTCAACGCGCCTGAGATGGTGATCGACCTCGCCAAGATCACCGAGCTGACTGGTGTGAGCGATGACGGTGATGCCATTCGCATCGGCGCGATGACGACATACGCCGACGTCTTGGCCAGCGACCTGGTGAGCGAGCACGCGGGACTCTTGGCGAAAGCGGTGGCGGAGGTAGCTGACCCACAGATCCGGCATCGCGGCACCGTTGGTGGTGCGCTCGTTCACGCCGACCCGGCGGGTGACGTGGGTGCGCCGATCTTGGCGCTGGATGCCGAGCTGGTCATCGCTGGAGCCGACGGTCAGGAGCGCACGGTGCCCGCGAGCGACTTCTTCGTAGATATCTTCGAGACGGCGGTCGCTGAGGGTGAACTACTGACTGCGATCCGGATCCCGAAGCACACCGGCTGGGGAAGTTCGTACACCAAGTTTGTGCGGGTCTCCCATCAGTGGTCGATCGTGGCCGCTGCGGCCACCGTTCGCGCCGAAGGCGGCACCATCGCCGAAGCCAAGGTCGCGCTGACCAACATGGGTTCCACGCCACTGCGCGCGGACACCTTGGAACAAGCGTTGATCGGCATGGAGGCCACCACGGACGCGCTACGCGAGGTCTGCGCTGCCGTTGGCGAGGGCACCAATCCACCCTCGGATCTGAACGGGGAAGCCGACTATCGACGGCACCTCGCCGGGGTGTTGACCCGTCGGGCCGTTGTGGCCGCGGCGGGCGGCTGAGCGCGTGGAGCTCATACACTCCTTCACCGTGCCTGCGGCCCCAGACCGCACGTGGTCGCTGTTGACTGACCTGCACCAGGTGGGTAGCTGTTTTCCCGGCGCTACCGTCACCGAGGCCAGCGACGACGACTTCTCCGGCACGGTGAAGGTCAAACTCGGGCCGATCGCGATGGTCTATTCCGGCTCTGGCCAGTTCGTCAGTCGTGATGATGCCGAGCACCGAGCCGTGATCGAAGCCCGCGGCAAGGACAAGCGTGGCAACGGCACGGCTGGGGCAAGCGTGAAGTTGGCGCTGAGCCCCGACGGGTCGGGTACGCGGGTCGACGTGAGCACCGATTTGGCCATCACCGGCAAGCCGGCGCAGTTCGGCCGAGGCGTGATGCAGGACGTGTCCGACAAGTTGCTCGGCCAGTTCGTGCAGTGCATCGAAGGTCACTTAGGCGAGGCTGAACCCGAAACCCTGGATGCGGGAGTGTCCGAGGTGCCACCAGCGGAGTCCGCCAGTGGCGGCACCGATCCGGAACCTTCGTCGGGGGAGCCAACTCCGGTGCACCAGTCCGCGCGGCCCCGATTGCGTGTCGTGCCCGAGGCCCAAGACAACGCCATAGACCTCGGCAGTGCGGTGGGCCCCGCTCTGCTGAGCCGTTACGGCATACCTCTGGCGGCGTTCGGCGGCATCGTGCTGGGATACGTCCTGGGGAAAGCAGGTTCACGATCAGGGGACGGCTGAGGGGATGAAGCTGGGCTTGCAGGTTCCGTATTTCAGTTGGCCCGGCGCTCCGGGCTCGATCGGTCCGACGCTCGCTCAGATTGCTCGCGACGCCGAAGAAGCGGGCATGTCGAGCCTGTGGGTGATGGACCACTTCTTCCAGATCCACATGGTCGGGCCACCCGAGCTCGACATGCTGGAGGGTTACACAACCCTGGCGTTTGTCGCCGCACACACCAAGACGATCCAGTTGGGCACCTTGGTGACTGGAGTGACCTATCGCCATCCCGGCGTCTTGCTCAAGACCGTCACCACCCTGGACGTGCTGAGCGAAGGGCGAGCCTGGCTCGGCATCGGTGCCGCCTGGAATGAGGAAGAACACCGCGGCTTGGGCGTGCCGTACCCCTCGATGAAGGAGCGATTCGAGCGCCTCGAGGAGACTCTGCAGATCGCGCACCAGATGCGATCGGGGGACGAGACTGCATACCACGGAACGCACTATCAACTTCAGCGTCCGCTCAACTCGCCGCTCCCGCCGAGCAAGCCGCACCTGCCGATCATGGTCGGTGGCAGCGGTGAGAAGAAAACGCTGCGGATGGTCGCCCAGTATGCCGACGCGTGCAACATCTTCGACATGGGGCCGGAGGCGGTGAGGGCCAAGTACGACGTGCTTGATGGACACTGTGCAGCACTAGGCCGCGACGCCGACGAGATCGAGCGAACGGTCATCAGCCGGATTTCACTGTCTCGCAACGGCGGTCAAGACGCAGATGGGGAGGATTCGATGACGGTGACTCAAGCCGTCGACAAGCTCGGCAGGCTAGAGGAGATCGGCACCCAGGCCGTGCTCTTCGGCATGGCGAACGCCCATGAATCAAGCGCTTTCGAGCTCGTCGCTGAGCTCGTGGATCAGGTTTCGACCTAGACCTTCAGGCGGACCATGCCCTCCTGAGCCACGCTGGCCATCAGCGTTCCGTTCTGAGCAAACATCAGTCCGTGCCCCAAACCGCGACCGTTCTGGGCCGATGGCGAGGCCTGCCGATACAGGATCCAGTCGTCGGCACGAGGCGTCCGGTGGAACCACATCGCGTGATCAAGGCTGGCCGGACGCAAACGCGGGTCACCCCATACCAACCCGTGGCGTCGCAAGATCGGCTCCAACAGGCTGAAGTCCGAGGCGTAGGCCAACAAGGCAGCGTGCAGCAAAGGATCATCGGGCAGGGTGCGCGGCACCCTGAACCACACGTGTTGCTCCGCAGACTTCGCGCCAGCCTCGAGGAACAATGGCCCCTCCACGTGTTTGATCTCCACCGCACGTCGAGCCAACTGTCGCGCCGACGGGTGGTCGATCCCGGACAGGATGTCCGCGTCGGAAGGCAGCCCATCAGGGCCAGGCACTTGCGGCATCTCGTTTTGGTGGTCCAAACCCTCGGCCTCGTCCTGGAACGAGGTGATCATCGAGAGCAAGATGCGCCCATCCTGGACCGCATGCACGCGGCGGGCCGAAAACGAGTGACCGTCCCGCATCCGCTCCACCAGGAACCGGATCGGTCGCTGGTCATCTCCTGGCCGCAAGAAATATCCGTGCATCGAGTGGATAGCCCGAGGGCCTTGCTCGCCCTCCTCCACCGTCCGACCTGCGGCGATGACGGACTGGGCCAAGACCTGGCCGCCGAAGACCCGACCGTGGGCTTGTGGTTGGCTCCGGCCGGAGAACACGTCGCCATTGGAGTCACCGAGGTCGGCACCCGCGCCGTCCGGGGACGCCACGTGGAAGGTGGTCGCTCCCTCCCGGGTGAGATCCAGCACGTCGAGCAGGTCATCGATCGGGTCCGAGAGAGTCACCTGGGCAGCCTAACGACCTCTCGGGGTGCACCGACCTGGCAGGATGACCGGCATGTCGCTCGCCCCTGATCCGTCCGTCCCCTACAGCGTCGACATTCAGATCCGGTGGTCGGACATGGACGCCTACGGCCACGTCAACAACGTCGAGTTCCTGCGGTTGCTCGAAGACGCTCGGGTCTACGCCTTTCGGGACTGGTTTGGTCAGGAGCAGTCGCTGCTGAACGAGGGCATCTTGGTGGCCAGGCAGGAGATCGACTACCTCGCGCCGCTGACCTTCAACTACGAGCCAGCCCGCATCGAGGTTTGGTGCTCGCGGATCAGTGGTGCCTCTTTTGATGTGGGGTATGTCGTGAAGCAGCCCGGCGCGGACCTGATGTATGCGCGGGCCGAGACAACGTTGGTGGCCTATGACCTTGCTGATGCCAAGCCGCGCAGGCTCAAGGACTCCGAGCGCGAGACGCTGACGTCGGTCTCCGCGCGGCCGCCCGATATGCGCAGTCGCAGGAACCGCGGATGAGCGAGCAGGTGCCTGCGGCGGGAGATGCAGCCGGTGAACTGCGGTTTGCCGAGGTGGAGACACTGCAGGATTTGAGCACCTACGTCGCGCGCTCGCGGTCGTTGGACGCCGAGGGAGCGATTCGGCTGCAAGCCCGTGGAACGGTGCTTGCCGCCTGGGTGCAGGTGTTGCCCGGCCAGGGGATGCTCGGCGCCGGACTCGTGCTTGGGCTTCGAGTGATGCAACTCGATGGTGCCCACGACCTCGACGTGACGGTGCCGCTCGGCGCAATGTCCGACCGTCTGGCCCGTAGGCAGAGCACGGCGGACGTGTCCGCCGTGCTGAGCGTGCCACCGATGTCGGCCTCGCCGACCTGGGCTGCCATCAGCCCGCCACTGAGTGGGTGGGAGCCGTCAGGCCGCATCAGCGACGACGGCATGCTCGATGCCGCTCGCGACGGCATCGAGGCCGTGGCCCAAGGGACACCCCCTGGCGCTGGCGCTGCTGCGGTGGCCACTTTGAGATCACGGGTCTGGGGGCGGATCCTGCCGGTGGTGTCAGCTGACGAGGCGGGGGAGCCTGCCCAGGGTGTTGCCGCTGGTACTGGCCTTGCGGCATACGCTCTGGGGTTTGCCGTGCCGGGCCAGGACTCGCAGGTTCTGCGTCGCGGACCGTGGACTCGCGTTAGCCTGCGCAACGGCGAGATCCTCGCGCGCTAGTCGTCCCTTCGGCCTGGGGTAGTACAGATGTCGATCATGACTCGCTCGTCTCCTCGAGGAGTTCCTCGATCGCGCTGCGGATGACGTGATCGATCTGGAACCGTTCGGTCAGCCAGGCAAGGGTCGCGCGCGCGGCTGAGGGGTTGTTGTCGTAGCCGGGCACCATCCGTGACACAGGAAGAAGGTCCGGCGGGTATGCGGTCTCCACGCGGCGGCTGGGGTCGAAAGCGTCTCGGTGGTGCGGGCGGGCTGGTGAGCTCAGTCGCAGCAGCGCCAGAACCTGGTCGACCGCATAGGTCTGGATAAAGCGGGCCGCGGTGAGGTGTTCACCGCGTAACTCCCGGTGCAAGCCGACGTAGGGGTTCGTGAGGGCCTCGTTGAGGTGGAAGTCAACGGTATCGATGGGCGGACCGGCCAGCGCGGCCCCAGACGAACCCAGATCGGCGTGTGCGCCGGGCCGCTGCCATACGATCCGGGCTCCAGTGAACGGCACCTGCGCAAGTTCGTTGAGGGTGAAGATCGCGTACTCAACGAAGACGCCGTCGGCATACAGTGCTTTGCGGCCGTTGAGGTCGTTGACGAAGCTATACGCGACGTGGTAAGGCGCTTCGAGCCAGTCGATATCGGCGAGGTAACCAGGCTTGGCCCCATCGTCGACAATGACGAAGAAGTCGAGGTCCGAGTGGTCATCGAAACGGTCTCGCTCTTCACCGGCGGAGCCGAGGCCGAGCAGCGCAATGACGTCGCCACGCTCCGCTAGGTGCTCGCCAAGCTCCTCCAGCCGTTGCAGGGTCGGGTGCATGGTGTGGTCCTTTCCGCTCAGCGCCGACGTGGCGGCCGTCATGAGGAAACCTCGCGGTGGATGTCGGCAGCAGCTTCGCCAAGCACTTCTTCTGCCGACAAGATCGATTCTGAGGCTACGAGTCGTTCGACTACCCACGACTTCGAATCATCCAGCCGTCCTGCACCAGCGTTAATGAGTGAGACCGCTTCGGCTGGATCGATGTCGACATACTCGAAGTCCATCTCCCAGTAGTAGTCGTCGTCCAGGGCGTGAGAATAGTGGAACTGATTCGTTTGAGCGAGATACCCGTGTACCCACTTGTTGGGACCCATACAGGCTACCCACGCGACTTCCCCGCCGGAGGTTGCCCTCATGATTCTCATGCCTACGTCCTGTCTCTTGGGTAGACGATCCGGCGTACCTCGACGTCACCGAGCGTAGTGAAGTTCTCGATACCAGGGGGTTCTGGGATGTCCACTGAAATCTCTCTGAGCCAGGCGTCGGCCCTTGCTCGAACATCGGTGGGTTTCCTGGGATCCCTAGCGACCTCATAAGCCGGATGAGTGTAAGTTTTGATCTCTTGTGACTGCTCAGTATGGAACTGAAGTTCGACAGTAGTATCCAGTTCGTCCGATCGAACCAGGCAGTGAACACCCTTGTAGGGGCTATCTGGGACGTAGGAGTGCTGCGCGCTCATCACTACCCAATCATTCTGCCCTAGGTGATCGACGGTTGATCGGGCCAAGGGCAATAGTTCTGTGTCGCTGGAAACTACTGCCGTGTACCTTAGAACGTCGGTCATCACGGGAGCGGAGGTCAGCTGCGACCCCTTCTCTGCCGTGCGGTCGATTTTGGAGGCCAAGGAGTCAGGTGACTTGATGCGGTATTCCAAGCCGTGTGGTCGGGCGTTGTCGGGCAGGGCGGCTAGGAAGTCCGCGGTGACCTCAGGCTCGACGGAGCGCGCGCGTTCGATCATCGGGAGAGTTACTCGTGCGACCTGGGGTGGACGCTCAGCGCGAAGTGTGTCCGGGTCGAAGTCTCTCTCCCACACAATGGGTGGAACCGAGCGTGAGGGCGATGAGGAGCCGCTAGCTGGGGGCCCGGCAGACGTGGGGACAGCGCCAGTTGAGCTACCAGGGCTGTCGCCGACGCTATAGAGCCGGGTCAATGATTCCGGCGGTGTCGGCTGGGGGAGCCGGAGAACAGGGGGACCAGCGAACGCGGGAGAGAGTCCGGTAGCCCCGTTGAAGCCGTCGATCTGAGTATCGATCACGTTCTCGAGCCTCAGGCGAGCGTCCATCGCGGTCGTGTGGGCACGCGTCGTGATAGCGGGACCCAGGCGCGCAGGGTCGAGCGGCACACTCCCGGGGAGGTGGTGCGACGAGAGTATCCCCCGCACGCCGGCACGCGGCGCGAGATATGTCCCGCCTGTAGCGGCAGAGAGAAGGGCATCGGGGATAAAAGTCCCGACGGTGTGCCAGCCGTTGGCCCGATAGGTGCCGTAACCCGTCGCCCCCACAGCCCCCGCCCACAGCCTGCGGGCCGATTCCGCCCTCTGCTCCGCGCTCGTGGTGAAGATTCCGGGTGTCGTGAACAGCGTCCCAGCGTCGGAACCGAACTGGGCGAGACCGGAGCGGGCGGCTTGCTTCCGGCCATGGGTCGTCCATCCGGCGAGGTCGGCGGCGAAGATGCCGCCCTCGAGGACCGTATCGGTCGCGCCGTCCTCGAGCATCTGCTTCTTCACCGTCCAGTCACCCTCGGTCCAGGCCGCAGGCTGACCCCAAGGAGCCTGACCCGTGCGCGAAAGGGCCACGTACGCCCCCCGGGTTTGTCCATTGATGAAGTCGCTCTTGACATCCATCTCGCCCGACAGGCCAAAGTCCGGCGCGCCCCATAGGTCACCGAGTGCGTTGACGCACTCGTTCTCCGCTCGGTCCTTCGCCTCCCAGAGATAGGCCACCTGCATGTTCAGGTCTTCTTCGGCGTGCAGTAGCCCGACGCTCTCCTCGTGCCAGAAGTCCGACAGATTGTCCAGGCGGCCGTTGCGGGTGTTCTCCCATTCGACGTGGTCGCGATGCTCCTCGAAGGCCAGGATGTCGAGGACCAAGGCGCTGCGCTGAGCGTCGAGCTCGGCGAGCCGGTTCGCGTATGCCGACAGGGCCGTCTCAGCGACCTGCGCCTTCTCGATGAGGTCCAGCGCGCGATCACTGGGCGTGTTCATCGCGGTCAGCACCTGATATTGCTCTGGCGCGCTGTAGCACCAGGCGAGGTGCGTCCAGTCGACCTGGACGGCAGATGCCGTCCGTTGCACCGCGCGGGCGGCCTCAACCAGCCCTGCGGCCGCTTCTCGGATGCTCTCGGGATGATCGAAGATCGGGAGGCCAGGAATCTGCAGACCGGTGCTCATCGGCATACCCCCTTCGTGTGGACGTGGATCGCCGCGTGGCGACCGTGGGGCAGCCCAGTGAACACGAAGTCCGCGACAGGCCACCGAAGTTATCCACAGGAAGACCTGGTGGGTCACGGCCCGCCGCGCGTGCCCTAGGGCGGGGGCGCGCACCCAGACATGCAAAAGTGCCGGGCCCGCAGCAAAATCCCAGGTGGCCCAGGCTTTGGCATGTTTGAACGCACGGCTAGTCGGGCACACCGGGCACCCTCCTGCCTCGGCCGGGATGGCGTCGACAAAGCCCCATCGCAGACGCAAGAGTGGGCACATGAGTGCTCCTCGGCGGTCGTTGTGGCATCACCGCGACTTCCGGCTGATCTGGGCCGGTGACACCGTCAGCGTGTTCGGTATGCAGGTCGTGGGCCTGGCGATCCCCATCATGGCCGTGCAACTGCTGCAGGCGACCCCGTTCGAGATGGGCCTGCTCGCGGCCCTGGAGATGCTGGCCTTCCTGCTGATCTCCTTGCCCGCCGGCGCTTGGGTCGATCGCTGGCGCAAGAAACGGGTCATCGTGTTCGGTGACCTGAGCCGGGCCGCGGTGCTGCTGCTCTTGCCCCTCGCGTGGCTGTTGGATGCGCTGGCGATGTGGCAGTTGTATGCCGTGGCGCTGGTCACCGGGGCCATCACCGTCTTCTTCGATGTGGCCAATCAGTCGTACCTTCCCGAGATCGTCGACGGCGATCAAATCGCCGAAGGCAACGGCAAGTTGAGCGCGAGCCAGCAGACCGCCGGCGTCTTGGGCCCGGCCGCGGGGGCCGCGCTGATCCGGGCCATCGGCTCCCCGGTTGCCGTCGCCGTGACCTCGGCGTGCATGGCAGCCTCGTCGTTGCTGGTCAGCCGGGTCAAGCACGAAGAAGAGCCAAAGCCGCGCGAGGGCCGCCGACCGATGCGCAGCGAGGTGGCCGAAGGCTTGAAGTTCGTGATCGGTCATCCCCTACTGGTGCGAATCACCGCCTGCACAGGCATCAGCAACTTCGCCAGCAACGTCGTGTTCGCCCTGTTCGTGCTCTACGTGCTTCGGACGCTGGACCTCGCCGAGACCACGTTGGGGCTGATCTTCTCCGTGAGCGCGGTGGGCGGTCTGCTCGGAGCGGTCAGCGCCAGTCGAGTCGCCAGGTGGGTCGGCGAAGGTCGCTCGATCCCGATGACCGCAGTGCTCATTCCCTTCGCAGCAGCGTCCACACCGCTGGCCAACGTGCTGCCCTCAGTGCCGACCCTGCTGATCGGCGGCTTCGTCGCGTCGTGGGCCGTGGTGGTCTACAACATCGTCCAGGTCAGCTTCCGGCAACGACTTTGCCCCAAGCGGCTGCTGGGCCGGATGAACGCCTCCATCCGCTTCTTGGTGTGGGGTCCGATCCCGCTGGGAGCCTTGACCGGGGGGATCCTGGGCAGCGCGCTTGGCGTTATGCCGGCGCTGTGGATCGGTGTGGCGTTGATGGGCTTGGCCGCCCTTCCCGTGGTGCTCAGTCCACTCTTGAGTATGGGCGATCTGCCTCGAGAGCTGGATGCGCTCGCGGACGAGCCTGAAGACCGGACGAGCAGGAGGACCCGGAAAGGTCCTGAGTCAGACAAGTGCGAGGCTAGGACGATGACGGAACGCAACGTCCTCGGCGGCGAACTCCAAGAATGCGGCACGGACCCGATCACCGGATTCTTCCGGGACGGCTGCTGCAACACCGGCCCACAGGATCAGGGCAGTCACACGATCTGCGCGGTCGTGACTGCCGACTTCCTCGAGCATCAACGCAGCATCGGCAACGACCTGTCGACAGCCCTGCCCGCATACCACTTCCCAGGGCTACAGCCTGGTGATCGGTGGTGCGTGACCGCGCTGAATTGGGCGCGGGCGTATGCCGACGGCAGTGCGGCTCCCGTGGTGCTTGCCTCAACGAATCAGGCGGTGCTGAACATCGTGCCGTTAAAGGCGCTCACCGAGCATGCGGTCGACGTGCCCGCCGACCCGGGCTCTCTTGCCGATTGAGCCTGGTCAACGACGCACCGACGCCGTGTAGTTAGCCAGTCTGCGCATGGTCTGGGGCAGTTCATCCCGCGAGCGGGCACCTAAGGGCCGCTTCCACACGCCCGACAGAGGGCCCACCAGCCAGACCGAGTGCTTAAAGGTCGTGGGATGTGAGGCCTCGAGAATTTCTCGCCGCATGTGCACGTCCGCCCCTGGGATGTGCACTTTGAACTCGTGCGAGACATACGGGTCGAGGGCTGTGATTGTGAAGGTGGTGCGTCGGCCGTAGCGCTCGACCAACATGCCCTGACTGCCAGGTCGGAACGGTCCGTCCATGGAGGCGCTGACGACCCAAGCAGCCCAGTCGCTCCAGGTCGAGACATCAGTCCAACAGGCCCACAGAGCATCGACCGATCCCGTGGTGCTGTCGTTGTGCTCGAACCGAGTAGGGGGTCGAGAAGTCTTGCCGGTGGACACAATGCGCGCTTTCAAAATAAGGGCCAGAATTCGTCAAGCCTAACGAATCGCGCCCCACCGAATCGCGCAGGGATATTCGATAATCGAATTACTTAGTGGCGCTTGGCAAATGAATCCACACCGTGCTGTCGCGGCGCAATTGCCCATCCACCAGCGAGTGGCTTGCCAGCAGCACTTCACAGTCGCTCGGAAGTGGCACGGGGGTGTCGCCGAAGTTGGTCAGCACACCGATAACTGCACCGTCGGGGCCAGTGTTGGAGAAGGCCACCACCTCGTCGTCGTATCCATCCAGCCAGGCCAAGGTGCCCACGCCGAGGTCGTGTTCGCGGCGCAACCGCAACACAGTGCGATACAGCTCCAGAGTGGACCCGGCCACCCCATCTTGGCGATCCACTGCGAAGGCCCCGTAGATCTCGGGCTGCGGCAGCCACGTGTGCGCCGACTCCCCGAAGCCGTATGCCGTCGAGCCGGCTTCCCAGGGCATCGGGATGCGGCACCCGTCGCGGCCGCGCTCGGTGTGATCACTCCGCTCCCAGGTCGGGTCTTGGCGCTCCGAATCCGGAATCGCGGTGTGCTCGGGCAGGCCGAGCTCCTCGCCCTGATAGATGTATGCCGACCCGGGCAGCGACAGCATCAACATCGAGCCCGCACGGGCGCGGCGCAGGCCGAGCATGTCGTTGGGCTGCGGGTCGGTCATGCCGATACCGTTCGGGCGCTTCTCGCCGACCGTCAGCCCGTAGCGAGAGGCGTGCCGGACCACGTCGTGGTTGGACAGCACCCTAGTGCTCGGCGCTCCGACGTCGTGAGCGACGCTCAGCGAGGTCGTGATGACCTCGCGCATCTCGACCGGCGACCAGGGGCATTCCAGGAAGGCGAAGTTGAACGCCTGATGCATCTCGTCGGGGCGGGTGTAGAGCGCGGCTCGTGAGATGGGCTGCACCCATGCCTCGGCCACCAGGATGCGGTCCTGGTCGGGATGACCATCGGGGTTGTATTCATCGAGCACCGAACGCCAGCCACGGTAGATCTCGTGCACGCCGTCGCGGTCCCACATCGGGTTGTCGATGCTCTCGTCGGCCTGGAAGACGACGACATCCGCGGGTGGCGAGAAGTGCGGCAAGCCGTCCTCCTTGACAAGGCCGTGTGCCACGTCGACCCGGAAGCCGTCCACTCCCCGATCGAGCCAATACCGCAGAACGTCGTGGAACATCTCACGCACTCCGGGGTTCTGCCAGTTCAGATCGGGCTGTTTGATGTCGAACAGGTGCAGATACCACTGTCCCGCCGAGCCGTCAGATTCGGTGACGCGCTCCCAGGCGGGACCGCCGAAGACCGCTGGCCAGTTGTTGGGCGGCTCCTCGCCGTTCTCGCCCTGGCCATCGCGGAACATATAGCGCTCCCGCTCGGCAGATCTTGGCTCGGCGGCCAGCGCCGCTTGGAACCATTCGTGCTCATCGCTGGTGTGGTTGGGCACCAGGTCGACAATGACCCGAATGCCCAGGTCGTGTGCGGTGCTGATCAGCGTGTCTGCGTCGTCGAGGTCGCCGAAGAGGGGATCGACGTGACGGTAGTCAGCCACGTCATAACCCGCGTCGGCCATCGGCGAGACGTAGAACGGGCTGATCCAAATTGCATCGACACCCAGGTCACGCAGATAGGGCAACCGGGCGTTGATGCCCGGAAGATCGCCGATCCCGTCGGCATTGGAGTCGGCCCAGGACCGCGGATAGATCTGATAGATCACCGCGTGCCGCCACCATGCGGTGTCTTCGGTGCTCACTGGTACGTCTGCGTGGTCGGGGGTCGAGGCAGGTGTGGTCGAAGTCACCCCCGTATATTGCCCGAATCCGCAGGTGAGATCGAATGGAGACATGCCTTACTCCTCCAGCGAGTTCACCATGAAGTTCGCCGCGTGGTTCACGTAGCCCCGCATGAGCTCATCGTCCATCGGCGAGAGCGCGACGCTGTCGATCGCGGCATTCATATGAGCCAACCAGTGATCGCGCATCTTCGGCGTCACCGCGAAGGGGGCATGCCGCATACGGAGGCGTGGGTGGCCTCGCTGCTCGCTGTAGGTTTTGGGCCCGCCCCAATACTGCTCGGGGAACATCAGCAGCCGGTGCTCCGCCGGCCCCAGGTCTTCCTCGGGATAGAGGGCCCGCAACTCCGGGTCCCCGGCAACGCCGCGATAAAACTCTGCCACCAACGCTTCGAACGTAGGGCGTCCGCCGACCCGTTCGTAGTAGGTCTGGGTCAGATCGGCTGCGTCGGCTTGCTCACTCACCTATCCAGTGTGTCATCGCTGGCCCTGGCTTCCAGCACCTGAATGCGCAACGAGCCCGGGTCGTAGTCCTGCGCGATGATCTCCAGGGTGCTCTCTTCGCCGCCGACCCCCGGGGGCAGCGGAATCGTCCATTCGGTGGGCTCGGCGGTCCATGAGGTCCACCAGCCATTCCGATACATCAGCGGTGAAGCGATCCGACCGAGCACCGACGGGTCGTAGAACATCCCGTTGAGCAGCGTCTCGTCCCGACCGACAACGCGAGCCTGAAATCGACCCTTGCCCTCGGTGCTCACGCTGAGCAAGGCTTCCTCTTCGACGCTCACTGCGAGCTCAGCACGCCCCGCACCGTCCAGATCTGCCTGAGTGATCGAGTCGAGGACCACCCATGCCTTCGTGCCCGAGCGATCCAGACCCAGGCCGATGAGATCACCCTCGTCCGGGACCGGTCGCAGGTTCAACTCGGACGTCGACGGCTGGTCCGCAGTGTCGAACGGGAACTCGTCGTAGGGCACATCGGCGTATGCGGCGACGGTCAAAGTAGTGCGCTCGCGCATCTCAGGCGCGGTCAGGGTCACGCTCTCAGATTGCTCTGTCTCTGCCGAATCGGTGCGAAATTTCGTGGTCCCTTCCGCATCGTCGGTTACGAGCTCGGCGGGCACGGTGGCCCCCATCGGGAGCATCGGCCCCGCCCATTCGCTGCGATAGCTGGCACACGGGATCAGGCCGTAGCCACCCTCGGTATGCAGGCTGAGCGTGCGGATCTGATGCGGGGTCTCCACGCCACATCCGCCCACCCAGGTCAGCTGCTCGGCAAACGACGATTCCAGCGGCACCGCGTGGGCCTCCCCGTCCGTGGGCACCTGGTATGCCGCCACGCGGCGCATCCCGTGCGCGAACTCTGGCAGCATGGGCGAATATCCGGGGGCCAAGTCCATGGGTGTCGAACCTGCATCGGTGTTGGCGATGACCTGCCACCCGACCCCGTTGAACCCACGGTCCACCACGCTCACCACGACCTTGTCGTCGGTGATGTCGATCCCCAACCGGGCGAGCTCTCCGGAATCGAACGAGCGGTGATACCCCGACTCGGCATACCCCCGCCAGAATCCCTGTCGAAGTTGCGGATCGGCGTCCTGCCAAGGGCCAGGCAGGCTCTGGCCCAGCCCGACCAAGTCCTCGCCGTCGTTGGTGATGACGACGCCGTCCAGGGCCACCAGCAACTGACCCGGCTCCTGGGTCAGGGCAGTGACGTCGATCTTCGTGTCGACCGCGAGCTCGATCGAGCGGACCTGTTGGTCATCGCCGAGCAGATCCTCCAGCGACTGGTCGAGCATCAGCGGAGTGCTCGCGTTCACGACATCCCCGGCACCTGGCAGCGGCGGCACCGCGGTGTAGTCCGCAAAGGCCATGAAGGGGTATGCCGACCAGTCCTCTTCGCGATAGAGCGCTAGGTGCACGGCGCCCGTTCCGGCCCACACCGCCGGCACGGTGACCGTGTAGCCCTCAACCCCGCGTGGCAGCGGTTCCAGCAAGGGAGCGGTGCCGAGGTCGGCGCTGCGGTCCAAGCAGGACAGGTCGACGCTCTCGCTTTCTTGGCCCCCGCGGACGTTGATGACGTCCAGGATGGCGTCGACGTCCATCGCGTTTCCGGGCAGGTCGCAGTAGGCGACGGCATAGAGCTGGGTGTCCTCATCGACCCCCGGAGCGCTGACCACTTTGCGCCGCAGCCCGTAATCGATGACCGCAGTCTTCTCCAGCGCCAACCCATCCAAATACGGTGCGGGCTCTCCGTCGATGAGGCCGTACCCACCGGCGTAATCGAGGTCGGCAACGGGCGGCTGAACCGCCTCGCCGGTGCCCTCGGCAGACCCATCGGACAGT
>JBGTGC010000166.1:0-6924 GCA_041746935.1 Dermatophilaceae bacterium
TAGTGACTGCGCGGGGGGAGCAAGCATCTGGTGTGAACGCTCAAGCCAGAGGCGGCACGTCTCGAGCGCCGCGGGTGTATCTGCGACGAAAGGTCCTTCATGAACGACGAGTCGCTCGCCCAAACCGGGCGTGGCGCACCATCGGGTCAGGGTGTCGATGCGCTCGGCCAATGATTCCACTTCTTCGCGGACCTCGGCGATAGACCGACCCAGATCGGCCCCTTCCATCTCGCCCGCGATGGTCGCATGAGTCGTAGTTGTGTGGTCCCTTCGAAGGTGCATAGCCGTAGTGTGACTGGCAAGGTGAGTAAGTGAAAGCGACTTTTGCTGCATGGCTGAATTAGTGTCGATGAATGTCCTTGGACCCCCACCGTCTCCTCGTGCTTCGGGCAGTACGCAGAGCTGGGGGAGTGCTACCAGCGGCTCGCGCGCTGCACCTGACCCCGTCCGGCATTTCCCAGCACCTGACCAAACTCGAAGCCGAGGCAGGTGTTGCTTTGGTCGACCGCAGTCGCCGCGGAGGCGGGCGATCGTTGACCCTGACCACCGTTGGCCAGGCCCTGGCCGATCAGGCCGAACACCTTGCGATCGCACTGGCCAGCGCAGAGCGGGAGATCGACTACTTCAAGGAACACCGCAACCGCGTCGTCCGGGTGGGTGGCTTCGCGGCGGTGATCAACCGCCTAGCAGCGCCCGCGGTCCTCGCGCTCTCCCTCGCTGAGCCCGGCATCGATCCACGGATTTTCGAGATCGATGAAGCGGCCGGCCTGGAACAACTCGCCGCCGGCGAGTTGGACCTCCTCCTGAGCGAGCAACCCGTCACCAACGATGTCGCGCGACCAGTTGGTATCCGTGAGACGGATCTGATGCGCGATCCGTTTCGAATAGTGGTGCCTCACACCTGGTCAGTCGATGACCCCGCAGCACTGCTGGCCAGACCCTGGGTGCTTCCACAGACCCACGCTGCCCGACGTGAACTTGAGCGCGTCGCCACCACACATGGTCTTACCCTCGATATCCGCCACATCGGCCAAGACACCTCAACGATGCTCGCACTCGTGTCTGCGGGCCTCGGTGCCGCGATCATTCCGGCGCTGACCCTCAACTACCAACCCCGCGGGTCGGTGCGCTTGCATACCGGTCCCCCCGACCCGGGCTCGCGGACCCTGACTCTGCTGCACGCCACCGATATCGACCCGCCATCGGTCGAGCGCTTTGCTCAAGAACTGCAACGGCAGGCCATCGTCATCGAACACGCAATCCGCTCCGAATGAGCACCTAGGGTCTACAAGTGACCAAGCTTCTGGGTCGCGGGGTCTTCCCCTGTGGTCTGGACTGCTCGACCACACGCTAGAGATCCGGCCAAGACGTCGGGGGTCGCGTAGACAGTTTTCTTCTCCGGGGAATCCTCAAGCGTGGCGTCCGCGCAAGATTGGGATCGAATCCGGTCCACGACTCGACCGGGCCCCGGGTTAAGCGCTCAGGCGGGTGAGGAGGCATCTGGGGACCGTCTGCCCTTCAGGGCGCAGCGCACGCCGTCCTGCGAGTGGTCCCGAAGGAAAGTCAGTGGCCGCTCAAGGTGGTGGTGCACCAAGCGCGCACCCGCCCCGGCCGCACTGGTGGCGTGAGCGACGAGCGCTTGGCGACCACCCACGCCGACCTGTGCACCCCGTCGCGCGAGTTCGACCAGAACTCGGGTGGCATTCCCGGCGGCATCCGCGAGATCGCGTTGAGCAGCCTGTCGTCCCCTTCTCCGCATGCGGTGGCCAGCACGCTCGCTTTGTCTGCCCAGAGCTCTGGATGCTCGTGGGCCACGAAATCAGCCTCATTGAGGGCAACGGCGCCCCCTTCGAGAGGCAGACCGTCAGCCGTCCAGGCTTGCAGGCCACCGTCCAGGACAACGGCTCGATCGTGCCCCACGGATCGCAACAGCCACCACACGCGGGCGGCCCACGACCCAGTGGTCGAGTCGTAGAGCACGACCATGGTGTCGGCCCCTATGCCGAGTGCGCCGAAGGCGTTAGAAAGTTGCTCGCTGCTCGGTCGGGTCAGCGGCAAGACGGCTTCACGGTCGGAGAGCGCATCCACGACGTCGGCAAAGACGGCACCAGGGAGATGCCCCTCCAGGTACTGATCATGAAGGCTGACGTAGCCACCGCGCCGATCGGGCGACATGTCGCACGACGTGTCGACCACGAGCAGCTCGTCGTCGTCGACGTGGGCCTTCAGCCATTCGGTGTCGACCAGGGGGGAGTTCGGTGCCGGAATCGTCATCTCGTCACCATGACACTGCTGGGCTCACGCAGAGTCAATGTTGCAGAAAGCGCAATTCGAGGAACTGCGGGCTGCCCTCAGTGGCTCTGACAGGTTTAGCCTCGTGAGGATGATCGAACTGTCGAAGCGGGACGCGCGGCGGGTTGCAGTCCGTGCTCAGCTGCTCAGCGCCGAGCGCCCAGGCTCTCTGATCGACGTGGTCCGTGGTCTCACGCTGCTCCAGGTCGACACGGCGAACTCGGTCGCGCCCAACGCCGATCTTGTGGTGTGGAGCCGGCTTGGCTCGGCGTACTCACGCGAGGAGTTGGAGGTCGCCCGCGATCAAGGCCTGCTGCTCGAAGTCCAGGGAATGATCCGGCCCGCCGAAGATGTCGCGCTCTATCGCGCCGATATGGCGGCGTGGCCAGGCGGCGGTGAGGCACCGTTGCCGTGGCAGGTCGCGAACGGCAGATGGGTAGAGGTCAACGACGCGTTTCGCCGCGACATCCTCGATCACCTCGAGGCTGCTGGTCCCTCACTGGCCAGCGAACTGCCCGACACGTGTGTGAAGGCGTGGAAGTCCAGCGGCTGGAACAACGACCGCAACGTCGGTCAGATGGTCGACCTGATGGAAGCCCGCGGCGAGATCTCGGTGGCCGGGCGGCGTCGAGGCAAGCGCCTGTGGGACCTCGCGTCGCGCGTGTTTCCAGACGACCCGATCGTCCCCAGTAGGGAAGCGCTGATCACCCGCAACGAACTGCGCCTGCGCTCGCTCGGGCTCGCTCGAGCCAAAGGTCCCGCGTGTCCCGTCGAGCCGCAAGGGGTTGGGGACGCTGGCCAGCTTGCCGTGATCGGCGGGGTCCGCGGGCAGTGGCGGGTCGACCCGGCATACCTGGCCGGCGCTGCGTTTGAGGGGCGCACGGCGCTGCTCTCGCCGTTGGACCGCACCATCTTTGACCGCAAACGCATGGTCGAGATCTTCGACTTCGACTACGCCCTCGAGATGTACAAGCCGAAGGCGAAGCGTCGGTGGGGCTACTTCGCGTTGCCGATCCTGCACGGGGACCGCTTCGTGGGCAAGGTCGACTGCACCGCAGATCGCAAGGCCGGGGTGCTGCGCGTCGACGCCGTGCACGAAGACGAAGCCTTCAGCAAGACGGTGCGGTCCGCCGTGGATCAGGAGATCAACGACCTTGCTTCCTGGCTGGAGCTGGACCTCTGACGTGAGGTAACTGCACCCGGGCGCGAAGCCACGGTTTAACCTGTGCGGTTGATGTCGCTATAGCGACCGGATTGCACAGGCTTAATCCGAGGTCCCGGCGGCGAGGTGGTGCAGTGGCCTATAAAGTGTGACCGTCCACATCGTCGTTGCTCTCCTCAGCGGGATCGAGGATGCGCGGACCACTGCCCTCGTGGGACAACTCGTCGTCCGGATTGTTCAGTCGGCAGGACCGTAGCGACAGGCAGCCGCAGCCGATGCAGTCGTCCAGTTCGTCCCGCAGGCGCTCCAGCCTCTCGATGCGACGGTCCAGGTCCTTGCGCCACATCCGGGAGAGCCGCGACCAGTCCTTCTTCGTCGGCGACCGCCCGGCTGGCAGGGTCGCGAGCGCAGCGCTAATGCTGGCCAGAGGTATGCCGACCCGTTGGGACGTGCGGATGAACGCAACTCGCCGCAGGGTGTCGCGGGTGTATCGGCGCTGATTGCCGCTCGTGCGGCTGCTGGCGAGCAGACCTTCGCGCTCGTAGAAGTGCAACGCCGAAATAGCCACGCCGGAGCGGTCGGCCAGCTGCCCTGGGGTCAGATCAACGGAGTCCATTTGACCTCAACCGTAGTTGAGGTTGTTCAGTGATCCAGTGACATCGACCAGACCGCGCACCCGGGCCTATGGGGTGTTCGATCAAACCCACCGGGCCAGCACGGTCGGTCTGCTCGCGCTGGTCACGATGTTCGCCTTCGAGGCGGTCGCCGTCAGCCTCGCCATGCCCACCATCGCCGGTGCGCTGGACGGTCAGAGCCTCTACCCCATCGCAGTCGTCGGTCTGCTCACCGCTGCATTGCCGGGGATGGTCGTGGGCGGCATCTGGGGCGATGCGCGGGGGCCGGCAAGACCGCTGGTGGTGGGATCACTGGTCTTCGTGCTCGGCCTGCTGGTCTCAGGACTGGCTCTCACCATGCCGATCCTCGTGGCCGGTCGTCTGCTCCAGGGCCTGGGATCGGGCTTGGCGCTGACCGCAATGTACGTGGCCATCGGTGACGCGTTCGTACCCGAACTGCGGACCAAGATCTTCTCGCTTTTTGCGGCTGCCTGGGTGTTGCCCTCGATCATGGGGCCCTTCGTGGCCGGTGCGATGGTCGACCTCTTTGGCTGGCGGTCGGTCTTCCTGGTGGTCGCCGTGGTCTCGCTGGTCAGCACCGCATTCGTCAGGGTAGCGATGGTGCCTCACCTGAGCACTCGACGGGCACCGATCCACTGGGGCCGGCGACCGGCATACGCGCTCGCCGTGGCGGTTGGTGCGCTGTTCTTGCACATCGGCGGGCAAGGCTACGGCTGGACTTCCGGCGTCCTTCTGCTGGCCGCCGCCGGGGTCCTGATCGTGGCGTTGCCCCGGCTGCTTCCTCGCGGCACGTTGCGGGCTGGCCCGGGATTGCCGGCCGTGATCGCCGCTCGCGGAGTATTTGCGGCAAGCTTCGCCTGCGTGGAGATCTTCCTACCGCTGGTGCTGCAAAACGAGAGCGGCCTGAGTCCCACCGCGAGCGGGTTGGTCCTGATGGTCGGGGCGCTCGGCTGGACGGCTGGGTCGTGGTTCACCGGCCGGTATGCCGAACCGACCAACCGGGGCATCGTGTTGCGTGTCAGTGCGCTATGGCTCTTCGGGGGGTCGGCCGTCACCCTCGCGCTCGTGCCGTTGGATCACCTGACCTGGGCGGCGGTGGCGGTGGCCACGACTGGGTTCACTGCGATGGCCGTGGGTATGGGGCTCGCGACGCCGCTGTTGTCCACCCTCGCGCTGGACCTGGCTCCGGATGGTCGTCACGGTGAGAGTGGGGCTGCCCTTCAGATCAGCGATGCGGTCGGTCAGAGCGTGGCGGCCGGCTTGATCGGTGCGGTCTTCGCCCGCTGGTATCTGTGGGACCAGGACACCTCATACCTCTCGGGCTTCGGTCTGGCTGCCCTCGTGGCGCTGCTGGGGCTGGTCATCGTTGGCCGCGCCACGCACAAAGTGGCCAGATAGAGGCGGGTTGCGGCTGGAAGTGGTCCCGGCTTCGACAATGGCTCGCGCCCAGGTGAGCAGCCCGATGGTCTGGATGGCCTCGATGTCGCCGAGCGTGGCTAGGCGCATGGTTACCGGTGAGTGCAGAGGCTTGTTTGCTGATGTCATGGGTGCCGTGCGGTGGTGAGCAGGTATGTCGGTGAGAGGTCGAAGGCGTGGTTGCCTCCGGCCACTTCAGTCATCCAGGTCGTGACCGCCGCGATCAGGGCAGGGCCTTGCTCGCCTGCTGCGATCAGAGCAGAGCGGTGCCCTGGGGAGCGGTCGAAGAACCATTGGGTGGCTTCTGCAGGGGTGTTGAACTGCCAGCGAAGGGTGTGGGTGCGGTGTGCGATCTCGGTGAATTGGGGCTCTAGCCAGCTCTCGGAAAGGGCCGGGGTCCCCCAGCGGAAAGGGGCCATGGCGCTGTGGTGCCGATTCAGGAACTCACCGATCAGGCTGGTCATCCGCCCCATCGTGCCGGTGGGGGTCCAGGCGGAGAAGGCGAGCCGTCCTCCGGTGCGCAAGACCCGGCTGATCTCGGTCAGCACGCCCTGGGGATCCGGAGCGAAGATCAACCCCAAACCGGAAGTCACCAGGTCAAGGGATGCGTCCTCCACCGGGATCTGCGTCATGGACGCCTGCTTCCACTGGATGTCCAGGCCAAGGGCGGCAGCGTGGCGGCGCCCGATGGACATCAGTCGGGGTGCGAGGTCTATGGCGGTGACCTGCCATCCGGCATCGGCGAGCTTCAGCGCCACCGACCCGGTGCCGGTGGCCAGATCGAACGCGTGGCGACCGGCACCGATACCCGCAGAGCGCGCGATGTTGCGGGCCGCAGGTTGCAGGCACTCGGCGACGGCTGGATAGTCCGCGCCTTCCCACATAGCGCGGACCCGGTCGTTCCAGGTCAGGTCGGCTGCAGTGGCTGTTGGTAGCTGGTTTTCTTGTTCTGGCTCGGGAGTCAAGGCGCTGCTCATCGGGACCGTTGGGCCGCAAGGTAGGGCTCGAGGTCCAGCAGCCCTCGCCGGGCTGCGCTGACGAGGCGGCGTGGGATCAGGACGGAGCCCTGGGGCGTGCCGAAGCTGACCAGTGCCGGTGGGGTCGCTTTCCAGTGGGCTCGACGGGAGCGGGTGTTGCTGCGTGACATTTTGCGTTTTGGAACAGCCATGGTGGGGGGACCTTTCGAGTATTGACGGCGGCCTGCGCCTGCGGACGTGTAGGGGGCCTGAGTGCGCTAGGTGTTTTGTCGGATGGGCAGGGTTAGCGCTGGGCCTTGGGCGATGACTGCCTCACTCAGCGCCGCTGGCACGGTGGTGAGGGGATCTGCGGTGGGTGTGGGGCCTCCCGCAGCGACCCAGCACCGCAGGGCTTCGCCGCGTGGGGCTTGTTCGACGCCGGATAGCCAGAGGCTTGGGCCGC
>JBGTGC010000167.1:0-9606 GCA_041746935.1 Dermatophilaceae bacterium
ACGAAAAGTTTGCACGGCAGCGCGCTGGTCATCTCCACCAGGGTCAGGTGTCCGACCACCGCTGGCGCCCAACGCCGACGCCCCGCCAACCAGGCCAGCGAGACGATCGCCAGCAGGACGGCTGCCGGCCACGCGTCGGCATACCAGCCGTAGGAGCGGTCCAGGCCCACCGCCTCCATGGCTTGGCCGAAGAGCTCGGAGTGCATCACGGTCGGGTCCCCGCTGCCGTACTCATCGAACTGGATCTCCATGAAGGCCACCTTCGCGGCGCCAGGGATCCGGGGGACAGCGAAGGTGTGCGGATCGGCCTCCATGAGCTGGGAGGCCGACCTGAGCACCAACATCTCGCGCCACTGCTCGGCCGTCATGGAGGACCGTGCCCACGCCGAGACCGACGGGGCCGAGGCCGCCACCCGGTCCGGCAGGGAGAAAAGCGTCGCGGTGAGGTCCTGGCGCGCCTCGGGCAACAGTCCCTCCACGACCGGAAGCACGACCGCCAACAACTCCTGCTCCAGCGCGACCTCTAACTGGACACGCAGCCCGACGACTGCCAGGTCCCACTCCAGGTCGTCATCGACACCCGCGTACCCGTGATAACTCAGACCCTGCAGCAGCCAGAGAGCCATGAGGCGATCCTCATCCTCGACAATCCCGGCAAGCGGCTCCACGCTGCCAGCCTGCACCTGCGCCGCCATCGACGCCGACGGGGCGCGGAAATAGTCGATCACCGAGCGCGACAACGAGCCGCGAGGCTGGGGCAGGTCCACCGAATCTCCTATCATTAAGGTGATCACGCTAAGCCGCCCACGTTCCCGACGCCCCGAACTCACTACGGGTGCCAGGCATCTTCGCGGCTAAGGGTCCACGGGTGACAACGGGCGCAACGAGCACCAATCCACAGTGGACCGACGCAACTGAGGGCTTGTCAATGATAGGCCTCGGCCCCAGCATTGAAGGGGCCGCCCCAGCGGCCCGGAGTAGGCGTGCGCTACTGCGCCGACGCGGTCGGGGGGACGTTGCCCGAGGGACCCACTACTGTTTGCGTGGTCGGCCGCCCAAGTTGTGAGCAGCCCGCCTCTCATCGTGAGATCGGACACTCCTAGCGGCGTGTTGCCAGGCTGGCACCACGGGCCTCATTCCCGCTGCCTGCCTGATGCGCGTCGAAGCATTCGGCGTGATGCTTCGGAAGTAGGGTGCCCGGGCGATGGCGCTTACGTGCTCACGGCCTTTCTTGGACGCGGATCACGCGTCCTGGGGCGTGCCGCATGCCCCACACCGGGTGGTCGGTTCCGTGTCGGTTCACACGATCGATCCGGACCAGGCTGACACGAAGAATCGGCTACTGGGTCGCGCCCTGGGCCAGATGCGAAGGCTATGCGGCCCGCGCGGTCGGGGCTGCCTCGCTTTTCGCGTTCGCCGGGCTGGGTCTGTACCGCCTTTACCTTTCCCACGCAGTCGCCGGAGGCCTGCGCCGATCCAATCAGGTGCACGGCCAGAGCCCGGACGTCCGAGCTCATGCAGTCGGTCTAGCGCTTCCAGTCGCCGTCGTCGAGCTCGGCGAGCACGTCGCCGAGCGGGGCGTTCTCCACCTGGGTGATCGCCATGGCCTCGCGATGCCGCGTGCGTGAGCTGTCGGCGGGGTCGTCCATGCCGGCTCCACCAACCACTCATGGGGTCTTACGGCCAGCGCGTACGCCGCCTCGGCGAACATCGCGTCGTACGGCCCGGCTCGGAGTCAACGTGGGCGCAGAACGAGGGCTTGCGGATCCGACGTGGCGGGCCATCTCATGCAGCAAGACCACCGTCAGCCCGTGCTCGCGCGACATCACGCGGGCCGCATCGAGCACCGACTCCACGCGGGCACGTCGCAGTGCGTGCCGGGGGTTCCTTGGACGTGGTTCGCGCGATCGCGTCTTTCCTATTGGTGCTAGACAACCTAGAACCGCTAGTTCTACGGTGTAGAGGCTTAGTTGGACCCCCGTTCGGCACACGCCGCTCTGAAAGAAGAGATGCTCATGACCGTCGATCAGACGAAGGCACCGGCCCCGTACGGGTTGGCGGCCGGTGAAGGCGAGGCGCTGTGGTTCCTTGGCCAGCTGCTGACCATCAAGGCCTCAGCTGCCTCCACGGGCGGTCGTATGGCGCTGATCGAAGGGGTCGCCGCCCAAGGACCGGCTTCCCCGTTGCACGTCCATCGCCGGGAATCGGAGTGGTGGTACGTACTGGAGGGTGAGTTGGTCATCTGGGCAGACGGCAAGGTGATCGAGGCCCCGGAGGGGTCGTTCGTCTACGGGCCGGTCGACGTGCCCCACACCTTCTCGATCGTCTCTCCCCAGGCCAGGTTCCTCCTGGGCACCGAACCAGCTGGCTTCGAGGCCTTCGTGGGGGCCAGCGCTGAGCCAGCGGGCACAAGAACCCTGCCACCGGTCGGCACTCCCGCGCCGGATCCGGCCCGCCTCGCTGAACTGGCCGCGGAGTACGGGATCGACATCCTCGGCCCTCCTGGCATCCCGGGTTGAACCGCACCGTCTGAACCCTCGTGTGTCGAGACCCGTGACGACCCCTCGCCGTGCCCTCGCGTATCTAAGGGCCACCATGTTGCAATATAGGTCCCGGATAATGGTCAAGGCCGATTCCGCGTCTGCTGCGGTCCGTGTCGACACATGCACGCACGTCCGCTCATGTCGCGATAAGCGAGTCTTTCCGCCGCTTATCGGCACCGCGGAGGCCCATATAGTCTCGTTTCCTACCGGCGTCCGACGGTCAGAGCCACCGCCAGCACCTGGTGAAGTTCGATCCCTGCCGACTTGCGGACCGCGGCCCTCAACGGCAGTAGATACCGCCCGTCCTTGGGAAACAGCGCGGTGGTGAACTCGGTGTCACCGAGGAGGACCATCACGGGAACTTGGCCCCAATACTCCACCCCCTTGGCCGCATACTTGATGTCGTCGCATGCTTCCTCCGGGATGGCGACGAAGTAGAACGGCGCTGGGCCCCTCCACTCGATGACGGGGCCCTCGAACTCCACGCCCATGTCGCTCATGGAGCGAATTCTGCCCCTTCCGGTGGCGAGCGCAGAAGTTCTAATGGCCCGATCGGGCCATCATGCTGCCGGACAGGAATGGCCTGTCCTGCCGAAGCGTCAATCTGCCAGCGGGCCCAGAGTTGTCGGAGACGCTCCACACGCCGTGGGGCCCAACGCAAGGAGATCCGCATGCCACTCATCCAGGTCAAGGTCATCGAGAACGTCTTCAGCGACGATCAGAAGCAGGACATCGTTCGCAACCTCACCGAGGCCCTCGTCGGCATCGAAGGCGAAAACATGCGTGCCGTCACGTGGTGCGTGGTTGAGAAGGTCCGCAGCGGCAACTGGGGAATCGCAGGCAACCCGCTGACCACCTCGGACGTGAAAGCACTGGCCGCCGGGGTCGGCGTCTGACCCTTTCGCCGGGGCCGCGACAGATCGGGCGAGAGCCGTCCCGGATGCTGTGGTGACGGCCATACTGAGGAGGATGACATCCCTGGTCTCAGCGCGATCGGCTCTGGACGCTGGTTCGTGGCATCTCGCCCGGACCGCGTTCCAGGCTGTCGCTGAGGAGACCGCCGACCCCTGTGCCTACGAGGGTCTGGCCCAGGCAGCCTGGTGGCTCGACGAAGGTGAGACGTGCGTCCGAGCGCGAGAGACCGTATACCGGCGGCATCGCGAGCTCGGCGACTCACTCGGTGCCGCTCGCGCGGCCACCGCTTTGGCGTGGGATTCCCTGCTCTTTGGCAACGGCGACGCAGTGGCTCTTGGCTGGTGGGGGCGGGCCGAGTCACTTCTCGCGCCCCTCGAGGAAATCGGCTGAGCACGGGTGGCATGCCGTCCGAGAAGCGGAGCTTGCCCTAGAGGTCGGACACGACCCCCGCCGCGCGTTGGCCGCTGGTCTTCGTGCATCGGCTATCGCTCAACGGCTCGGGACCGGGGATCTCGAGGTCGTCGGCCTCGCCCTGCAGGGACTTGCGCTGACCAGCTCCGGAGACGTTTCAGCCGGTATGGCGAGGCTCGACGCGTCCGTGGCTGCAGCGACCACTGGGGACGTGGCGGACCCCATGTGGATGGGGAAGGTCTGCTGTTGGCTCATTGCCGCCTGCAGCCATAACAGGGATGTGACGCGGGCAGCGGACTGGTGTCGGCGGGTGGAGGCGATTTGCCTCGAGCGTGACCTGGCCCCCCTTTTCAACGTATGCCGCATCCAGTACGCCTCGGTCCAAGTGGCGCGGGGGTCATGGCGCGAAGCGGAGCAAGTCCTGACCGGAGTGCTCGAGCGGCTGTCCTCCACGCGCCGCGCCTCTCGGCTCGACGCGGTGGTGCAACTGGGCGAGTTACGGCGTCGCCAGGGTCGGCTCGTCGAGGCCGAAGCGCTCTTCGCTCAGGCTGAGTTTCACCCGTCGGCGATCATCGGCCGCGCACGAATGCACCTGTCCGGTGGCGATCACAGGCTCGGCTGGACCGCCATTCGGGACCTTTTTGCAGGGTTGCCGAGGGACAACCGGTTGGTTCGGGCTGACGTGCTTCACCTCGCGGTATGCCTGGCGCACGCCAGCGGCGACGATGACGCGGCGCATCTGCCCGCGACCGAGCTTCGCGACACCGCGGAGATGACGGGCACGCATGCGCTGATGGCTGTAGCTTCATCCGCTGAAGCAGTGCTCACATCCCCTGACGCGGCGGTCCCCTTGCTCACCGAGGCGGTTCGGAGGTTCAGCAGCGCCGGCCTGCGCTTTGATGAGGCCCACACCCGTCTCTCGCTTGCAGAGGTGCTGCTCGCGACGGGTGATCGTGCCACAGCCCGGCGGCACCTCTCGCTCGCCACGGAGGCCTTGTCCGAGCTGTCCGCAGGCGAGGATCTGGGGTGGGCGCGCCGGCTCTCCGAAGCCGCTGGCGCGGCGACAGCCGGACCACTCTCGCCGCGGGAATGCGAAGTGTTGCGATTGGTCTCGCAAGGATTGAGCAACCCGGAGATCGCGACCTCGCTGGTGCTGAGCGAGCACACGGTGCACCGACACGTTGCCAACATCCTCACCAAACTCAACCAGACTTCCCGCACCGGTGCCGCGTCATACGGGATCAAAGCCGGGCTGATCTGAACCTCGACCTCAAGAAGGAGATGACGAGTGAGTCACGTGTTGAAGGATCACACCGTTCTGATCACTGGCGGCGGAAACGGCATTGGACGCCTTCTGGCGCTGGGAGCCGCGAAGCGTGGGGCCCGGGTCATGCTCTGGGACTTGTCCTCGGACGCCGCCGAGAAGGTCCGGGCTGAGATTGTCGACGCGGGCGGACATGCGCAGGCGTATGCCGTCGATGTCGCTGACCGGGACGCCGTGAGGGTCGCCGCAAGACAGACGGGCTCTGTTGAAGTCCTCATCAACAACGCCGGAATCGTCACCGGCAAGAACATCTTGGACGCCTCCGAGGACGCCATTGAGCAAACGATCGGGGTGAACACACTGGCCCTGTTTTGGGTCACCCGGGCTTTCCTGCCGAGCATGATCGAGAATCACCGCGGCACCGTCGTGACCGTCGCCAGTGCTGCGGGGCTCGTGGGGATTGCCCAGCAAACCGACTACTCCGCCAGTAAGTTTGCCGCGTTCGGGTTCGCCGAGTCTCTCCGCTTGGAGATGGCCAAGGAGAAGACCGGGGTCAACTCGTTGGTCGTATGTCCCTACTTCATCAGCACCGGGATGTTTGAGGGCGTGCGCACGAAATACCCTCGCCTCTTGCCGATCCTGCAGCCCGATTACGTCGCCGAGAAGATCCTCGTGGCTATCGAGGAGGGCCGACACCAACTGATCATGCCGCGATTCGTGAACCTGGTATCGCCGGCGCGAGTGCTCCCGGTGCGCTGGTTCGACGCGCTCATGAATCAACTCGGAGTCAACAACACGATGGATCACTTCGTCGGCCACATTCAGAAACGCGTGGGGCGCTAAAGCCTGTCTCCCCTGATGACCAATCACCAATACGGTCGTGTCGCCAGGAACGCTTCCACTCGACGGATACAGCGAAGGTCACAAACCGGTCTGGCTGACGCCATACTCGGCCTGCTCGCGGGCATAGCCCTCGAAGGGCTAGGTCGGCCATCGGCCGAAGGTTCTCGCGGCCCGTGTGCACCTCGTCGCCCTCGTCGTGGGTGAGCGGGGTGGAAAGGATGTTGACGCTGGTCGTCTTGGCGGCCCCGTTAGGACCGAGAAGGGCGTCAACGGTGCCCTCTCGTACGGTCACGTCGATACCGCATAGCGCGTTGAGATCGCCGTAGGACTTGGTGATTCCGACGACCTTGATCACGGAAGAAGTAATCACGTGTGTCACCCTCACCCGCAAAGAGTTGGGGCTGAGACACCCCACAAGTCTCTTACTCGGCAAGAAGGTCGGTATGCGCCTGTGCGGCAGCGCGCGTCGAGCCTGACGTTCAGATCCGGTGAACTGGCAAGTTCAGAGCGATGCCCCGAGCCGACACTGAGGCAACAGATTCTCTCTCCGCCGTCGCGTTCTACCCTGCAGGGGTAGAATCCCTCTATGCCGACCATGAACATCAAGGACCCCGAAGTGCACCGGATGGCGCGCGAGCTCGCGCTGCACGAGGGCACGACGTTGACCGGAGCCGTGCGAATCGCACTGAAGAAGGCGCTAGAGGATCGGCCCACGGCGCATGGCGACATTTCTGGTCGACTGCTGGAGCTCGCCGCCGCGAGTAGGGAGATTGACCACCCGATACTGACCGATGACGACCTCTACGACGACAACGGTCTACCGCGTTGATCCTGGACACCTCCGCAATCATCGCGATCCTGAATAGCGAACCGGAAGCACGGCTGTTTGCCGAACTGATCGAGATGGCCGACGAGGTTTCCATCTCCATAGCGACCGTATTGGAAGCCTCACTTGTCGTGGGTCCAGCACGTCAAGAATTACTGGATGAGTTTCTGGCGGTTGCGCAGGCGCGTGCCATACCCGTCGATGGCGACCAACTACGTGTCGCTCGGGCGGCTCACCTGCAGTTCGGACGAGGCTCGGGGTCACCGGCTCGACTGAATTTCGGCGATTGCTTTTCTTACGCCCTATCCGCGAGAACTGGCCAGGCCCTCTTGTTCAAAGGGAAAGATTTCAGCCACACCGATGTGAAGGTGGCCGCGCCCTCTACGGGGTGACGACAAGATGGGCTAGACGGCAGGATCTTCCGGCACCCACTCGAGCAAGTCGCCGGGCTGACAGTCGAGCGCCTGGCACATCGCTTCCAGCGTGCTGAACCGAATGGCCTTGGCTCGTCCGTTCTTGAGGACGGCGATGTTGGCCGGTGTGATCCCGACCAAGCTGGAGAAGTCGCTCACGGACATCTTCCGCTTGGCCAATTCAACGTCGATGCGAACAATCAGCGGCATCAGATGACGGCTTCCATCTCGCGGCGCAACGTGGTCGCTTGGACGAGGAGCGTGCGCATCACCCACATCAGGAGCGCTAACCCGAACCCGCCGACGAAGCCTAGGAGGAGCATGAAGACCAAGAGGGGCGGGCCGTTGACGCTGGACGACAAGTAAAAGACAGTCAGCAGACAGACCAGGCTGCCCGCGAGGAACGACCCGATGATCGTGTCGACCCAACGCAGAGCGGGCCTTGAAAACACGTCGCCATCGAGGGTGAGACCGAGCAAGAGCATGGTGCAGACGATGCCGACTTGGACGCAGACGAGTCCGGCGATGGACAACCTCAGTATCGGCCAGCGCATGTCGGCCACTTCTGGGTACCAACTGGCATAGTCCGCGGAAGCCCATGGCAGGAAGAAGATCTGCGCGAACAGAACAAGCAGAAGGAGTGCTCCCAACAGGAAGCGGAGGACGTTCACCACGACTCGGCCGGTCATCGATCGATCATCGCTCACTGCCTATCGAAGATCAATAGGAAGAGATGCCGGAACCCCCAATGCGCCGCTAGGTTTGTTAGACGGCTACTCCGAGGACGAAGAGGTCACCGAAACCGACGAGATCGCAGCGGACCCGCGGGCCCAGCGCTCGCTGGCAGAAGCCCGAGACTCAGCAGGCCACGGTGACGTCGTATCGGGAGTTGAGGCTGCGAGAACCCTCGTCGAAGGCCGCAATCAGGCGTGAGCACTCCAACCCCTACCGACCCACTGACCTATTGGGTGACCCAGATGGGTGAGGACCAGGCCATCTCGCCGTCCACAAGGTAGGAACGAACGTAGTAGAACGTGGCACCCTCGGGTGCGGGGCTCGATTCGGTCCACTCAACAGTCAACTCTCGAACACCCAACGACGTAAGGCCGCCGACCGAGGGCTGAAGCACTGCACGACCAAGAGCACCGACCTCCGCCGGTATGCCGATCCGCCCGTCTGCGGCGGAAGCTTCAGTGATCTCAGCCAGGGTGGTGTGGAGGGACCGATCACCCATCTGAACGACAACTTCGGCTGACGGCATACCGATCAGTGTCATCTCGACCTCGCCTCGTTGCGCACCGTACGGATCGCCGAAACTGTGCGTCGTCGCCTGCCAGGTCACCGCAGACTCACTGACCGCCACCACCTGCGGCCCCCAGAACGGCGTTGCCAACACCCGGCCTCCGTCCACCCGCAACGTCCCGTCCCACACCGTCGACCCCTCGGCCTCACCCCACTCGACCCGCAAACCGACCTCGACCTCCCCAGCCTCAGCGACCGGGGGTGACACCACGTGCACCACCTGACCATCGCGGACGACCTCGATCCGGGCCAGGTCGGCATACCCCGAGGCGTGGATTCGCACTGTTCGCGAGCCGACGATCGCGGCCTCCTCACCCATGAACGCCTCGCCACCCTCAGTCCCGACGAGTCGCACATCGAGCGTCACGTCACGCGTGGTGGCGGCAAACGTCCGCCGCTCGCGCAACGCCGCAAACACCTCGGCCCGATCGAGCGACCGCGCATAGGCCCCGACGTAGCTGGCACCGTGTCCATGATCCGACGACGCGATGAACCCGAACCGGTGCCCCCGAAGCAGACCGTCCAAAGCAAACGTGCCCGTCGCCGTGCCGTCCGAATACTGCCGGAAGCACCCCGGCGTCTCGTAGTTGCCGCGGCACGCCTGGAAGATCTCGACGAGTCGCGAAAACTCCGGATCGTGGTAGTCCCAGTCGTTGTAGACCATCGCCGCGCCCGGGTGGTGTGGGATCGTGATGGCGGGGTATGCCGGGTGCTGCTTGAGCGCATCCCAGAGGCCGGCCGGCGTATTCGTGGCGTCGGCCATGCAGGAAAACAGCGGGGCTCCACGCTTGACGTCTCCGTAGATCACGTTCTGATGGCCACTGCTCGCCGATGTCCACTCAAACCCGTATAGCGGGACAAAGCGGTCCGGGTTGTGGAACAGATCGGCGATCTTTTGGATGCTCCACCACTGATGATCCGAGGAGTTCTCGGCGTGATCGGTGACCGCCCAGAAGTCGTAATCGCAGACGTCCCAGGCGTAGCGATAGAAGTCTTCCAGGCTGGGCTCGTCACCGGAGGTGCACCGGCTGACCAGGGAGTGCCGGTGCAGGTCACCCCAATAGAGCTGCATCTCCTCCCCCCCGACGA
>JBGTGC010000168.1:0-8746 GCA_041746935.1 Dermatophilaceae bacterium
CGCTTGACGTCGTTCTGCCCGACCGACATCACGGCACCGACGATCATCGTCAGCGCGGCCACGGCAGCCAGGATGGGCTGCCAGTCCAGTCGGGCCGACTCACCGGCGACGTAGAAGACCCGGAGCAAGGCACCAAAGGCCGCAACCTTGGTGCAGGCAGCCATGAAGCCGGTGACCGGGGTCGGCGCGCCTTGATAGACATCGGGAGTCCAGGCGTGGAACGGCACAGCACCAACCTTGAACAACAGCCCCGTAGCGATCAGGAGCAACCCGGGCAGGAGCAGTCCGTCCATACCGACCTCGCTGATGATGGCCAGCGCAATCTCATCGAAGCGCATCGAGCCGGCATACCCGTAGATCAGGGCGGAGCCAAACAGGAAGAAAGCCGACGAGAAGGCCCCGAGCAGGAAGTACTTCAGCGAGGCTTCCTGTGACAGCAGACGGCGACGGCGCGCCAGTCCACACATGATGTAGAGCGGGAGTGACAGGATCTCCAGCGCGATGAACATGACCAGCAGGTCGTTGGCCATCGGGAAGAGCATCATGCCGCCGATGCCGAACAGCGTCAGCGGATAGATCTCGGTCGTCGTTGCACCCACTTTGACGGCCAGGGCCTCCTCAGCCGAGCCCGGCACCGAGACGCCAGCCTGGGTGAATGCATCCGGCGCGTTGCCACCCAAGCGCTCGCTCATCACCATCACGCCGATGATGGCCAAGGACAGGACCAAACCTTGCAGGAGCAACGCAGGCCCATCATTGGCGACCGCACCGGCGGCCGTGATGCCTTGATGGTCGGGCGCGATGAAGATCACGGCACTGAGCGCCACGACCAGGGTCACGATGGTGAGCGGCATCTGAATGCCGTATCGCCGTGAGCGGCTCGCGAAGCCCTCGACTGCTACTCCGATCAGACCACCAACAAAGACGATGATCAACGGCAGCAGCGCCAGGTAGTCGATCTCAGGAGCAGTGAACTGCATCAGCCCTCACTCCCTTCGACCGCGTTGGCCGGGTCACCGGAGGGTGCCGGATCACTCGCACCGACGTACTGCAAGGTGGTTTGAACGGCTGGTTCCAGCACGTCCAGGGCAGGCTTGGGATAAACCCCGAGGAACATGAACGCCACGATCAACGGCGCCACCACAGCCTTCTCGCGCAGGCTCATGTCCGGGATGTCGGCATACCCCTCCGGCTTGGGCCCTGTGGCCACCTTTTTGTACATCAACAGGATGTAGAGCGCCGCCAGAATGACACCCATCGTGCCGATGACCGCAAACACCGGATACGTCTGGAACGTCCCGATGATCACCATGAACTCCGACACGAAGGAGTTCAGACCGGGCAGGGCCAGACCCGAGAGCCCAGCGATAAGCAGAGAGCCTGCGATCAGCGGGGTCACTCGTTGCCAGCCGCCGAAGTCCATGATGTCGCGTGACCCACGACGCTGGATCAACATAGCGCCGATCAAGAACAGTGCGGCCGTGGTGAAACCGTGGTTGAGCATGTAGAGCGTCGACCCGGTCTGACTGACCGTCGTGACGGCAAAGATCCCCAGAACGATGAAGCCGAAGTGGCTGATGGAGGTGTAGGCGATCAGACGCATCATGTCGCGCTGGCCGATCGCCAGAGCGGCACCGATGAGGATGGACAGCACCGCGAAGGTCATCACTGCCGGGGTTGCCCACCGACTCGCGTCGGGGAACATCTGCAGGCAGAAGCGGATCATGCCGAACGTGCCGACCTTGTCCAAGACGCCGACCAGCAGCACGGACGTCGCGGGGCGCGCCTCGCTGGCGGCATGCGGAAGCCAGGTGTGCACCGGCCACATCGGGGCCTTGATCGCGAAGGCAATGAAGAACCCGAGGAACAGCAGGCGCTCGACCCAGGTGCTGATCTCCAGGCCGGTGAGATTCTCGATCAGGAATCCATCGGTGCCACCGGGGCCCTGGAGGTACACGGCGATGACGGCGACCAACATAATCAACCCGCCGAGCAGTGAATAGAGCAGGAAGCTCGTGGCTGCCTTGGCCCGGCCCGGCCCACCGAACATACCGATCAGGAAGTACACCGGGATCAGCATCGCTTCGAAGAACACGTAGAACAGGAAGACGTCGGTGGCGGCGAATACGCCGATCATGAACGCTTCCAGGATCAGCATCAGCGCGAAGTAGCCCTGCTGACGTCGGCCGTCGGCCAGCGGGACGTCTTCCCATGCGGCCAGCAGGCAGATGGGGACGAGCACGACTCCCAGCAGAATCATGGTCAGTGAGATGCCGTCGATCCCGAGGGCGTAACTGACCCCGAACTGCGGAATCCACGAGTAGACCTCAGAGAGTTGGAATTGGGTCTCGGCACCGACCTCAAACTGAAAGGCCATGAGTATGCCGAGCACCAGGGTCAACAGGGAGACGCCGAGAGCGACTTCGCGCACCTTGGCGAAGCCCTTGGGCAGCACCGCGACGACGACGCCGCCGAGCAGGGGGACCAGCAGCAGGCTGGTCAACCAGGGGAAGGCGCTCATAGCTGCATCACCAACACGGCGCCGATGATAGCGACGATGCCGATCAGCATGGTCATCGCGTAGGAGCGGACAAATCCGGTTTGGGTCCGCCTCAGGATGGCGGACAATCCGGCCACCCCGGCGGTAGTCTTAGCCACCAGACCTCCCTCGACGACGTCACGGTCGGTCGCCGTGGCGATGTCGACCAGTCCTTGACCCGGGGAGCGCAGGAACACTTCGTTGAAGTCGTCTTGGAACAGGTCGCGGCGGGCAGCCTTGGTCACGAAGGTCCCTTCCGGGGCGGTCTCGGGAACGTCGTTGCGCAGGTACATCAGGTAGGCCAAGCCGGCCCCGGCCAGAAGGAGCAGGAAGGCGAGCACCTGAATCAGCAGGACCGGGATGACCGGCTCGGGGTGTTCTTGATGCCCGAAGACGGGATCCAGCCAACCCGATAGGACCCCCGTTGGATAGAGGGTGAATCCCAGGACGATCGATCCGAGCGCCAGGATCATCATCGGCACGGTCATGGACAGCGGAGACTCGTGCGGGTCTACGTCATCGGCCCAACGTGCTTTGCCATGGAAGGTCATGAAGAACAGGCGCGTCATATAGAAGGCAGTGACTCCGGCGCCCAGGAGTGCGGCACCACCGAAGACCCACGGACGCCAGGGGCCATCACCTTGGTCGATGAAAGCCGTCTCGATGATGAAGTCCTTGGAGTACCACCCGGAGGTGAAGGGGACACCGATGATCGCGACCACGCCTGCGGCGAAAGTGATCCAGGTGACCTTCATCTTGGTCCGGAGCGCACCGAACCGGCGCATGTCGACTTCGTTGCTCATCCCATGCATCACTGAACCGGCACCGAGGAACATGCCGGCCTTGAAGAAGCCGTGGGTGATCAGATGGAAGATCGCGTAGAGGTAGCCCAGCGGCCCGAGTCCCACGGCCAACATCATGTAGCCGATCTGGCTCATCGTCGACGCCGCGAGCGCCTTCTTGATGTCGTCCTTGGCGCAGCCGACGATGGCACCGTAGATGAGGGTAATAGTGCCGACGATCACCACGCCCAATCGAGCGTCGGGGGTGAGGTCGTAGATAGCCTGGCTCCGGGCGACGAGATACACGCCAGCGGTGACCATTGTGGCCGCGTGAATCAGCGCCGAGACCGGGGTCGGGCCAGCCATGGCATCCCCCAGCCAGGACTGCAACGGAAACTGCGCCGACTTACCGCAGGCCGCCAGGAGCAAGAGCAGCCCTACAGCCAGCAGCGTGCCCTGGCTCATCGAGGCGGCATCACCGTGCACGGTCGCAAAATCAAGGGCACCGACGCTGGCGAATAGCACCGCCATCGCGGTGATCAGTCCGACGTCACCGATGCGGTTGACCACGAAAGCCTTGTTGGCTGCCGTCGCGAACTTCGGGTTCCAGTTCCAGAAGCCGATCAGCAGGTAGGAAGCCAAGCCCACCCCTTCCCACCCAACGAACAAAAGCAGGTAGGAGTCGGCCAGAACGAGGATGAGCATCGCGGCGACGAACAGATTGAGGTAGGCGAAGAACCGGCGCTTGTCCGGGTCGTGAGCCATGTATCCCAACGAATACACATGGATCAGCGAGCCAACGAAGGTAATCAGCATGACGAAGGTCAGCGACAGCGGATCCAGCAGCAGCCCAACGTTGACGCTGAGGGTCCCCGCCGACACCCAGTCCCACAGCTGGACGGACAGCGCGCGCTCTTCGCTCGGCATACCCGCGAGTTGGGTGATGACGCCGGCGCCGACGCCAAAACTGGCCCAGGACAGACCCACTGCGAGCGCTGGCCCCCAGGAGTTGGTCGCCTTGCCGCCGACGAGCAGAATGGCCGCACCCAACAGCGGCAGCGCGATCATCAACCACCCGAATGCGGCGAAGCCATCGGCCTCGGTGGCACGGACAGCGCTGGGGTCGGCCAGGGCGAAGCCGACGGTACCGGAAAGCACAGACACTCAGCCCGCTCCTTACAACTTCAGAAGGTTCGCGTCGTCCACGGATGCGGAGCGACGGGCGCGAAAGATGGACATGATGATGGCCAGGCCGACAACTACTTCGGCGGCGGCGACCACCATCACGAACAGGGCGTAGACCTGCCCGTCCAGCGTCCCGTGCATCCGGGAAAACGTCACCAACGACAAGTTGCAGGCGTTGAGCATGAGTTCGACACCCATGAACACGACGATGGTGTTGCGGCGAGTGAGCACGACCAGCGCGCCAATCGTGAACAGGATCGTGGACAGATAGATGTATGCAGCCAGCGTCATCGGCCCTCGTCTCCCTCCGCGTCGCGAGCACTGTCATCGATGTCGTGGTCATTGAGAGCATTGTCGTCAGTCTCGTCCTGACTCATCAGCGTCACGTCATCGCCGTCCTGCTCGCCGATCGCTTCGTAGGCCGCATCGGTTGTCGCAGCGAACCCGGTCATCGAAGCGACCTGCCCGCGGGCCACCAGCACACGCGGCACCGAGACCTCCGCAGGCGTGCCATCGGGCAACAGCGCCGGGGTGTCGGCCGCGTTGTGGCGGGCATAGACACCTGGGTTGGGGCGGCCGGACAGCCACTGGCCAGAGGCCACGGTCTGGTCCGAGCGGTTGCGCTGCGAGATGTGGGGGGTCAACCGTTCGTGGTGGGCCAACACCATGGCCCCCATGACGGCAATCACCAAGAGAGCACCGAGGATCTCGAACCCGAAGACCTGCCGGGTGAAGATCTCCCGGGCTAGACCGGTCACCGTTCCCTCTTCTTGCACTGAGGCCAGCCCCACGGGCTCACCGAAGTCCACTCGCCACAGTCCGACCATCACGACTGCAGCAAAGATCACCGCAAAGACATAGGCCGTGATGCGCTGACCGGCCAGCGTCTCGACGAGGGAGTCCGAGGCATCGACGCCGACGAGCATGACGACGAAGAGGAACAGCATCATCACCGCACCCGAATAGACGAAGATCTGGATGATCCCGACGAACTCGGCATCTTGGGCGATGTAGAAAATGCCCAGCGAGATCATCACCAGGGCCGTCGACATTGCGGCATGCACGGCCTTGCGGGAGAACAACAGACCGAACGCGCCCAAAATCGTGGCAGGACCAAGCACCCAGAACAGCAGAGCCTCTCCTCCACTCACCGGTATGCCTCCTGCGTGTTGTCATGCTCGGGCGACGCTGCCTCGTGTGTCTGCACATCACGAGCAGCCACGTAGTCCCGCTGCGACTGGTCGGGCCCAGTGATACGACCGTTGTAGTAGTCGCTGTCATCTGTGCCCTCCGCCATCGGAAGGGGCGCGCGAAGCATACCCTCACCCATGGGTGCGAGGAGTTGATGCTTTTCGTAGATCAACGGTGCCCGTTCGCTGTCAGCGAGTTCGTATTCGTTGGTCATCGTCAGGGCTCGGGTAGGGCACGCCTCAATGCACAACCCACAGAAGATGCAGCGCAAGTAGTTAATCTGATAGACGCGGCCGTATCGCTCACCGGGAGAGAAGCGTGCCTCATCAGTGTTGTCCGCGCCTTCGACCAGGATGGCGTCAGCCGGGCACGCCCATGCGCACAACTCACAGCCGATGCACTTCTCCAGACCGTCGGCATACCGGTTCAGTTGGTGCCGTCCGTGGAAGCGTGCCTGGGTGGGCCGCGGCTTCTCCGGGTATTCCTCCGTTGCCACTTTGCGGAACATAGTGCTGAAGGAGACCCCGAATCCGGCTACCGGCGAGAGGAAGTCGGCCATGAAACTGGTCTTCTTGTCCTGCTGTTTGCCCTCGTCGTCTCGACGCGCCGGCGCGATGGCATCGGTGTTCTTCCCCGTGCTGCCCTCAGGCTTGAGAATGTCATCACCCTTGCTGCCGGTGAGCTCTATGTCTTGTGCCTTCTTCTCTTCGTCAGCCACGGTCATCCTCCGATGCCTCGCGTGTGGACACCGATCCGGCCTCGACCGTCACCGGCTCAGCTGCCTTGACCGCCTTGGGCCGCTCAACCAACCGCTGCCCAGGCAATGGGGGCACTGGGTAGCCGCCGGCGAACGGATCGATCTCGTCCGGCGGGATGCGGGCCTCTTGCTTCTCCTGGTCTTGTGAGTCCTTCTTCAGCGAGATCAGCGTGAGCGGCACGATGACCGCTACCGCGATGAGGACGACCGTGATGACCGTCGCCCAACGGCTGTCGCCGAAGTAGCCGATCTGAGCGGCGCGGATGAGCGCCACCGCGATGACCCACACGAGCGCGGCCGGGATCATGTATTTCCAGCCCAACTTCATGAACTGGTCGTAGCGGACACGAGGCAACGAGCCGCGCAGCCAGACGTAGCCGAAGATGAACAGCCACATCTTGATCGTGAACCAGATCAGGCCCCAGTAGCCCTGATCGAACATCCCGTCGTTGATGGCCGCAATGCCAGGCGGTGCGCGCCAGCCACCGAGGAAGAGCGTCGCCGCGAGGGCCGAGACGGTGAACATGTTGATGTATTCACCGAGGAAGAACATCCCGAACTTCATCGACGAATACTCCGTGTGGAAACCACCACCGAGCTCACCTTCACCCTCGGCGAGGTCGAAGGGCAGGCGGTTGGTCTCTCCGACCATCGTCACCAAATAAATGATGAACGAGAAGAACAACGGCACCACGAACCACAGGTCGGCCTGGGCGGCGACGATCTGCGAGGTGGACATCGACCCGGCGTAAAGGAAGACCGCCACGAGCGAGAGGCCCATCGCGATCTCGTAGGAGATGACCTGCGCCGTGGAGCGCAGACCTCCTAACAGCGGGTATGTCGAACCCGATGACCATCCGGCCAGGACGAATCCATAGGCCCCCACTCCGGCCACAGCCAACACGAGCAACGTGGCCACGGGAGTGTCTGTCAGCTGTAGCGGGGTCGTGTGGCCGAACATCTGGACAGTGCCACCCATGGGGATGATCGCGAAGGACACAAAAGCCAGCGAGCCGACGATCAGCGGGGCAATGATGAACATCACCTTGTCCGCAGCCTTGGGGGTGACGTCTTCTTTCATCATCAACTTCAGGCCATCGGCCAGCGTCTGAAACAGGCCCAACGGGCCAAAGCGGTTTGGCCCTGGGCGCTGCTGCATCCGACCGATGACGCGTCGCTCGAACCAGATGACCACCAGGACGTTGAGCAGCAAGAAAACGAAGATCATGAGTGCCTTGATCAGCGACAGCCACCATGGCGTGTCACTGAAGTCGGCCGCCGGCAAGTCCGACGCGACGAGGGCATGCCCGGTGTTGAGCACGGACGTCGAGGGCGAGATCATGAGCGACCTTCCGAGACGACCGGGGCCTTGGCGGCCGCAATGCGCACGACAGCTCCGGCGTCAACACCGAGAGTGGAACGCACCGATGACCCAGCCGAGTTGGTCGGCAACCAGACGACATGGTCCGTCATGGCGGTCACGGTCAGCGGCACCGTGATCGTGCCCAGTCCGTAACTGACGCTGACACGAGCACCATCTCCGGCACCGATGGATGCGGCCGTCTGCGGCGACATTCGCGCGACGGCCAGGGGGGCTGTCCCGGCCAGGAACGGCTCGCCGTCCTGCATCGAGCCAGCATCGAGCAGGTGATGCCAGGTAGCCAGGATGGCCTCGCCTTCACCCGGCTCGGCGGGCGGAAGAGGGGCCACGACGCTCATCGAGCGCGCCGCATCCCAGGAGCCCAAGCCTGTCATCTCGTGCCGAAGTGCACTGAGGCTGCGAGCGCCGAGATGCACGCCCATCTCGGCAGCCAGAGCATCAAGCATCGCGTGATCGCTCCAAGCATTCGAGGTCAGCGCCTTCGCGAAAGGACGCAAACGCCCCTCCCAGTCGGCATACGAGCCCGCCTTTTCTTGCTGAGGGGCCACCGGCAAGATCACGTCGGCGTAATCGTGCACGACCGATTCACGGATCTCCAGGGAGATGACAAAGGCCTTCTCCAACGCCGCCTTGGCTAGCACGGGGTCGGGAAGATCATCAGGGTCAAGACCGCCCACGATCAAGGTAGAGATCTCACCTTGGAGCACGCCGCGCAGGATGGCGGTGGTGTCTCTGCCTTCGGCTTTCGGCACGTCCGTGGACCAAGCCTGCGAAACCTCAGCGCGGGCAGCTTCCTGGTCCACCGGTCGACCACCTGGCAGCAACGTCGGGAGTGCGCCGACCGCCAGTGCTCCGCGCTCTCCAGCGCGCCGCGGTACCCAACCGATGCGGGCACCCGTCACGCTAGCCAG
>JBGTGC010000169.1:0-6505 GCA_041746935.1 Dermatophilaceae bacterium
GCTGACCGAGGGCATCCCCGAGCTGGACCACTCCACGATCGGGCGGGTCCTGAAAAAGGGGGGCTTCGTCCTCACCTGAAGAAGTGCTGGACCATCCCCCCGAAGGCCAACGGCGAGTTCGTGGCCCGGATGGAAGACGTCCTGGCGGTCTACCACCGTTGCTATGACCAGGCCAGACCGGTGGTCTGTATCAGATGAGAAGCCGTACCAGCTGCTGGCCCACGCCCGCGACCTGATCCGCGCACGTCCCGGCGGCGACCGCAAGGAAGACTCGGAGTACGTACGCCATGGCACCTGCTCCATCTTCGTCTGGGCCGAGCCGCTGGCCGAGCGCCTGGAGATCCACTACACACCCAAGCATGGCTCCTGGTTGAACATCGCAGAGATCGAGCTCTCCCGCCTCACCCGCCAGTGCCTGGACCGGCGCATCAACGACCTACAGATCCTCAACGCCGAGCTCGCAGCCTGGCAGGACGCCACCAACCAAGACCAACACCAGGTCGACTGGCAGTTCACCACGAGCGACGCCCGAATCAAGCTTCGTCACCTATACCAGATCTTTAGACGCGACGGTCTGCTAGGCCCACCCGGCCAATCAGAGCGCTTGACCCTCTCCCGGAGCGGGCACACTCCACTGGTGTGGAATCGATGACCCAGACGTCATCGATTCCCACGCTGGTCTGGCCCCCCAGGGTTGCGACGAGCCAGGACATCGTGGGCCAGTTTCCGGCAGCCGCTTGTTGTATCCCGAGCAATAGGCCCGGGCACCGTATAGCGTCCGTTCGTGGGTGAGATCTGCCGTCGCGCAAACGCGGCCCACGCCGGAGCGAGGGCCGCGTTGCGTCCGCCGGCTTCACGCGGAAACGGTGGCGGCGTCACCTTCCCTATCGTGCCCAAATGGCTATCATTGAATGTTCTGCTGCGGCGTCTCGACCGCTCCCTGGCCGAGGTAGTGGCTCGACTGGTCGAAGGAGTGTCATGAAACCGATTTTAGTGGGTGTGCATCCAGGTCGACCAGTGTCGGCGGCGTTGGACTGGGCCGCGGCCGAGGCGGGCGCGCGTCATCGTCCGCTTGAGTTGCGGATCGCTCGGGGAGTGCCCGTGGTGCCCGCCCAGGCGGAGGTGCCGGTTGCTAGCCTCGTGCCGGATTCGGTGGCCGAGGAGGCGATCCGCGAGGCGGTCTCGCATGTCACCCAGCTCGATCCCACCGTGCAAGTCAACGGTCGGGTCTGCGAAGGCAGCGCCGGGACCGTCTTGGTCTCGGCGTCTCGTGAAGCCGAGCTAGTCGTCGTCGGACGCCATGGTCACGGTCGACTCACCGAATTTCTTCTCGGTTCGGCTTCTGCTCAGGTGGCGGCTCACGCCGAGGCACCGGTCGCGGTCGTCAACGACGGCCAGATGCCACTGCGAGAGAACGGGCCGGTGGCCGTGGGCGTCGACGGTTCAGTGGCCAACCGGGCGGCCATCGACTTCAGCTTTGAGGCGGCTGACCGTCGGGCAGCACCCTTGGTCGCGATCTACGCGTGGCAGCTCAACTTGCCGGAGAACCTGACGCTGCCCTGGAGAAGCACGGAGGGCATGCGCGACCTCGTTCAGGATCAGAAGCGCATGCTGCATGAGGCGCTGGCGGGGTGGTCAGCGAGGTTTCCGGACGTCGAAGTGCGTTACGTGGTATCACGGCAGCACGCGATCGACCGCCTCAGCCAGGAAGCGCGACGGGCAAGCCTGCTTGTGATCGGGGGAGGAGGAAACGGCGGCTTCGCGGGCCTGCGGGTGGGTTCGGTCAGCCGGGGCATCCTGCACCGCCCGCATACCTGTCCCATCGTCTTCGTTCACGGATCTGATCCGAACGCCGGTCAATAGTCGACAGCTTCCCGGCCGCTACGAAGTCAGCGGATTGAACCAATTGACCTCGGGGAATCGAGCAAAATCGGTGTCGGTCGAGACCATTTGGAGCAGATGCTCGATGACAAGTGCGGCCAGCTGCGCATCCGTGACGAGATTCCCCGTGGCCCCGGTGCGTCCCAGTAGAGGAGTCAGGATGTGAGCCGTCCTGTCCCCCGCCATGGCACCCACACGACCCACCGAGCCATCCAAGCATCCATTCGCGAGCTCGCTTCGTCGGCGATCAGCGGCTGCGTCATGATCCTCGGACGGGTGGCAATTCTGGCAACAGCACCGATGGTCTGCCAGGGCGACCGACCGGCTGATCCCCGTTGCGGGCACCTTCGACCCATGCCCGAGAGCGCTCATGGTGAGGCGACCGTTCATCGAGGCATAAAGAAGGATGTTCGCGTCAAGGAGCACTAGTTCTCGTCCAACATGTCGAGAACGTCGCCGACGTTGTCGAGAAAACCTTCGCACCCATAGGTGCGGTGTTCAGTCGAAAATCTGGACGCGTTCGAGTCGCCTCGACCAGGTGAGTGGTCCCCGCTCACGCGAGATAATTCACGGCCTCACCAACCCCCATACCTTCGTCGCGTCGAAGTTTGTCGACAGCAGCGGCGACGTCCTCGGGGCCGCTGGCGGCAGCGTTCGTGGGATCGAGAACGCTCGGGAGCAGTCCAGCTCGGTGATCTCGGACCCGACAGTGCGGATCAGTTTGGGACCGAAGAGCCCCAGCCCTACGTCGATCCCAACGGCAGTGGTGACCATCACCCATAGCGGTATGCCGGCCCCCCCACCGGCGATCCCAGTGTCGAGAACCTCGACGATGCCAGCCAAGGGTCCGACGGCATTCGCGACGTGGTTGGCCCCGTGCGCAAAGCTCAGCAATGCTGCGGCGCAGATCAACGGCAAGGTGAACAAGCGGTTCACACCATCGCGGCCCGGCGGGAGATACGGCACCTTCTTGGCGATGAGCGGGCGCACCACGACGTAGACGACGACCCCCGCAACCAGCCCAACAACCACCGCCACAGGGAAGGAGATCGACACCAAGTTCTTGATGCCCTTCAGCGCGATGTACGTCGTGAAGGCCCAGGCCAGCACCCCGATCATGATGGGCACCACCCTGACGGCGGCCGGGGATCGGCTCGTCCTTGAACAGCAAGGTGCGCTTGAGGGCATAGAGCGAGCCTGCGGCGATGATGCCGCCGACTTCGCCGCCAGCGATGATGGCCCCGGCGGCTTCGAAGACTGCGGCGATGCAGATCACCATCGTCATGGTCATTGCCATCGATCCGACGGCCGGTCCGACGTCGTTGGCACCGATGTTCATTGCCATGTAGGCACCGACGACGGCCGCAGCGATCAGCAGGTAGCCCTGCTCCATATCGGAGAACTGGGTCCCGGTGAAGATGATCACCCCGACGATGAACAACACTGCGGTGCCGCTCCGGCCAACCTCGAAGCGACTGCGGTCCGCTGCGATCTCGACTTGACGGAAGTCCTTGTACTTCACGGCGCTGTATTGACGTTTGATTGAGGGTGACCTGCCTTGACCTCAGGTGTTCTGTGGAAAGCCGAGGTTGACGCCGCCCTGGCTGGGGTCTGGCCAACGTGTGGTCACGACTTTGGTGCGGGTGAAGAAGTGGATGCCGTGGGGTCCGTAGGCGTGGGTGTCTCCGAACAGCGACGACTTCCACCCGCCGAAAGAGTAGGACGCGACGGGCACCGGGATCGGCACGTTCACTCCGACCATGCCGACCTGGACCCGGCGTTGGTAGTTCCGGGCGGCCCCGCCATCGGCGGTGAAGATCGCCGTGCCGTTGCCGTAGGGGTTGGCGTTGACCACCGCCAGCGCCTCCTCCAAGGTGTCGACGCGCAGCACCGAGAGCACCGGGCCGAAGATCTCTTCGACGTAGACGGACATGTCCGTGCTGACGTGGTCGAGCAGGCTGGGCCCGAGCCAGAAGCCCTCACCTGCGCAATCGATCGCGTGCTCGCGACCGTCGATCACCAGGTCGGCTCCTGCTGCCACTCCGGCGTCGAGGTATCCGGCGACTGTGTCGCGGTGCTCGCGGGTGATCAACGGGCCCATCGCACTGTCGGTATGCCGTCCGTCACCGACCCGGATCTGCGTCACCCGATCCGCGATCTTGGCGACGAGTTCGTCGGCGACCAGGCCCACCGCGACCACGGCCGACACGGCCATACACCGCTCTCCGGCTGATCCGAAGCCGGCCGAGACAGCCGCGTCGGCGGCGTTGTCGAGGTCGGCATCGGGCAGGACCACCATGTGGTTCTTGGCCCCGCCGAGGGCCTGGACCCGTTTGCCGTGGCTCGTTCCGATCTCGTAGACCGAGCGCGCAACCGGCGTCGAGCCCACGAAGGAGATGGCCTGCACGTCGGGGTGACGCAGGAGCGCCTGCACGGCGGCTTTGTCGCCATGCACCACGTTCAACACGCCGTCGGGCAATCCCGCTTGCGAGAACACTTCGGCCAAGAACATCGCGGCCGACGGATCCTTCTCACTCGGCTTGAGCACCACCGCGTTGCCGCAGGCGATGGCGATCGGCACAAACCACAACGGCACCATCGCCGGGAAGTTGAACGGCGAGATGACCCCGACGACCCCCAACGGCTGACGCACCGAATGCACGTCCACCTGCGTCGAGGCGTTCTCGGTGTGCGCGCCCTGCAGCAGCGGGGCCAGGCCGCACGCATACTCCACGACCTCCAGGCCCCGCTTGATCTCCCCCGTCGCATCCGAGAGCACTTTGCCGTGCTCGGAGGTGATGATCGCGGCGAGTTCATCGACCCGGGCGGCCAAGCGCCCGCGCATGCTGAACAGCACCGCGCTGCGGGCGGCCAGCGACGCTTCACCCCACCCGGCGGCGGCCTCGACGGCGTTGGCGACTGCGGTGTCGACGTCGTCTTCACAGGCGAATGCCACCTCGGCGGTCACCGCGCCGGTGGCCGGGTTGAAGACGTCACCCGTGCGGGCAGGAGCCTGCGTATGCCGGAGCCCATCGATCCAGTGGTTGATCAGTGGCTTTTCGGCGCTTAACGACTGCTCGGCGCTCATCGGTTGGCCACGCCCTTGTCGACCGTGGTCAGGGCACCGTCGAGGGCTTCGAGTGCCTCGTCCGCTTCCCCTGCGGTCAGCGTCATGGGTGGCGCGAGCCGGATCACGTTGCCCTTCAGTCCGCCCTTGCCGACGAGGAGTCCCCGGTTGCGGGCCTCCTCGAGGACGTGGGTGGTCGCGGCCGCCGACGGCTGTCTCGTGTCGGGCTCAGCAAGCTCGATGCCGATCATCAGGCCCTTGCCCCGGACCTCGGCCACTATCGGGCAGCGAGCCTGCACATCACGCAGCCCCCGCAACAGGTAGTCGCCCAGCTTGACCGCGTTGGCCTGCAAGTCGTGCTCCAACAGGTAGTCGAGTGCGGCTTTGGCCCCCGCCGTGGCCAGCGGGTTGCCACCGAAGGTCGAGATCGAGTTGGCGGTCACGCTGTCCATCAGGTCGGCACGCGCCACCACGCCGCCGATGGCCAGCCCGTTGCCCAGGCCCTTGGCGAACGTCATCGCGTCTGGGGTCACGCCATGGGCGTTGATCCCCCAGAAGTGTTCGCCGGTGCGTCCCCAACCCGTCTGCACCTCATCCGAAATCAGTGGTATTCCGTGCTCATCCAGCACCTCCTTGAACGCACCGAACAAGCCGTCGGGCGGCATCGCAAAACCACCGACTCCCTGCACCGGCTCGACGATCATGGCGGCCACATCACCGGAGGTCGCGGTGTCCAACACGTTCCTCAGGTCGGCGACGCAGGCATCGATGTAGTCAGCGTCCGAGAGCCCGGCAAACGGCGGGACGTTGCGGTAACCCCCGTGCACGTACGACACGTTGATCGGGCTATGCGCCGACGCCGACCAGCCACGGTTGCCAGTGATGCCCATCGTGCTAAACGAACGGCCGTGGTAGGAGTTGCGCAGCGCGAGCACCTCATGCGACCTGCGCTTGCTCATTGCCAACAGCAGGGCCGCCTCATTGGCCTCCGTGCCCGAGGTGGTGAAGAACACCTTGGCGTTCTCGATCCCCGACAACTCGGCGATCTGCTCCGCGAGTGCGACCTGCTGATCGATCAAATACAACGTCGAGGTGTGCACCAAGCCGGTGTCGATCTGAGCGCGGACGGCATCCGCGATCTCGGGAATGTCGTAGCCGATGGCGTTGGTCAGGATGCCGGCAAAGAAATCCAGATACGTCCGGCCCTCTAGGTCGGTGACGTGCCGACCGCGGCCCGAGACCAAGGCCAGCGGCTCGTCGTAATACAGCCCCAGCCATCGCGGCATCACCGCCTGGTGCCTGGCGAGAAGGGCGGAAGAAGCCGAGGATCGGAGCGCACTGGAAGTCACGAGAACAGGACACCGCTGCCGCGCCCAAACCGCAACCCCCGCCGCTGTGCCATTCTGAGGGGTATGCCGCCCACGCCGGGTGGGCCAGCAGCGCGCACCCCGCCCTCAGCCATGCCACCCGATGTCCGACTCCACACGGGTGAGCCCATCGGGACTGGTGGGCGAGATCGTGCTGCCGCCTGAGCAGGAGACCCTCGCCCGACGTCCC
>JBGTGC010000170.1:0-9472 GCA_041746935.1 Dermatophilaceae bacterium
CGCACCCCTACGCGCCGCGTTCACCCACTACCAACACCAAGTCGATGCCCTCGCCGACCGTCACGGCCTCGCCGCCTGAAACCTGACCCTCGACAACAAACTTGACTCACAATTCCGGCTTCGCCGGTCCTAGCCCTCTAGGCGCTGACCTGGATGGATCAACCGGGTATTGAAGATGCTGTTGGCTAGGGCCAGTGAGGCGACCGAGACGTTGTATTTGGCCGCAATGCCCGACAACGTGTCGCCGGGTCGCACAGTGACCGTGCTGGGACTCGAATGTGATGCGCCGGTCTTGGACGTGCCGGCCTTCTTGGTGGGCGTGGAGGTCGAGGATGAGCCCTTCGCGGACAGATGGAGGCGCTGTCCCGGCTGGATCCAGCGCCCACCATCACGCAGCGAGTTCGCCTTGACCAGAGCGGTCACGCTCGTGTCGTGATCGGCGGCAATGTCATAAAGGGTGTCACCGGGCTTGACCACGTAGTCACCTGAGTTGGCGGTGATGAGCACACGGGCGGGACCGGCACTGATCGGGCCATGGGCGGTGGCGTCGGTCGAGATCGACACAGGCGGCATATCCGCGGGCATGGGGGACATCGACACTCTTCTCTTCGGTGGGGTCGTAGTTCACGACGTAGTGTGGCCAATGGTGATCAAAGCGACTCGTGATGTCCCTGTGACGTGCGTGACGCAAGAGACGGTACTAAAGAGTTCCGGCGTCGTCCATACGTGCGGCGTGTCGTTCCTAATGAAAGAATGATGTTTGTGATAAGCGACAACAATGTAATTCTCGGTGGAGACTGGCTTGCGGTGCCTGACATCATGGAGCGGACAGGGTCATCTTTGCCGACCGTGCGGACCTGGCTGCAAGAGCGTGAGCTCATCGGTATGCGGCGTGGCCCGAACAATGCGTTGATGGTCCCTTCGGCGTTTGTCACCGAGCAGGGACCGTTAAAAGCGTTGCGGGGCACGCTATCTGTGCTCGCCGATAGTGGGCTGAGCGATGAAGAAGTTCTTACCTGGCTAGGAGAAAAGGACGAGACTCTCCTGGGCGGAAGTCCGATCGGGGCTCTAGAGGGCGGGCACAAGACGGAAGTTCGCCGTCGGGCCCAAGAGTTGGCTTTCTGAGGAGGAGGCGAAGCCCGGCACCCGCGATATTTTCAGACCACGAAGTTTCAGGCGGATCGGGCGGTGCTGATCTCGATGAGGGCGCGTAGCGCGTGGCGGCCTTCCGTGTTCATCTCAGGGATCGAGTCCAACGCATCGTGGGCTGCAGCGATGCCTTCATCAATCATTTTTTCGACCGCAGCAACGGCGCCATTGTTGATCAACACCTCGCGAATGTGGTCCACCTCACTCACGCCCAGGTCGGGATTTCCGAGGGCGTCGCTGATTCTCATGCGATCGGGCGCGCTGCCGTGCTGCAAGCCCATAGCGATAAGCACGGTTCGCTTGCCTTCGCGAAGATCATCCCCAGCCGGCTTACCGGTGGCGATGGGGTCGCCGTAGACGCCGAGCACGTCGTCGCGCAATTGGAAGGCCTCGCCGAGGGCTAATCCGTAGGTCGACAAGGCTTGCCGTGTTGGCCCCGAGGCACCGATGGCGCTGGCCCCGATCAGCAACGGATGCTCGATCGAATACTTGGCGCTCTTGAACCGGATCACCCGGCGGCATTGGTCGATGCGCTGGTGATGACTGAGGTGACTCCAGTCTTGCGCGGAGGTCAGCACGTCGAGGTACTGACCGCCCATGAGTTGAGTGCGCATCAGATCGAAGGTCGCTCGCGCCCGGCGCAGGTGCTGCTGCGGCAATCCAGAGCCAGCGAAGAGTTCATCGCACCAGTTCAGGCATAGATCCCCAGCCAAGGTGGCCGCTGCCTGACCGAAATCGCTCGACGAGCCAGACCAGGCGGCATCGGCGTGATGGGCCTCAAAGGCGCGGTGGGCAGTGGGACGCCCTCGACGCAGATCGCTGTTGTCCATCACGTCGTCGTGCAAGAGGGCTGCGGCTTGAAAGAGCTCCATCGCGCTGGCGGCGCGGATCAAGGCCAGGTTGTCGGGGCCATCAAAGGCGCGGTACCCCCAATACAGGAATGCTGCGCGCAGACGCTTTCCCCCGGCCAGCAGATCGCTGATGGCCTCCAGGAGCGGCAGGACTGGCTCGCCCACTTCGGACAGAACTGCGCGTTGGCGATCCAGATGATCCTGCAAGACCTCGGCGATGCGCGCGTGCAGGTCGACACCGTCCAAGGGATGCACGTCGCGTCGACCCGACGGCATGGCCGAAGGGTCGTGAGATGGCAGTGAGGACACGGGGCTCGCTCTCAGGACGGTGCAGACGGTGCTGCGGGTGCACTGCGAGCCTACGGCCTCGCGCCGGGCCACCCCCTCCTTGGCCCGGTACGCCGCCATCGATGGTGCCGGGCCTGTGATGAGTCTGTGAGGCAAAAGGTTCCACCGGAAAGCCAACTGGGGGTTGACACAACACCCCCTCGATGTCGTACATTCGTTCTATCGAACACGTGTTCTATTCACTTACAAATCGTCCAAGGGGTCCGATGAGCCGTCAATATCACGAGTGCATCGAGGTCCACTTCGACGAAGTGTTGCTCGGACGGCTACACGACACGGCTTCGCTGTATGCCGAGCAGAACATGACCGTGCCGACCGCATTTCGGTGGCGAGGTCGCCACCACGTCGTGCGAGCCGTGGTGGCGCAATGGACTCAGCGGCTCCCTTGGTGGCGGATCGGGACGCAAGAACACGATGCACGTTCAGAGCGTGCAGACTTCGAGCTCGCAGCCTCGGAGCGTGCGGCTTTGGAGCAGCACGTATGGCGCGTCGAGGCCAGTGTGGGGTCGACCTGGGGGACAGGCGTCTACGACCTGGCCCAAGGCGAGCGCTGGCGGCTCGTGCGAGTGGCGGACTGACTAATGACCCTCATCAAAGGAGAACGATCATGAGTAATGCCTGGACCGTCCTGGATCTGTTGGACAAGGCGCGTGATGGGTTAGTGCAGGCGTGTCACAGCGACACCAGCGCCGATCGCTATATCCAGTCCCATCTGTCCGCGTTGCGCACGGCAGCCGCCTTGATCGCGGCGCGGACCAATCCCTCCAGACGGTCCAGTCCCCGCAGCGTGTGGGAGGTGTTGCCTGTGGTGGCACCCGAGCTCACCGAGTGGGCCGTGTTCTATGCCGCTTCGGCTCGCCGGCGAGGCGCGATCGAGCGCGGGGACGGCGGGGTGAGCTGCCGTGAAGCCGATGATCTGGTCCGGCAGAGCGAGTGCTTCCTGGAAGTAGTGCGCGGCCTTCTGCATCTGCCGATCGCAGAGCCGCTGTCCAGCGATCTCGCCGCAATCAGCGTTCGATAATCCAGATGAGCGAAGACTTTGCTCATCTCCATGTCGCTTCCAGCTATTCGATGCGATATGGCGTGAGCAGTCCTGAAGCGCTGGTGCAGCGGGCCAGTGAGCTGGGGCAGTCGATGCTGGCGCTGACGGACCGTGATGGTGCCTACGGCGCGGTTCGTTTCGTCACTGCGGCCACTGCTGCCGGGATTCAGCCTGTGCTCGGAGTGGATCTGGCGTTGCGTGGTGCTGAGGCAACGTCAACGGAAAGGGCGATCGCTGCGCGCAAGGGTGCTCGAGTGCACCCGGTCAAGGGAGGCGTGCATCGCGATGACCGTCGCCCTCGGGTCACCGTGTTGGCTCGAGGCCAACACGCCGGTCTGGCCCCTGGCTCAGGGTGGTCTCGGCTGTGCCGGCTGATCACCCACACTCATCTAGATGGTGAGCGAGGAAGCCCACTCACCAGTATTGACCTCCTCGCCAGAGCCGCGGTGCCCTCCGGTGGGGTCAGCCCAGTGGTGGTGCTGCTCGGGCCGGACTCCGACGTCGGGCGGGCCGTGTTGGCCCGCCAGCATGCGCGGGCTGCGCAGTCGTTGCGTGTCTGGCAACAGGCGTTACCCCCCGAAGCGCTACGGATGGAGATCGTCGTCCACGGTGGGCCGCCCCATACCAGCGGGAGCGTGTCGCACGCGGCACGGATGTGGGCGCTGGCGCTGGAGCATGACGTGCCGGCGGTGTTGAGCGCTGCCGTTCGTCACGTCGGGATCCAGCAGGCCCGAATCGCTGACGTGTTGGACGCTGCGCGCAGAATGGTGCCGTTGCAGGAGCGCCACCTCGATCGGGTGAGCGCCGCGGGCTATCTCGCGGACTCGGCGTCGATGATCGCGCGTGCAGATCAGGTCGCGATGGCCATGGGGCCTTATCGCGTCAGTGGCGCTGACCTGGTGATGGCCACTGCGGTGCTGGCCAAGGAATGCGCTCAGGTTGCTCGCTCCGATCTGGGGATCGGGGCAGTGCACCTGCCTGAGCCCGAAGTGCTCGGCGTCAGCGGGGTGGGGCAGGCTCAGCACGTCTTGACCACCCGGTGCCGTGATGCCATCCATCGCCGTTATCCCGCCAGCTCGGCGGGGGCACTGCGAGAGGTGCATGAGCGTCTGGACGACGAGCTCGCAGTGATCTCGGGGCTGGGATACCCCACATACTTTTTGACCGTCGCCCAAGTGTGCGACCTGATCCGTGAGCAGGGGGTGCGAGTCGCTGCGCGCGGGTCTGGGGCCGGGAGCCTGGTGACCTACCTTCTGGGCATCAGCGGGGTGGATCCGGTCCGACACGACCTGTTGATGGAGCGCTTCTGCTCACCCCTGCGGGCCCAATTGCCAGATATCGATATCGACGTGGAGTCAGCGCGGCGGGCCGAGATCTATGAGCACATCTTGGAGCGGTTCGGCTCCGAGCGAGTGACCTGCGTGTCGATGATGGAGACCTATCGGGTGCGGCACGCCATTCGTGATGTCGCGGCGACCCTGGGGATGCCGCCGGGTGAGATCGACATCATTGCCAAGGCCTTTCCGCACGTGCGGGCCAAAGACGCACGGGCAGCGATCAAAGATCTGCCTGAGTTGCAGCAATTGGGCTTCGACGGGCCACGGATGCAGATGATGTTCGAGTTGGTGGAGAGCCTGGACGGCCTGCCGCGGCACGTGGCGATGCACCCCTGCGGGGTGATCTTGTCAAACACGGGTTTGCTGGATCGCACGCCGGTCGAAGCCAGCTGGTTGGGTTTCCCGATGAGCCAGTTCGACAAGGACGATGTCGAGGAGTTGGGTCTGCTCAAGCTCGATGTGCTGGGCATCCGTATGCAGTCGGCGATGGCCCATGCGGTGTCCGAGGTCCGCCGGGTCGATGGTGATCAGATCGATCTGGATGATCAGCAGCAGGTCCCCCTCGATGACCCCTCGACGTTCACCTTGATCCAGTCCACCCGGACTCTCGGATGCTTTCAGATCGAGTCGCCAGGCCAGCGAGAACTCGTGGGCAAGTTCGCCCCGGAGACGTTCGAAGACCTCATCATCGACATCTCACTGTTCCGTCCTGGGCCGGTGAAGTCCGACATGATCCGACCCTTCCTGGAGGCTCGGCAGGGGTGGGCTGAGCCGGACTATCTCCATCGCAGACTGATTCCGGCTTTGGCCAGCACCTACGGCGTCGTCGTCTTCCATGAGCAGGTGCTCAAGATCGTGGCCGAGACCACCGGCGTCAGTTTGGCGCAAGCAGATGAAGTGCGACGGGCCATGGGGTCGCCGGTGGGCCAACAGCAGATCGAGCAATGGTGGCGGCCGGCGGCACTGGCTCGTGGATATACCTCCGAGGAGACCGAGCGGATCTGGCAGGTGCTCGCGGCCTTCGCCTCGTTCGGGTTCTGCAAGGCACATGCTGCGGCGTTCGCTCTGCCGACCTATCACTCCGCCTGGCTCAAGACGCACCATACGGCGGCCTTCCTTGCTGGAGTGCTGACCCACGATCCAGGGATGTATCCCAAGAGGCTGATCCTGGATGAGGCCCGCAATATGGGCGTGCGAGTGCTGGGCATTGATGTCAACGCCTGTGGGTCGACATACCAAGTGCAACGCCTGGAGCCTGAGGCAACTGAGTTTGAACGGAGCAAGCCTGAAGCCATTGAGCACCAAGTCATGGGGTCGGAAGTGATCGAGCACGAGGTGATCACGCACGACCTACCTGGTCGCAGTTCGTTTGAGCCTGGCCGGGCCGGGGATCGTGTCGATCAAGAGATGGCACGGATAGAGCAGCGCGCCAGTGCATACGGCATTCGGCTGTCGTTGGCCGAGATCAAAGGCATCAACGATGGCGAGGTGCAACGGATCGTGGCGGGCCAGCCGTACGCCTCACTGGCTGACTTCTGGCAGCGGGCGTCCGTGTCTCGCCCGGTGGTCGAGCGATTGGTCAGCGTCGGCGGGTTCGACTCGGTGCACCAAGTGGGCCAACACTTGACCCGCCGAGATCTCTTGCTCACAGTGGGGGAGCTGGATCGCTGGTCCAGAGCCCATCGTTCGACCGCTTCCTCTGCCGCCAAGGCGCGCCGAGTCATCCATGAGAGCAACGCGGGGGAGATTGCGGCTCGCACCAGCGCTCAGGCCCGTGGTGCTCGGTCCTGGCATGTCAGCGCCCCGGTCAGCACACAATTGGCATTGGACCTCGGTGACGAGCCGCAGGTGCTCGCCGGCAGTGGGCTGCCTGCGATGAGTCCGCAAGACCAGACGATGGCCGAGTTGGACGTCCTGGGGATGGACGTGAGTGGCCATGTGACCAACACCTACCAGCCGATGCTGCAGGCCCTGGGGGTGACTGCGGCCAATCGTCTGCTGACGTGCCGCAATCAGTCCGAGGTGATGATTGCCGGTGCCAAGGTGGCCACCCAGACTCCACCTATCCGCTCGGGACGGCGAGTGGTCTTCTTGACCTTGGATGACGGGACGGGCCCCAGCGATGCCACCTTCTTCGAGGACGTCCAAGGCCCGTATGCCGCCACGGTCTTTCACTCGTGGTTGCTGGTGGTGCGTGGGGTGTTGCGGCGCACCGGTCCCCGTGGGCGATCGGTGCGGGCGACCGCGGCTTGGGAGATGACTCACCTCGATCACGTCTATCGCAGCGAAGGAATTGATGCTGTTGTAGCGCTGATGGAACGCACCGAGCAGGATGCTGCGACGCAGGCAGCTGAGCGCGGTCGGACTCGCTATGGCGATCAGGGTGGCGAGCCTGGGCGGCGAGTATTGCTACACGCCTCGGGCTTCAAGCAATCGCCGTATGCCGACGTGGGCACCCCGGGTAGCGACCGCAAGTTGTGGCATTCCAGTCCTGGCAGTTCTGGGCGATGAGCGATGCCGAGTGCACCGTGTTGCACGTCGATATGGACGCTTTCTACGCCTCGGTGTCCCTGATCGACCAGCCTCAACTGGCGGATCAACCCGTGATTATCGGTGGGGGTTGGCGCAGCGTGGTGCTCTCGGCCACCTATCCGGCACGCGCTTTCGGTGTGCGATCTGGTATGCCGATGTCTCGAGCCCAGCGGCTTTGCCCCGTTGCCACGGTGCTGTTCCCGGATTACGACAAATACGCGAGAGTCTCCGAAGCGGTGATGTCGATCTTCTCCGAGGTCACCCCGGTGATGGAGCCGGTTTCTATGGAAGAAGCCTTCTTGGACGTCTCGCAGTCTCGACGCAGACTGGGATCACCCATTCAGATCGCTGCATGGATCAAGGACACCGTGGCTGACGAGCAGCAAATCACGTGCTCGGTGGGTGGTGCGGCGACCAAAGCTGTGGCCAAGATGGCCTCCCGGGCCGCCAAGCCCGACGGCATACGGATGGTGCCTCCCGCAGATGTGGTGTCGTTCCTGCATCCACTGCCGGTCGGTGCCTTATGGGGTGTGGGGGAGGCCACCGAAACGGAGCTCAACCGGTTCGGACTGCATACGGTGGCCGATATCGCCCATCTTCCGGAGCGGACGTTGCAACGCGCCGTAGGCCGCTCCAGCGCGCAACACCTGCGGAGTTTGGCGTGGGGGAGCAGCACTGCCGACGTGGTCACCCCAACGCGTCGAGAACGCAGTGTGGGTTCCTCGCAGACGTTCAGTCACGACATCGATGACCCGACTGAATTGCATCGTCAGCTATTGCATCTCAGTGATCGCAGCACCACCCGATTGCGGCACGCCCAGATGATGGCGCGCACTGTGGTGTTGACGGTGCGATTTTCTGACTTCACCACCATCACACGCTCCCGCACGATGGCTCGACCCACTGATGTCACCCGAGACGTCTACGCCACAGCGTCGATGCTGTTCGAAGCGTTAGGGCTACAACGTGCGCGCATCCGTCTTCTGGGGGTGCGTGTGGAGGGCCTCAGTGAGGGGGCCAGCACACCTGTCCAAGCGCGCTTGGATGAGCCAGTCAGCGGATGGCGCGAGGCGGAAAGGGCTGTCGATCAAGCGGTCTCCCGCTTCGGTCAAGGGGCCGTGCGGCCAGCTACTTTGATCGCCGCAAGTGCCAGCGATTGATCTGCCGTCGAAACCATCAGAGCAAGGGCGTAAAGTGTTCGACTAGATCGGGAACCTGGGGTAGTGCTTCCTTCGTTCACGATTTATCCTCATACCAGGATGCTGGCACCAACCCTGTGCTCGCACACATCAGTCCGGGAGGTTCCCAGTGCCGCTCTCCGATCACGAGCAGCGCGTCCTTGAGCAGATGGAGCATGCGCTCTACGCCGAGGACCCGCGATTCGCTTCCAACCTCAAAAAGCCAGCCGCACAGGGCCGTTCACGTCGGCGCGCCGTGCTGGGGGTTGTCATTGCGGTGATCGGACTTGCCCTCGTGCTGGCTGGCGTCATCTACAGCCAAATATGGCTTGGTGGGATTGGCTTCGGCGCGATGGTGCTCGGTGGCGTGTGGGCCTTCACCCCTGGGGGTAAAAACCCGCAGTTGTCCGTCGTTGGCTCCACCGGCGGCACCTCTGGAGGTGCCACCAGCAGCAAAGCGCCTCCTGCCCAGAAAAAATCTCCTGGCCAGGGCCGCAGCAGCGGCTCCTTCATGCAGCGGATGGAACAGCGCTGGGATAAGCGCCGCGACGGAGACCGCGACTAAACCCGCCCGCGCCTCACCGCACACTAGCTAGCTCCGCCTTCTCAACATCTCTCGCTCCTGACTGGGCATCCAGAGTTCACGTCCCGAGAATGATTGCGCACAGCCAGATGGTGATGATCAGGAGCGCCGTCCCAAGTTCGATAAGAATGTTGACACCGACGGCTTTCAACGCATGGACCGTAGACTCCCGGGCCAGGCGATGATCGCGATGTCGTATCCGTTGCAGCACATAGATGCCCAAGGGAAATCCAATGAGCGCTCCGATGAACGGGATAACGATGCCGAGCAGAACGGCAACAACCACCGCAAAAACCAGAGTTGACGTTCGTACCCCTGCTCGCCGCATGCGTTGCCCGGGAATGAGGAACTGCAGGAGGATTCCCACCGCCCCCAGCACCGTTGCGGCGGCCAAGACACCCCAGCCCAGGGCTGAGGTCTCGCTGACCGCCCACAACAACACTCCCACCCAG
>JBGTGC010000171.1:0-3817 GCA_041746935.1 Dermatophilaceae bacterium
TCGTGTGGCGTTGCGCGTGAACGGCAGCGCGATGGTGACTGCGTCGAACTCGAACTCGGTGAACCCGCGTTTCATCATCAGCGCAGAGAGCCTTCCGCCGAGGCCCCAATGGGCGTGGTGCAGGACGAGGCCGAAGTCGGCACCGGTCTCCTCGCGCTGGAAGCCACCCCAGCCCACCAGCCGTCCGTTTACCGTGATGGCCCATGGCCCGTAACCGGCGTCATCCCATTGAGCGTCCTTGTCACGCACCCAGGCGGCCACCTGTTCCACGGAGAAGGGGCCAGTCGCGAGTGGGAGGTGACGGCGGGTGCGAACATCATTCAGCAACGCGTCGACGGCCTTGAGCGGCACCTCGGTAAGTCGAACCAAATCAATGCCGTCCTCGCTCATGCCTGGATGGTGCGCACACTTCGCAGCCGCGTCAACCTGTTACGCAGCTAGTCACTCTCATGCCGCGGCCCGTGACGCGGTTCGCGGCAGTGTTGGGGGCGACAGCGCGGTCAAGGGGTGGACAACCGCCGCAACAAGTGCCCACTGGACCGCATCTAGACCATACGCATCGCGCCGAAGCGGGACTCCAGCTCGGGAAGCCAGCTTCGGTCGAAGGTCAAGCCGTAACGGTCGCACAGCCCGTAGACGGCCTCGTCCGTCGGCGGCGGGGAATGCTGCAGGAGCACGGCAAGTTCTTCGAAGAAGTTGTCGAAGCCTGCTGGTGAGATCGTCTCAAGGATCCGCGCCGGTTCCGGTCCAAGGTTCCAGAAGGTGTGCAGGACATTTCTGGGCTTCCAGACGTAGGAACCGGCAAGGGCTTCTACCTCTTGCTCCCACCCGCGCCCAGACCGTGCCTTCAAGCACGTAAGACAACTCGTCCTCGTGCCGGCGGATGTGAGACTCAACGACGATGCCAGGTGAGATGGGGTGCTCGACCACAGCGAACGCGCCGCCAGTCTGCTCCCCTCGAACCTTGAAGTGCACCCTGAGTCCGCCGAGATCGACGAGTGTCCCGCCATTTGGTCGTAGGTGGACCTCATCGCTATCCATGGCTCACCGTACTGTGTCACCAGGTCCGGGCGGAAGGACACCGTCCGGCAGGGGACTACCCCGCCAAGCACAACAGCCAGCCTCGCCACAGATGTTGAACGCGCCCCGTCGCCGCGCCCCAACCGCTCATGCCGCGATCCGCTCGCACCGAACCCGCGTCACACCGCCGCTACGGCGCACCACTGTTCCCGGTTTTCGCCGAACCCTGGGAAAATAGACGCGTGCGTAGCAGCAGGTGCCCCTCTACCCTTATGGGATGAGTACCGTGACGTCCGAAAGCGCCGCACTTCTGGTGGCAGTCGCTGCGAACCATGATGCTCTGGATGAGATCCTCGATCGCTACAAGGCGGCCAACCCAAGAATCTTCGGTTCGGTTGCCCGCGGTGACGCCACAGTCACCAGCGACGTCGACCTGCTGGTAGACCTCCTGCCCGAAGGCGGCAACGAACTTCTACGCGTGGCCGGCATCGCCGAGGAGTTGAGCAACATCCTGGGCAGGAAGGTTGACGTCGTCGCCGCGCCAATGCTGCGCAGCCAGGTGTCCGCTACCGCTCTCGACGACGCGGTGCCCGTGTGACGCTTCCCCGACGTGCCATGGGCCGCAATCGCGGGTTTGCGCAACATCGTGGTCCACGAGTACTTCCGCGTTGATCGCGAGCTGATCCTCGACATCGTCGACAACCAACTCGGTCCCCTGGCTGAACGCCTCCACGAACTCTGATCCACTTCAGACAGACGCATTACATTGCGGTCGGCGTCATTGGCACCGATCCTCACAGTCATTGCGCCGCGACAAGGCGTCAGTCGTGGCCAAGATGGGATTGCGGAGAGATCCGAGATTTGGCTCAGTCCCGGGTGAATAGGGTGGGTCGATGAACCAGGATCTCAGGTGGGCTGAGCTCGCGACCGGCGTGAGCCTGCCTTACGTGACGGTCGGCCCCGACACATCGGCACCGGTGATACTGCTACACGCATGGGGAGAGTCCCGCCGATCCTTCGACCGGCTCACGCCGATGCTCGCCCAGACAATCTACGCCGTGGCTCTCGACCAACGAGGTCATGGAGACGCCGGCAAACCCATGACCGGGTACTCCCTGGCGTCGATGGCGCAAGACATCGTTGCCCTCATGGACGCCTTGGGCATCTCCTCGGCGGTGTTGCTCGGCTCATCGAGCGGCGGTTACGTCGCCCAGCAAGTTGCCGCCGTCAGTGCTGAGCGCGTGGCCGGGCTTGTGCTGGTCGGATCGCCACGCAGCCTGCACGGGCGGCCACCCTTCGCCGACAAGGTCGACCAGCTATCGGATCCGGTGAACGAAGCGTGGGTCCGAGACTCCTTGACGTGGTTCCCGCGCTTCCAGCCGGTGCCGCAGTGGTACCTGCACGATCGCGTGCGTGACGGCGCCCGCATACCCGCGCACGTTTGGCGCGAGAGCTTGAACGGCCTCTGTGAGGCAACGCCCCCCAGCGATGCCGCGCAGATCACCTCACCCACCCTCATCCTGTGGGGCGACCACGATGAGTTGTTAACCCGCGAGCACCAAGAAGACCTTGCCCGTGCCATTCCCCACTCACACATGATCGCCTACGCCGACACCGGCCACCTCGTCCTCTGGGAGCAACCCCACCGAATCGCCGCTGACTTGATGGCCTTCATGGACTCACTCCCCACGCCACCGCGCTGAGGCACCATCACTGCCACCGCCGTTGAGTGCGGCTGAACACCACCGGTGCCACCGTCAGTTACAGATATAGAGCCGAAATCGAAGCGGAGGTCGCGCCAAGGGTGCGTCATAGCGCCGCGTGTAGGGCCGCGCTGGTCACCTTACCCAATGCGCTAGCGGGTCGATTTTGGTCGTGTGGGTGGCCTTTCGTCCTGAGCCGCCATTACCTTGTGGTGGAGAGCAACTCCTCTCACCAGACGGAGCGAAAACATGACTGAACCCCGACAGAAGTTGTCCGCGACGCAGGTACGCGACGCCAGTCCTGCGGACTGGCGGCAGATCCTTGGACGCATCAAAGCCCGGTTCCGCACCGGCGACTTCCGAACCGGCCTCGCGCTGGTCAACAAGATCGGTGCCGCGGCCGAGGCCGCCCACCACCACCCCGACATTCAACTCACGTATTCCGACGTGATTGTCACGCTCGCCAGCCACGACGTCCGCGGTATCACCATCCGCGACCTCGACCTCGCACGCCAGATCAGCAGCCACGCAGCAGAGCTCGGCATCGACTCCGACACCAGCGGCCTGACCCAGCTGGAGCTAGGGCTCGATACCGCACTCGGGTCACAGCTCGCGCCGTTCTATGCAGCCTTGCTCGGCGGCAAGGTGGAAGACGGCGAGCCGGTCGACCCCAGTGGCCAAGTTCCCACGCTGTGGTGGCAGGAACCGGACGGCGACGACGAGACGTGGGCGCTCCCGGAGCAGCCGTTTGAACAACGCTGGCACTTCGACGTGTGGGTTGCCCACAACGAGGGCGAACGACGCTTGAAGGCAGTCTTGGACGCAGGGGGGCTCCTCGTCAGCGACCGCGCGGCGCCCGCGTACTGGGTCGTCGAGGACGCCGACGGCAACCGCTCCTGCATCTGCACACCCGCCGGCCACTGAGCGGTAGGCGACCCCGAGGCGCGAGCCCGCCCCGTACCCAGGACACGTGTCCACTTCCCATCCGCGGACCCTCACATGTGAGTAGCCGCGAGTGCCCCCTCACCCTCCGGTGGACCTTCCGGGTGCTCGCGCGAGAGCGCTCCATCGCACACGGCCCGACGACCCCAGTC
>JBGTGC010000172.1:0-13110 GCA_041746935.1 Dermatophilaceae bacterium
CAACGGCGCGCGTTGCACCACCGCGACAGGCATTGCAGCTTCCCTGGCTGCACGACCCCGGCACCCTGGTGCGACAGCCATCACGTCGTCCACTGGTCCAGAGGTGGGCGATCAGACCTGTCGAACTACGCGCTGTTGTGCGGGCGGCACCACACGATTGTCCACGACAAAAACCTCACCGCCACCATCCACCCCACCGGTGTGACCTGGCACGTCTAACTGTCCCGCCCCACACCCGGCCACCAACAGCCGGGCCACAAGCATACCCAGAAGCGCCTCCTAGGTCAGCCCGGGTAGGTCATCGAGGCTCACGGCGTTTCGCTCCCGGTGATAGGTCGCGATCGCTTCGTCGTCCCGGCTGTTCCAGACCGCGTCAAGCGCCGGACGCTCTTCACGCAGATCCATCTTGGGCACCGCATACCCGCACGAGTCCGAGACCCTGGCCACGTCCACGCTGATGATGCCGCGCACCTAGCGACGCCGCTGTTCGCCTTCAGCGCCGAAGGAGGGCAACGCCGACTCGAAGGCCTCCGATCCGATAGCCAAGAAGGGGCCTTGGCCGTGCAAGCGCACGATCCGAGGTTTGCCGTCGAAGGCGCAAAACATCACGCAGATGCGGCCGTTCTCCTGCACGTGCGCCACGGTCGCGATGCCGCTCCCGGTGATGTCGAGGTAGTGAAAGTGTGGTCATTGAGCACCCGGAAGGTTCCGATCGTGCCCTTGGGTGAGAGATTGACTAAGCCATCACCCGCCATGGGCGCGGTCGCGACAAAGAAGACAGGTTGGGCCTCGAGCCACACCGCCCTGGACGCATCGATGCTCTCGAACACGGTCGCCATGAATTGCAGCATACGGAGGGCAGCGAGAGTCTTTGAGAGGATGCCCCAATGACTATTGCTGCTGCGCCGGCGAGACCCATCGCGGAGCCCCTCCAGATCGGCAGGCACACCATCGGTTCGCCGGTGGTCCTGGCGCCGATGGCAGGGATCACCAACCGGGCCTTCCGCCGACTGTGCCGGCAGTACGCCACTGACCCACACGCCAGTGATCACAACACCAATAACCATCGAGCTGCGTCGGGGGCGACCTCGCTCTACGTCAGCGAGATGATCACCTCGCGTGCGCTGGTCGAGCGAACCCCCATATCCATGCGGCTGATCGAGCACGACGATGACGAGCAGCCGAGATCGATTCAGCTGTATGGCGTGGACCCAGCGACCGTCGGTGCCGCCGTCAAGATGCTGGTCAGTGAAGACCGTGCAGACCACATCGACCTCAACTTCGGCTGCCCCGTGCCCAAGGTGACCCGCAAGGGCGGGGGAGCGGCGCTTCCGTGGAAGATCGACCTCTTCCGAGGCATCGTGCGCGCGGCGGTTGCGCAGGCCTCGCCGGCCGATATCCCGGTAACAGTCAAGATGCGCGTCGGCATCGACAGCGACCACATCACCTACCTCGACGCGGGGCGGATCGCCGAAGACGAAGGCGCGTCGGCCGTGGCTTTGCACGCCCGGACGGCATCCCAGGCCTACAGCGGACAGGCCGACTGGAGCCGCATCACCGCCCTCAAACAGGCGGTGACCTCGATCCCGGTGCTCGGCAACGGGGACATCTGGTCCGCCGAAGACGCCGTCCGTATGCTGCGAGAGACCGGCTGCGATGGCGTCGTAGTCGGCCGCGGTTGCTTGGGCCGCCCCTGGCTGTTCACCGATCTTGCCGCGGCCTTCGCGGGCTCGGATGCCCGCGTGGAGCCCAGCCTGCGCGAGGTATGCGCGACGCTCAGCCTGCACGCGGCATACCTCGTGGAGTTCTATGGCGATGAGAGCCGGGGCTGCCGAGACATTCGCAAGCACATCTCGTGGTACTTCAAGGGTTTCGCCGTCGGCGGCACGTTGCGCCACCAACTCGGCCTGATCGACTCGCTAGCCTCCTTGGACCAACTCATCAACACTTTGGATCTCGACCAGCCGTGGCCCGGCGACGACGCCGAAGGCCAACGGGGCCGCGCGGGCTCGTCGCGTCGGGTGATCTTGCCGGAGTTCTGGTTGCAGTCTCGCGAGTTGAACAAAGCGCAGCGTGCCACGATCGCGGCAGCAGAATTATCGGTCTCCGGAGGCTAGCGAAAATACTTCGCGCAAAGTGCATCCAAACGCGATGCATTACCGGAAGTAGGGGTCAGAGGGAGTCACCACGGTTCCCCTGAACCCACAGGAGATTGACATGCGTTCCATTGCTTGGGGGGCGGCTGCAAGCCTTGCCCTCGTCGCCACTGCCGGTCCCGCTCTGGCTCAGGACGACAGCCAGGTGTCCGTGTTGCACGCGGTGCCGGGCCTGACCGTTGACGTCTACGTAAACGGGGAAGAAACCCTTCCCGACTTCGAGCCCGGCACGCTGACCGACCCGTTGACCCTGCCTGCAGGTGACTACGACATCGAGGTGTATGCCGCCGGTGCCGACCCCGAGACCGAGGACCCGGCCATCTCAGCTGAGGGCTTGGCCGTGCCCGGTGGCGCGAACATCACGCTCACGGCCAACCTGGATGCCGAGGGCAACCCGGCCCTGAACGCGTTCGTGAACGACGTGTCGACGCTGGACGCTGGCCAAGCTCGCCTGACCGTCCGACACACCGCAGCCGCTCCGGCCGTGGACATCCGCGCCGGTGGTAGCCCCGTGATCGAGGGGCTGACCAACCCCAACGAAGAGGTCTTGAACCTCGACGCTGGCACCGTGAGCGCCGACGTCACCCTCGCAGGGACCGAAGATGTCGCGATCGGCCCAGCCGACCTCGACCTGGTCGAAGGCACCAACACCATCGTCTACGCGTGGGGCTCGGCTGCCGACGGCAACCTTGACCTCGCCGTTCAGGCGATCGACGGGCTGCACGGCGACCCGAGCGGAGTGCCCACCGGTGACGGTGGCCTGCTTGAGGGTGGTTCCGCTGCCTGGCTGTGGATCCTCGGCGCTGCTGGTGTCGCTGGCGCACTCGTCGCCGGACGCAAGATGACTGCCCAGGGCGGTCACGCGGCCTAGTCCCACGGGCTAGTCCGTTCATAGACTGCGGTGCCGGCGGGCAGCTGAACTGTTCGCCGGCGCCGTCCATCACCGCACCGTTGCTTGACGGGCAAGCCCGATGGCAATGCGCGCGAATGCGAAGGACTAAAGCAATGCACCGAACAGGATGGGTCCGCGGTTTGTGGCTCATTCGTGCCCGTTTGGCCCTGCTGATGGCGTCCCTGGTGGCGGTGATCGCTGCCACGGTGTCGCTCACGGCGGCAGGCGAGCCCAGCGACGTCGGCAGGATCGACGTCCGTGGTCTCCACAGCGCGGCTGCCACCTACGTGCCGGGCGAAACTGACGATCGGAGACCTACTTCTGGGCGGGTCGAGGATTCAGTTTCGCCGGGCACGGGGGACGCAGACGACGCCGATGCCAACGCAGAGGCACCCGAGGGCATCTATGGCGTAACTGGATTCGGTGTCCCGGACGTGTCGCGGAGTTCGGCAGAGTTGTCTGATTTGTCACAGGTTGCTGCCACGCCGGCGCGCCTGCGCGTGGCATCGGTGGATCTTGATGCGCCACTCGATGCCACTGGGGTTCGAGACGACGGATTGATGGAGATTCCCGACGACGGCGCTCGCGCGGCGTGGTATCGCTACGGCGCCAATGCCGGAAGCGGGAGCGGGTCGGTGGTGCTCGCCGGCCATGTCGACACGGAGGAAGGTCTCGGTGCTATGGCGGCCCTACGAGAGGTCTCCGTCGGTGCCGAGGTGGAGGTCGAGATGAATGACGGGTCAGTCCTCACCTACGAGGTGAGGGGACGCGAGACGATCGCCAAGAGCGAGCTGCCTTCGGACGAGATCTTTGACCGAACAGGCCCCGAGCGGCTGACCCTGATCACCTGTGGCGGCCCGTGGCGGGCTTCGGAGTCGAGTTATCGCGACAATGTCGTTGTGGTGGCCACTCCGGTGGATCAGGGGTGAGGAGGCCCGTCGGTGGGAACCTCAGAGCTGGAGTCGATACGGTGGGGCGGTGACCGACCGGACAAGCGGCCTCGACACAGATGTGGATGCCGACAGATCGATCAGCCTGGCCTTCGCCGCGGGTCACTCGACTGCGCTTGCCCAGGCATATCAGCGGTGGGGTGGACTCGTTCATGGACTCGCTGCCAAAGCGGTCGGTCACAGCGATGCCGACGATGTGACTCAGCAGGTCTTTGTGGCCGCCTGGCAATCCAGGGCTCGATATCGCGTCGATCAGGGGCCGCTAGGTGCCTGGCTGGTGGGGATTACGCGGCATCGTATTGCCGACCATTTCATCCGCCGACACGTTGGCAAAGAAGTCACAGCAGACCCGAGTGTCCTGTACGCCAATCTGGAGCAGCACCCCGCTCCGAATACCGTCACAGCAGATCGCATCGACCAAATGTTGGTGCTGTGGGAGGAATTGGAGCGGATCGGCGATCCGCAGCGTCGCATCATGATTCTTGCCTTTTTCGAGGACATGACGCATGCGCAGATCGCGGAGGCTCTCGATCTCCCGCTTGGCACAGTGAAGAGCTACATTGCGCGCACCTTGCGCCGAATGAGAACCCGATTGGAGGGTGAGCATGCACATTGACAGTGACGACCTCGCCCTCGTGGCGATGGGTGAAGGCGAGCAGGAGCACCGAGACCACCTCAGTGGGTGCGCGATCTGCCGCAACGAGGTCGACTCTCTGGCTGCGGTGACTCAGATCATGTCCGCCGGCGGGCCAGTCCCGGTCGAGGCACCGGCGTACCTCTGGCCAGCAATCGAGGCCGCCGTGCGTGAGGCAGCCGCCGGCATTGCCGCAGGAAAGCCAGCCGCAGACCGTATGCCGACACGCTCGGTCGACTCACCGAAGGCCGTCACGTCGTTGAGCGCAGAACCCGTGGCCGAGCCAGTGTCTCTGGACTCCCGCCGCAAGCACCGGCAGTTCGCGTCTGCCGGTTCTCGCAGATTCTCTGGGCTAACCCTGCTCGGGGCTGCTGCCGCGGGTGCCGCAGTGATGTGGATCGGATCGACCGTCGTGGGCCAAGAAGGTCCTACCGATGCGCCGATCCTGGCTACCGCGGACCTTGCCGCGCTGGAGAGCAGCGTAACGCCGGGCACTGCAGAGATCGTCGAGCGCGACGGGCACCGTGTGTTGCGTATCAATGCCAGTGAGTTGCCCCCGATCGATGACGGCTTCTTGCAAGTGTGGCTGCTCCAGGACGACGCGACCGGGATGGTGGCCTTGGGGTCGCTCACCGAGGGCGGCGAGGAGTTCGAGCTACCCGAGGGCTTGTCGACCGACACCTTCACCACGGTCGACGTGTCTGTCGAGCACTACGACGGCAACCCTGCGCACAGCGGCGAGAGCCTGTGGCGCGGACCGCTGACCTCGACCTGATCGCCCAGGTTAGCCCGGAGGGTTGTCTCCACTGGCCACTGGCCGGGTTTCGTCACTGACCCAGTCACTCCACGACCCGACGTAGACGGCGGGTGGTCGACGCTGCGGATCGGCGACCTCCAGGGCAAGAGCTAGGTGTGCCGCTTGCACTCCCGAGCCGCAATACACTGCTGTGGGCGCGTGCGGGTAGACTCCGAGGTCCCGCAGCATCGGCCTCAGCCGTTCCGGATCGAATCGGCCATCGGGGGCCAACGTGTCCAGTGTCGGGACGTTGACTGCCCCTGGGATGTGCCCGGCCACAGCGTCTATCGGCTCCACGTCGCCGCGGTAGCGCTCGATGGCTCGCGCATCGATCATCCTGCCGCCGGGTCCTTCGAGGTATGTCGTGAGGTCGTCGGCGGTGGGTGCCTCACGACCTCCCGGGCGCAGGTCGACATCTCCGGTCGCTGGTGCCGAGCCCGACCCGCTCTCGGTGGGCAGTCCTGCTGCCCGCCACGCTGCATACCCCCCGTTGAGCACTTGGACGTCGGGCTTGCCAAAGTACTGCAGGATCCACCACGCCCGGGCGGCGGCCAGCGAGTTGGCACCGTCATAAACCACGACGGAGCGCCCGTTCGTCACGCCAGTCCGTCGCAGGGCACTAGAGGCCGTCTTCAGAGTCGGCAAGGGATGGCGACCACCGACACGGTCATCCCGCACGTGTCCCGCCAGGGCCGACTCCAGATCCAGGAAGGCAGCCCCTGGGATGTGTCCTTCGGCATATTCGGCGAGGTTGCCCTCGACTCCCCGACCCAACTGCCATCGCACATCGATCAACACGGGCCGTGCCTGCGGGTCTTCCTCAGCAAGCAGACTCGCCAGTTCGTCAGGCTCGACGAGCGGTCGCCGTGCTGTTCGTGCAGGCGTTTCTTCAGCCATGCGGCTCCTTCGGGTCTGCCGTGGTCTTCCACGGCGGAGGTTCTCCGGCCAGCCACCAACTCATCCACGAAGTCAGGGTGGGCAACGCCACGTAGGTCATCACCGGAGTCAACAACAGGGTGCTGATAAGCACTCGCAGTGGCAGGGCAATGGTATCGGGCAGGGCCATGGACAAAAACCATGTCGTGAGCAGGCTGAGTGGGAAGAACGCCATCCAGATGACGCAGCCCTGCTTCCAGCGCGGGGGCCCTGACGGTGCCGGGCGTAGGTCGGCGACGTCGGTGTCTGATGGTCGATCAAACCAGCCCTCGATGCCGGTCCGTCGCTCCTTGACACTTTCACCCACGATGCCCTGGGCGGAGTGCAACCACCAGCGACGTTGGTCCGATGCTTCCCAATGGCCGAGGGCCTCGGGGCTCTCGAAGCGGTAGAGCATGTGCCACTCATCAGACTCGACACCAGGTCGCACCCAGCCGGTCCCCAAGAACCCTTCGAAGCGTTCGGCGAGCGACGCACCGGCGTTGATCCAGGCGACCATCCGGTCGGCCTGATCGGGGTCGATATGGCGGGTAATGCTGACGGTCACGGAATGCGGCACGCACCTGACTCTATGACCCGGGCCGATCTGAGGCTCCCCTGCATGACGTTCACTCCTCGGGCGAGCACAATAGGACCATGTGCCGCAACATCCGACAACTTCATCACTTCGAGCCGCCGGCGTCGACGCAGGAGGTGCGGGCCGCTGCGCTCCAGTACGTCCGCAAGATCGGCGGATCGGCGACGCCCTCGCAGGCCAACCGGGCTGCATACGACCGGGCGGTGGAGCAGATCGCTGCGGCCACCCAGGAGATGCTGGACGCCATGGTGTCCCGCGGTGCCCCGCGCGACCGGGAGGTCGAGGCAGCGAAGGCCAAAGCGCGTTCGGCTGCCCGCTTCGCCGGAACCCCCTGACTCGATGGCCCGAAGCGCTCCCTCGCCCGCCCTGATCCGCACCCGCAAGATCGCCAACTGGGTGAATCTGTCGACCCTGCTCGGGCTCGGCGCGGCTCGAGCCGGTGGCGCGACTATTCGTCGCGGCTCCTTCGATCTGTATTTGGCCGATCACTACCGGTGGGGGTTTCCGGCCGGCGGCGCTTTCACCATCGGCGACGTGGTGATTACCCGGCACGATTTTGACACCATGTTGCCGCTGCGCCCGCATCTGCTCGAGCACGAGGAAGCGCATGCCCGCCAATGGATGGCTTGCCTCGGGTTGCCCTTCCTCCCGCTGTATGTCGCCTCCATGGGTTGGTCGATGCTGCGCACCGGGGACCGTGCATCTCGATGCGCCTTTGAGCGGCACGCGGACCTGGCTAAGGGCGGGTATGCCGACGTGCCGGTCCGGCCAATCGGTCCCGTCTTGGCGCAGAGTGCTCAGCGCGCGCGTGCGGCTCTGACCGCGCGATCAGCGGCAACTCGGTGAGTGGTCCTGTAGTGAGTAGCACCGATGCGACTGCTTCAAGCGTCGTGCCTGGATACACCGTGGGCGATCGCGAGCGCTGGCTTCATGAAGACCCGGCCATCAAGCGGGCCGACCGTGACGATTTCGCCCGCGACCGTGCGCGGGTGGTGCATTCCGCGGGCTTACGCCGCCTGGCATTGACCACGCAGGTCGTGCAGCCAGGCTCGGATGATTTTGTGCGCAACCGGCTGACCCACTCCTTGGAGGTCGCCCAGATCGGTCGAGAGTTTGGGGCGGCCTTGGGTTGCGCGGCAGACGTCGTCGATGCCGCGTGCCTGGCGCACGACCTGGGGCACCCGCCATTCGGCCATCATGGCGAGTCCGTGCTCGATGAGTTGGCTAGTGGCATCGGCGGCTTCGAAGGCAACGCCCAGACGCTTCGGGTGCTGACGAGGCTGGAGGCTAAGCGGATCCACCCTGATGGCCGGCCCGCCGGGCTCAACCTGACCCGGGCGACCTTGGACGCGGTCGTGAAATATCCTTGGGCCCGCGGAGAGGTCGCCGGGACCGGAAAATTTGGCTACTACCCCGACGACTCTGAGGTCTACGACTGGCTGCGCACGGCTGACGTCGATCAGCGGCGCTGCCTGGAGGCCGAGGTGATGGACTGGTCCGACGATGTGGCCTACTGCGTGCACGACATCGAAGACGCAGTGACCTCCCGGCGCATCGACCTCCGGGCCTTGCGGGCCACGGTCGAGGCCGCATCAGTGGTCGAGGTCACTCAGCGTTGGTACGCTTCGGACATCGAGCAGGAGGCCCTGTCGCAAGCGCTGGATCGACTGTTGGCCTCGGGGTGGATCCCCGCGGACCATGACGGCTCACGCGCTTCACTCGCCTCGCTGAAAGACATGACCAGTCGGCTCATCGGGCACTTCGTGCAGACCGTCGAGGACGCCACCCGCGAGCGGCACGGCCACGGCCGACTGACCCGGTATGCCGCCGGCCTGGTCGTGCCCGACCGCATCCGAGCCGAGGCGAGCGTGCTCAAAGGTGCCGCAGCGCACTTCGTGATGATGAGTGACGAACGGCGGGACGTGATGGAGCGTCAACGCGAGATCGTGCTGACGCTGTTCTCTGCATACACCGAGCATCCTGATCGGATGGACCCGATCCACGCCGCAGCCCACCAGGAAGCAGCGCGAGAGGGCGACGATGTCGCGGTCTCGCGTGCCGTCATCGATCAGGTGGCCAGCTTGTCCGACATCCGCGCACACGCTTTATTCAGCGCGTGGGCCTAGCCCGACTGACCACTGGTGCTCGGAGGGCCAACCTCGCGCTCAGTCCTCGGGGACGTCCAGTCCTTCCGCTTCGTCACGCTCGGCCCACTCCAACAGGGGCGCGATGTCGTAGGGGTGGTTGTCGATCTGTGCGTGCAGGTCACCGAGCTCGGCAAACCTAGCTGGCATTGAGGCCACGGTGAAGTCACCGGGCTCGCAGTCGGCGACCTCGTCCCAGGCCAACGGTGCCGACACCCGCGCATCGGGAGTGCCGCGCACCGAATAGGCACAGGCAATGGTGTGGTCCCGAGCGTTCTGGTTGAAGTCGACAAAGACCGCTGTGGGGTCGCGGTCTTTGCGCCACCACGTGGTCGTGGCCTTGTCCGGGCAACGCCGCTCGACCTCTCGAGCGAAGGCCAGGGCTGCCCGGCGGACATCTGTGAAGCTGTGCTCGGGGTGAATGCGCACGTAGGCGTGCAGCCCGGATCCGCCGGTGGTCTTGGGCCAGCCTCGGGCACCGAGCTCTTCGAGCACTTCGTGGGCGGCCACGGCCACCTCGCGCACCGTGGCGAAGTCGCACTCATCGCCGGGGTCGAGGTCGATGCGCCATTCGTCGGGGCGTTCGACGTCGGCGCGACGGCTATTCCACGGATGGAACTCTACGGTGGACATCTGAACGGCCCAGATGACGCTGGCCAACTCGGTCACACACAACTCGTCGGCGGTGCGATTCCAGCGCGGGAAGTGGATACGCACGGTCTCGACCCAGTCGGGCGCGCCGCGGGGAAGACGCTTCTGGTGGACCTTCTCACCCTCGATGCCCTCAGGGAAGCGGTGCAACATACAGGGGCGTTCGCGCAGTGCGTTGACGATGCCGTCACCCACGGACAGGTAGTACTGCGCGAGGTCGAGTTTGGTGTGCCCCACCTCGGGGAAGTAGACACGGTCGGGGTTGGACATGCGCACGCTGCGCTCGCCCACGTCAAGCTGGGTTGCGGGACTACTGGAGGAGGCCACGGAGTTACTTCATCACAGGTTCACCTCGCCGCCTAGACTGCCCGACACAGGTCGCGCGAACATCCGCATCACCTGTGCAAGCGTTGAGATCTGATGACCAGAGATGTGGAGTGGGTGTGCCCGGGCTGATCAGGCAGCAAGACGTGCAGGCGGTGAAGGAACGAGCCTCGATCGAGGACGTCATCCGCGAGCACGTCACGCTGCGCCCGGGTGGCACGGGGTCGCTCAAAGGGCTGTGCCCCTTCCATGATGAGAAGACGCCGTCCTTCACCGTCCGTCCGGCGTCGGGGGCCTGGCACTGCTTTGGGTGCGGCGAGGGCGGCGACATCTTGGCCTTCGTCATGGCTGTCGATCACCTGACCTTCGCTGAGTCGGTGGAGCGGCTGGCCGGTCAACTGGGCATGGAGTTGCAGTATGAAGAGTCCAATGGGCGGCCTGGGCGGCGCGAGGGCGAGACCGGTGGCCTGGGACGACGGGCCCGGCTTTTGGAGGCTAACCGTGCTGCCGCAGAGTTCTATCACACGTCCTTGATCGACTCCGGCGAAGCGCGGGCGGCACGAGATTTCCTGCGCGCCAAGGGTTTCAAGTCGCAAGCAGCGGCGCGGTTCGACGTCGGCTACGCGCCGTCGTCGGGGGGTGCCTTAGCCGGACACTTGCGTGACAAGGGGTTCACCGAAGACGAGTTGGTCACGGCTGGCCTTGCCGGGCGGGGTCAGCGCGGGCTCTACGACAGGTTCCGTGGGCGGGTGATCTGGCCTATCCGCGACATCACCGGGGACACCGTCGGTTTTGGTGCGCGGCGGTTGTATGACGACGACAAGATCGCTGCCAAATACCTCAACACCTCGGAGACGCCGCTCTACAGGAAGACGTCGGTGCTCTACGGGCTGGACGTCGCCAAGAAGCCGATGGCCGCGTCGCGCCGCGCGGTGATTGTCGAGGGATACACCGACGTGATGGCCTGTCATATGGCCGGGGTGGACACGGCGGTTGCAACCTGTGGCACCTCGTTCGGCGTCGATCACATCAAGACTCTGCGACGCATCCTGCGCGACGAGCCGGGGCTGTCACCCGCGCGCGTGGTGTTCACCTTCGACGGTGACGCCGCCGGGCAGAAGGCCGCCATGCGCGCCTACGGGGAGGATCAGCGGTGGGCCTCACAGTCCTACGTGGCCGTGGCCCCAGCCGGGCAGGACCCCAATGATCTGTGGCACCGCGAGGGCGACGGCGCCGTCCAGGCTCTGGTCGATGATGCGGTGCCGATGTTCGACTTCGCGGTGCGCACCACCATGAAGCCCTACGACTTGGACCGCACTGAGCAGCGAGTCGACGCCATGCGGGCCGTGGCTCCCATCATCGGAGCTATCCGCGATGAAACCCTCCGGATCGAATATGTCCGCACGGTCGCCGGCTGGATCGGCATCGACGAGCAACGTTTCGGTGCCGAGGTCACTTCAGCCATCGGTGCCGCCAGCCGCCGCGAGAAGCAGGCCAACAACGCCGCTCACCGTAGCGCGGGCAAGGGCCGCGGCGACCAGGTCCCACACGATAACCGACCGCCAGCTGACGACTACGGTCTCGAGCCGGATGACGATGAGGTGCCGGGCGACGAGCGCGGGCCGATTCTGCCGCAACCCGACCTCCGCGATCCGGTCGTGGCGGCCGAGCGCCAGCTGCTCCAGGTAACGCTGCAATATCCCGCCTGTCTGGTCGCCGATGAGGTCAACGCGCTGCCGGTCCACGGCTTTCGCGCACCAGCTCACCAGGCCATCTGGCACGGCGTCCGTGAGGCCGGCGGGGTGGGGGAGGCCGCCGCGATGAGCGCTGCCGCGTGGACCAGTGCCGTGGCCCACCACACACCACCGTTGGCCTCACCCATGGTTGCTGAACTGGCAGTCGCGGGGTTGCCGGTGCGGCTGGACGCCAGCACCGGTGAGCCGCCGCTGCGATACGTGGATTCCCTGGTGGACCGCGCTGTTGACGCATCGCTGGGTCAGCGGATCGAGGCGGCCATGAGCGCGTTGCAGCGCAGCGCTCCCGATGACCCGAAGGCGAGGGTGCTCAGCGAGGAACTGACCGGATTGCACCGCGAACGGGCCCGATTACGGGCCAGAATGGAGTGAGAGTGGCGATCTTCGGAGGCCGCAAGACGCATATCGAGAAGGCGGAAGGACCGGCCAAACTGCCTGACTCCCTCACGGTGCCCACCCAACGCGGCGAGTCGGTGCTAGCTGCGGCGCAAGATGACCTCACGCAGGCCTGGGTGGCCCTGACGACGTATCGCGTCGTGGTGCTCTCGCCCGGGGGCGATGTGCTGGTCGACCGGCCTTGGCATGAAGTGGACACGGGGGCCTGGGAGTCCGAGGCCGCCATTCTCAGTCTGAGCTGGGTGGGCGGGACCACGGCGCTGCAATGGCGGATGCGGACGCTCACCGGCCCCGGTCGCATCCCCGAGGTCTTCCGAGACCGGGTCTCGGCCAGCGTGGTGCACGTTCGTGAGGTCAAACTCAGCCCGAAGCGGACCGCGACGGTGAGCATCCGCTCGGTGCTGAGCACCCGAGAATTGATCGATCAGGTTGCCTTGGGACGGGGCGCTCGGGCCGCCGACAGCGAGTTGGCCACCGAGGTCGAGCGGGTCCGTCAGGAGGCTCGAGCCGGCGTCGGACTGCCGCCGACGAGTGACTCATCCACGCCGCTGTGAGGATTGGGTCGCCAGGCGTGGCCTTTGATACAGTCGGGCGTCGCTGAGCGCTTCACCTCAGCATTCCCCTGTAGCTCAATTGGCAGAGCAGCCGACTGTTAATCGGCAGGTTGTTGGTTCGAGTCCAACCGGGGGAGCCAGAGCACCGGGCCCGATTCCGACCGGAGTCGGGCCCCTTGACATCCTGCGAGGGGTTGGCCCTCTGCTAGAGGGCTAGGACCGGCGAAGCCGGAATTGTGAGTCAAGTTTGTTGTCGAGGGTCAGGTTTCAGGCGGCGAGGCCGTGACGGTCGGCGAGGGCATCGACTTGGTGTTGGTAGTGGGTGAACGCGGCGCGTAGGGGTGCG
>JBGTGC010000173.1:0-6615 GCA_041746935.1 Dermatophilaceae bacterium
AGTCGCCCGGGCACAGGGCCGGTCCTGGAACCAGATCGCTGTCGCCCTGGGCGTATCTCGGCAAGCAGCGCGGCAGCGGTTCACTCACAAGACAAACGCCTGACACAGCCATTCTCAACGGTCGGACATGTCCGTAGAGGGATCCCTCTGCGGACGCTGGGTCGTCGATTTCACGAATGGAAGAATGGGCCGATGGCGAGTTGGTGCTGCTGATGCGAGATGGTGCCTAACGCAAGATGCTAATAGCTACGTCCACGATGTCGGCTCGCGGTTCGAGATCTGAGACTGCCCCGATCGCAATCCACTGTGCGAAGTCAGTACTACCATCCACTTCAGTGGTCCCCAGCTCACCGCCGACTATCCTCGCGCCGAGGATGAAGCGCTGGGAACGAATCGGGCGTCGACTATCTGTGCGTGGGACGGTGAAATGGTGTTCGGCAAGGACCGGCCCGACGTCCGCGCGGTAGCCAGTCTCCTCAAAAACCTCCCGGACGACGGCATCAGCGATTGACTCATCGAAGTCCACCCCGCCACCAGGCAGGATCCAACATGGCTCTGACCAACGACTGCCGTTGAACCAGGTCAGAAGGATAGAACGGTCCTTGGCAGCTAGCAGAGCATAGGCAGCTAGGCGCGTGTCGTAGTCCGTGAAGTGCACTGCATGACGCTACTTGGCATGTCGCTTGCCAGCGTGATGGGCCACCCCTGCCGAGGCCATGCAACGACAACCATCGAACTCAGAATCACCCACCGTTGCGACGACCACCTGAATTCGCCGATCGCTAGCCGGTGACGGTTCCACCATGGGGGGCGGCGTCCGTCGTCGCGCAACGTCGCTGTCTCTGTTGGCGCCGCTCATGGACGCCTTTTGTCGGGCAGGTGCTTGCTGAAAACGGGGGTGTGGCGTTGGGTCACCCCACCGAGTCAGTGACGGATGTCGGGCCGTCCGTCTTTGGGGGTGGTGCCGTAGTCATGGTCGGCGACTCGCCAGTGTCAGTCTCAGCGCCGCCGCCCGTGCCGCCGGTGTCTGCACCGCGGGCCCTGTCCCCGGCACTTTCCCAACAAGGACGCGCGTACGCGCCTGGGCCTCACCAGCTTTGAGACCGTGGGTGGGCTCTTAGTCGATGGGCTCCGCTCCTGCTGAGTTGAGGGGCCCGTAGTGGCGTCTGACCTGCACCGCTGACCGCCAGGGCGGGAGATCAGTCAGCGTCAACGCGCGACCTTGCATCGGCAAGCCAAAGACGGGAGGCGCTCTCGGTCGCCTTTACCGCCTCCGCCTGAGACTCAAGCCCAGGCCCTGCAAACGGCGGGGCCGGGCCCGGACCGGGGTCATCGGGACCGGCGCCCTGGGGGGACGACTTTGACGACGGTTTCGTCGATCGACGATTCGCTGCCGTCGCTAACCTGCACCGCGACGGGGTAGCTCCCCGGTGGGCGGTTTGCACGGAAGGTCGCTGTGGGGCCGATGGCGTCGTCGAACTGGCCGTCAGCGTCGAGGTCCCACGCGTACGTGAGCTCGTCACCGTCGCTGTCAGAGGACCCGGACGCGTCGAGCACGATGCGGGCGCCGGGCTTGACGGTGTATGGACCGCCCGCTTCGGCGACCGGAGCACTGTTGCTGCTCAAAGTCAGGCCGACGATCACCGGGTCGTGGTCGCTCGACCGGTACGGGTTGGGCTCGTACAGTGGGAGGGCTGACGACTCGCGCTCGAATGCCGCCTCGCCGGGGTCGCGGGTGGTGTCGTTGTAGTCGAACAAGGGCACCTCATCAGCGTTGATCTTCCACCCGCCGGCACCGGTCACCTGCGCAGAGAGTGACTCGGTGGCCAACGCGTGGTCGAGGTGGCCCAGTAGACCGTCGAAGACGTACCCGTAGGACTCCAGGCCTTCGAAGCGCTCGAGCAGGTCGACGTAATCGGCCGAATCGAGCGTATCGATCGGGCGCTCCATGGAGTAGGAGTTCAGGTCACCGATGATCAGGAAGTCGGGGTCACCACTTTGGGTCGGGTCGGTGGCCAGGTAGTCCGCGAGCGCGGCGGCCGCCTGCGTGCGGGTGAGGTCGCAATTGCCGGACCCGTCTTCGGGGGAGTCGTCTCCTTGCCCGCAGCCGGACCCTTTGCTCTTGAGGTGGTTCACCGCGACGGTGAACCGCTCATCCGTGGCGATTTCCTCAAAGGTCTGGATCAGGGCCGGACGGTTGCGCCCATCGTCGAATCGGGCGTCGTCCTCCTCGGTGAGCAGGTCGAAGTCACCTACTGGTGCCACGGTCGCCACCTTGTACAAGAAGGCCTGCTTGATGGCGTCGGTGCCGATGAAACCCGTCTCGATGTAGTCGTACGTACCCGGCGCCGTGGCGTCGTTGAGCGCGTTGACGATCTGCTGGGTGGCCAGACCCTGGTCGTTCTGGATCTCGATCAACCCGAAGACGTCGGCGTCGATCGTTTCCAGCGCGGCCACGATCTTGGCGAGCTGGCGTTGCCGCTCTTGCTCAGAGTCGGCGCCGCGGCAATCTGCGGTGCCGCTCGGGCCGCACGTCCCCGTGCTGTTTGAGGGGGTTGTGTCCACCGTGGCGAAGTAGTTCAACACGTTGAAGCTTGCCACCTGCAGCCTGCCCCCGGCCGCAGCAGGCGTGGCCGGTCGCGGGTTGGCGGGCTCGAACGTGTACTCCGTACCGGGCACTGGACGAAGTTTCCAGGCGCCGAAGGAGTACTCCATGACACCGGTAAGGCCGGTGATCGTGTCACCGCCGCGCACGTAGTTGTCCGTGCTCAGTCCCGGGGTGGGGTAGTAGTAGGGCTCGTTGTCCAGCGGACCGCTGGTTGCGTTGTTCTGGTCGTTGCTGTCATCGTCCAGGATGATTCGGCGCGTCGCCAGGTCAGCCAGGAACGCCTCATAACCTTCCACGCTCGGCGTGTTCGTCTGCGTGTACTGGTACTCGCGCTCCTCCGCGGTGAGGACGATCTCGCCGAAACGGGCGAGCGCAAAGTACTCACTGACCGCGAGGGTGGTTGAGATGGTCGTGATCATGCCCTCGACGCTCTCGAGGGTGGCGGGGTCCTTAGTGGAGGAGCTCGCCGGCAGCGTCACCATGGCGGCGCTGGGCAAGGGAGTGTCGGAGGCCACCACACTGACGGACCCATTGGTAGCGATCTGGGTATTGTCGAAGAACTCGGCGACGGTGCCGACTACCTGAACCAGATCGCCCGCGGCCAAGTCGGTGGGGCAGGTGGAGTCGCAGAAGACGAAGACACCCTCGGACGTCGCCGGGTCACCATCGGCATCCGCATCTTCCTCCTGGACATAGAAGCCGGACAAAACGTCGTCGTCGGTGATCAGCGACGTGACGACCGCCTCCACCTGAACCTCCTGGCCCTGAAGCGGTGAGGCGGTACCCGAACCCTGAACGCTCGAGATATGGATCGTTTCGCGCGGCTCGGAAATCGTCACCGTTATTGTGCAGACGGCCCGCGCGCTGTCGTCCGATGTGGCCGTGATCTCCACCTGATACGTACCCACCGCGGTTGTACCGGCCACCGTGAGAGTGGCGGTCGCGGCCACTGCCTCGTCGGTGGGGGCGGTCGACCCCTCGAGCGTGATCCCGTCCACGCCGTCCGACGTGATGGCCAGGGCGTCAATGCCACTGTCGGTGTCGGTGGCCGATACCGGCGACGTGGCCCCTTCACCGGTGGTCGTCTCGACGCTGGGCTCGCAGTCCAGCGACGGCGGCAGCGGGTCCCCCGACGCGAGGAACAGCTGGTCGTTGTTCGCTTCACCGGGCGTCGCAGTGGCAGGCGAGGCCCACGTGAAGTCGCCATACGAGTCGCCTGTCCCTGTGAGTTGCAGGGACAGGCCGGCGACGTCATTGCCGCTCTCGGAGACTCCAATGTCCGTGCTCTCGCCAGCGGCTGTGGTGAATGCGCCCTCGTAGGACAGAAACTGCACGACGTCACCCGCGGCATCGAGCAAAGCGATACCGTCTGGGGCGCCGTTCTGGATGCCGTTGGAGGGGTAGTTGACCGAGGCGAACCCGAAGCCGGAGCCGGTGTCGTCCCCCAGCGTGCCTGACAGCGGGTCGCTGTCGTACTGCGCGTTGTTGCTCCCGTTGTAGAGGACGACCGACCAGCCGGTGAGGTCAGTCCCCGCTGGCCCGGCGACTTCGATGAACTCACCGGTGTCGGTGCTGGCGTTGTCGTAGTGCACCTCATTGATGAAGACCGATGAGTCCGGTGCAACGGCTGCAGCTGAGGGAGTGAAGGCGAGCAGGCTGGCTAGCATGGCCAGCGGCGTAGCGACCGCGACGGCCGCCTTCTTCCCCGGGAAACGCACTGACAAGCGGGACGGTGTACGTTGATCGGTCACAAGAATCCTCCAGATAGGGCCGTGAGACCCCCGAAAGGTAGACCGAGCCAGCGAACCGTGGTCATCGGCGGGTAGTCCGGACAGTGAACTTCTGGGGCCCTTCAGAGTCCAGTGCGGGGTCATAGGGCGTGCCGCTCGTCACACTGCCAACGTCACGCAGGCCTCAGGAAGGAAGTCATTGGCCAGCAGGCAGTCCGCGTTCACCCCAACCCGGACTGGACTCGGTGGATGGTGGCCGAATCGACACAGGGCCACCAGGCGCAAGACACCTCGCCACAGGTCTGCCCCAGAACTCGCTCGGCCGGGCTCCCGCTAGGTAGCACGGCCAGTTTGCCGCGAGTAGGCTGGCGACGCGAGGAACCTGCCTGCCGGTGCCGACTGACGATCCGCATGCGAGACCGCAAGCGACCGCGCATGAGCTGAGCCAGCGGGGGTTGGTGGTTTGTCGTCCGTATCCAGCGGTATGACGCGCGCCCAGTCCTTGGCAGGTAGGTAAAGAACCCGGCGCGAATCACCGGTCTCCTCAGGTGGGAGCGCTTGACGAAGACACCCCGACTCGTTCGTTGTGGCAATCTGGGACGGAGATCATCATCGCGGGTCATCTTCGCGTGGCCGCCTCCGAGCGCGACCAGTACCTAGCCGCAGTGGGGGATGCAGCCATCCAGGCGCCCGGGTGCCAGGACTTCGTCCAGTCAGCCGACCCGATCGACCCGGAGCGCATCAACATTTACGAGCGCTGGGACACTGACGAGTTGCTCATGTCCTTCCGCACCTCAGGGGACGAGAGCGATCAACCACCGCCGACTCCGGAGCTCCTCGTTGCCGAGGTCGCCAAGTACCGGATCTCAGCCGTCGAGAGTCCGTAAGCCGCTCGACTTCCGACGGCCCGCGAATCCTGACGTCACTGAGCTATTTTGAGGATCGTGCTTGCCTATGTTGACCTTAGGGTTCACGCCCTGCTTCTACGTGTGACTCACCCGCTGCGTGCGGTCGGTTGCGACGGGTTCAGTCGATGGCTTCGCCACCCAGCGCATTGGCGGCCAGCCTCTCTTCTTCGCTGACCTTCCGGACTTCGTGGGCCGCGTGAAGCGCTAGGAGGATGATGAAGCAGCCAAGAATGAGGTCCGGCCAGCCCGAGGCGCTCCAGAGCGTGATCACGGCCATAACGATGATGGCGACGTTGACCAGGACATCGTTCCGGGCCGACAGAAACGCCGCCCTACTGAGCGAACCACCATAGTGGCGAACCCGGACCAACAGCCAGGCGCTTATCCCGTTGATCACGATTGCGCCGAGCGAGGCCAACACAACGGGGGCAACCTCGGGTGCGACAGGCTCGGAGAACCGCTGAATCGCCACCCACGCGGCAACCCCTGCAGGGCCAAGAATGAGAAGGGCCATGGCTTTGCCCATCGCGGCCCGCTTGCCCAGCGGCCAGCCCAGGGCGATGTAGATCAGCAGGTTGATCGAGGCATCTTCCAGGAAGTCGACGCTGTCCGCGAGCAACGAGACTGAGCCAGCCGAGAGGGCGACGGAGAACTCGACGAAGAAGTAGGACAGGTTCAGCATCGCCACAACCAAGACGACCCGGCGCAGTTGGCGTGTCGGGAGTCGGTGTCGCGACCCAGACCGGTCCCCCGCTTCACTTACGGTGAAAATCTACCCGAACGTGGCAACTTGCTGCCTCAGGCTTAGGCGAGCGTCCGAGCAAGCCAGTGACGTCAAAATTCACGCCCGTAGCCAACCTCGCTTCCCTGCTGGATCAGGTGATCAGCGAGGCAAACGCCAGAACGCCGCAAGCCACCCCGAAGGCTGGCGGGACCAGTTCCGACACACTCGCGCGCCGGGATCCTGCCAGGATGGGCTGATGCTCGGGCACATCTCCCACCTGCTCGACCGTCTTCGCGACCATGGCCGCCTCCACGTGCTGCCCGCCGCCCCTGCCCGCGGTTCGCCCTCTTCGCCGGGCCCGCAGTGATCTAACCCGTCCGATGCCGACCCACTCGGGACAGAGACAGACCCATTCCCTTAAAAGGAACGTCTGTGGGACGGCGAGGTGCGCCCGAGGGATTTTGCTCTCGCTTGGTCTCATCGGCGACAGACGGTGGTTAGCGGAAACCCGTCGCGGGGCTGTCTGAGGATGTAGTTATCGGCCGTGCTCGCCCAGGCCGATGCTGGCGCCCGCCGCCGGAGCAGCGCGACCATGACGTCCACGACCTCAGTGTCACGGGCGGCGGCGTCCTCCGCGCCCGGCAG
>JBGTGC010000174.1:0-45195 GCA_041746935.1 Dermatophilaceae bacterium
GATCTGCTGCTCGAGTTGCGTCACCTCGCGGCGCTGATCGACGAATCCGGAGATCGTCGGAAAGAGAAAGACCCCGAGAAGCACCAGCACGAGTGCGAGGGCGCTCAGTCGCCACACTTGGGAGGAGCCAGCGCGCCGCCCAGCAGATGCCGCCGCGGGTGCGTGTGACGTCCTCGTTCGCCTGCGAGCCTTGCCAGCCCCGGGCTTATCGCCCGGCTTCACACCGGTTGCCGGACCACGAGCGCCCGAGGCGCGAGATGGGGTCGGCTTCGCACGCTTGCGCGCGCTGGGCCGATCCTCACTCCGTCCAGGACCACTCACGTCTCGTGCTCTCCTTCGGCAATGCCGCTAAATCGATGCCTCAGCCGGAGAAGCGCGGGAAGGCCCCGGCCCCGGCGTACAGCGCGGCGTCATCGAGCTCTTCTTCGATGCGCAGCAATTGGTTGTATTTGGCGACGCGCTCCGAGCGGGCCGGCGCACCGGTCTTGATCTGCCCGCAGTTCGTGGCCACGGCTAGGTCGGCGATCGTCACGTCCTCGGTCTCTCCGGAGCGGTGGCTCATCATGCACCGGAAGCCATTCGTCTGGGCCAGAGTGACCGCGTCCAGCGTCTCGGTCAGCGACCCGATCTGGTTGACCTTCACCAACAGCGCGTTCGCCGACTTCTCGGTGATTCCGCGTTGCAACCGGGTCGGGTTGGTGACGAAGAGGTCATCGCCAACCAACTGCACCTTGGTGCCCAAGCGCTCGGTGATCGTGGCGTAGCCCGCCCAGTCGTCTTCATCCAGTGGGTCCTCGATGGACACCAATGGGTAGTCCTCGACCAGCTGCGCGTAGTAGTCGGTCATCTCAGCGGCGCTCTTGGAGCTGCCCTCGAAGGCGTAAACGCCATCGGTGCAGAACTCCGAGGCGGCCACGTCCAGGGCCAAGGCGATCTCGGTGCCGGGGGTATAGCCAGCCTTCTCGATCGCCACCAGGATCAGGTCCAGCGCCGCACGATTGGAGTCCAGGTCGGGCGCGAAGCCGCCCTCGTCGCCGAGCCCGGTCGCCAGCCCGCGATCCTTGAGCACACCCTTGAGCGCGTGGTAGACCTCCGCGCCCCAACGCAGGGCTTCGCGGAAAGAACCAGCACCGATAGGCGCGATCATGAACTCCTGGATGTCGACGTTGGAGTCCGCATGGGACCCGCCGTTGAGGATGTTCATCATCGGCACGGGCAAGACGTGCGCGTTCGGTCCGCCCAGGTAGCGGAACAGCGGCAAACCAGCCGACTCGGCGGCGGCCTTGGCCACGGCCAAGGACACGCCGAGGATGGCGTTCGCGCCCAACTTCTCCTTGTTGTCGGTGCCATCGATGGCCAGCATCTCGTTGTCGATCAAGCGTTGCTCGCTGGCGTCATAGCCCAGCAATCGGGGCTCCAGGTCGTCCATCACAGCCTGGACGGCCTCTTGGACACCCTTGCCGAGGTAGCGGCCTTCGTCGCCATCACGGCGCTCGACAGCCTCGAAGGCACCCGTTGAGGCACCGGAGGGAACGGCTGCGCGGCCAACGGTGCCGTCGTCCAAACCGACCTCGACCTCGACCGTGGGGTTCCCACGGGAGTCCAGGATTTCGCGGGCAATGATGGCGTCGATGACGGCCATGAAAACACTCCTCAAATGACGGGTGGGGGCGTGATTGTGCTCGCTGACGTCAGCCTAACCGTTCAGCACGCCGCGCGGAGGCACCAACGCACCGCACTCGTTGCCGGCTAATGAAGGTCGCGACCGCGGGCCTCGATTGATCGCAGAGCCGAGCGCAGCGCCGCGGATGGGTCGAGGGCGTGCTTGCGAGCCTCGACCACGATGTCGAGCAGTCGAGCAGCGTACTCCCCTTCGGCACCCGTCCTTGCTGTGTCGCTCACCGCTTGAGCCAGCCATTCGGACTGACCTGCTCGGACCAACCGCCCGGTGATCTTGCTGGCCCGCGCAAGCTCCGGCATACCCGGGGGTATGCCGTCCAGCAGGTGCGCACGCTCCGGCTTCTCTGCGTGCTTGAGGTCTTGCCACGAAGACTCCACTTCATCCGCAGTGCTCGCGCTGCCGCCCGCGAAGACGTGCGGATGACGTCGGATGAGTTTGTCGACCAGGGATGCCGCGACGTCGTCGATGTCGAAGGTCTGCTCATCTTCTTCACCGATCCGCGCGTGGAAGAGGACTTGCAAGAGCACATCGCCGAGCTCCTCAATGATGTGATCCTGATCGCCGGCCTCGATCGCCTCGAGACACTCGTAGATCTCTTCGATCAGGTATGGAGTGAGCGACTGGTGGGTCTGAGTCGCGTCCCAGGGACATCCCCCGGGCGAGCGTAGACGATCCATCACCGCTACGGCATCGAGCAGCCGAGAGCCCGGCACGTCCCAAGATCCGATCAACATCTCCAACTCGGGCGGGTCCTCATGCGTAGCGAGGCGATGGGCGAGGGCTTGCGACAAACCTGGGTCGGCGTCGGGCGAACCGATCCAGATCACGGTGCCCGTCTCGGCTTCGTCGAGGAGGTGCGCCGCCAATCCACCTGCATCTGGAGCGTCGACCAATTCCACTGCCATACCGGCAGCTGTCACCACATCGACCAACGGATTGTCGGCCGCGCTCAGGGCGCAGACCTGATCGGCGGCGCTCACTGCCTGCCATGCCTGATGCGACAACAGCCCCAGAGCGACCCGGGGCGAAGTCACCAACAGGCTCAACCGGCGGGGGCGATCCATTCCGGGACAACGGGCAGGATCGTGCGGGTCTCGGCGTCGAATTCGCCGTAACGAGGATTTATGTCCTCGATCATCGCGGCGATGTCGTCGCCGGTGAGTTCTTGCAACTGCGCTAACGCGTCGGCGATCTCGGGATCAGCGAGGGCTTCTGGGTTTTGCAGGGCGGAGGTGTAGAGGATCGTCCTGGCCACGTCGATCGTGAGCGGTGAAGGATTGTTCAGGCCGCTCTCGGCCAGGACATCGAGCACCTGCTGCTCGGTGAGTTCGGCCGAGGTGCCAGCCATGATGGCGTCGACTGCGGGTGTCAACGTGCGCTGACTCAGCACGGTGGTCGGCGGCGCGGGCTCGGCCGAGATCGAGTTGAACTCCTCCGTGGCCTGTTGCAGCTCGGAGACACCGATGCTCTCTCCGTCGATGATCGCCGCCTCGTTGGATGCGACCCCCGTGCACCCGCTGAGCAGCACGGCGAAGGCACCGGCGGCCGCCGCTGATCGAGGCTTGGAGAAGGTCCCGGTCCGCTTCGCTGAACTCACGCCGCCCATCATGTCATCCCACGTTGGCTGCGGCCGCGATGTCATCCAACAGCACCCCTTTGATGAGGTTCGCGGACCAGTCGAGTATGGCCGTATCGCGCAGCGGCTTCCCGCCGATGCCACCGGTTTTTGGCACTGGGACGAGGACCGTGCGGGTCGCCGGTTTGAGCAGCGTGCCGGGATAGAGCCGGTTCAGCCGCAGTTGCTGCGATTCCCGCAGGTTGCCGACTGGGGCGAAACGCACGCGGGTGCCTTGCATCGCGACATCCGCAATACCTGCTGCTCGGGCGACCGTGCGCAACCGGGCCACTTCGAGCAGCGTCAGCACAGGCTCGGGCGATTCGCCGTAGCGGTCGACCAGCTCGGCCTGGATCTCCGCCAGTTCGGCCTCGTCCTTGACCTGCGCCAACTTGCGATAGGCCTCCAGGCGCAGCCGCTCCCCTGGGATGTAGTCGTGCGGCAGGTGGGCATCGACCGGCAACTCGATCTTGACCTCGACCGGCCCGGACTCACCTTCGCCCTTGAAATCCGCGACCGCTTCGCCGACGAGACGGACATACAGATCGAATCCGACCCCGGCGATATGACCGGACTGCTCACCGCCGAGCAGGTTGCCGGCACCGCGGATCTCCAGGTCCTTCATCGCCACCGCCATCCCAGCTCCAAGATCGGTGTTGGCCGCGATGGTCTGCAACCGGTCGACCGCCGTCTCGGTCATCGGCTTCTCCGGTGGATACAAGAAGTAGGCGTAGGCCCGCTCTCGACTGCGTCCCACTCGACCGCGCAGTTGGTGCAGTTGCGACAGGCCCATTTGGTCCGAGCGCTCCAGAATCAAGGTGTTGGCGTTTGAGATGTCCAGACCGTTCTCGACGATGGTGGTGCAGACCAACACGTCGGAACGTCCCTCCCAGAAGTCGACGACGACCTGCTCGAGTTGGTGCTCACCCATCTGGCCGTGCGCTACGGCCACTCGGGCCTCGGGCACCAGGCCCCGGATGCGGCTGGCCGCTTTGTCGATCGAGCTCACCTTGTTGTGCACGTAGAAGACCTGGCCCTCACGGAGCAGCTCTCGGCGAATAGCCGCGGTGAACTGCTTGTCGTCGTAGGCCCCGACGAACGTCAGCACCGGGTGCCGCTCCTCGGGTGGGGTGGCCAAGGTCGACATCTCGCGAATGCCGGTGACCGCCATCTCCAGCGTGCGCGGGATCGGCGTGGCCGACATCGCCAACACGTCGACATTCGTGCGCATCGCCTTCAACTGCTCTTTGTGCTCCACCCCGAAGCGCTGCTCCTCATCGACGATGACCAGGCCCAAGTCCTTGAAGCGCACCGTGGCCGAGAGCAGGCGGTGCGTGCCGATCACCACGTCGACGGACCCGTTGGCCAATCCGGCGATGGTGGCCTTGGCGTCGGCGTCACTCTGGAAGCGAGACAGCGCCTTCACCACCACGGGGAACTGGGCGTATCGCTCGCTGAACGTCTGGAAGTGCTGCTGCACCAGGAGTGTCGTCGGCACCAGCACCGCCGCTTGCTTGCCGTCCTGCACGGCCTTGAACGCCGCGCGCACCGCGATCTCGGTCTTGCCGTAGCCCACGTCGCCGCAGATCAACCGGTCCATCGGGACCGACTTCTCCATATCTGCTTTGACCTCATCGATGCTGGACACCTGGTCGGGGGTCTCTATGAACGCGAAGGCATCCTCAAGCTCACGTTGCCAGGGCGTGTCGGGGCCGAAGGCATGCCCCACGGTGGCCATGCGGGCGCTATACAACCGGATCAACTCACCCGCGATCTGCCGGACGTGCTTACGAGCGCGGGACTTGGTCTTCTGCCAGTCAGAGCCGCCGAGGCGGTTCAGCGTGGGGGCCTCGCCGCCCACGTAGCGAGTGACCTGGTCGAGTTGATCGGTGGGCACGAACAAGCGGTCACCGGGTTGGCCCCGCTTGCTCGCGGCATACTCCAGCACGAGGTATTCGCGGGTAGCTCCGGCGACGGTCCGCTGCGCCATCTCGACGAAGCGTCCCACCCCATGCTGCTCGTGCACCACCAGGTCACCGGGACGCAGCTGGAGCGGGTCAATCTGTTTGCGACGCCGTGAGGGCATCGCTTGCGCCCCGCCCGTGGCACCAGCCGTGGCCTCTTGGCCGGTCAGGTCGGACTCGCCTAGCACGACCAAACGTGCTGCGGGCAGAGTGAACCCCACCCCCACGCGACCCGTCGTCAACGTCACCAGGGCCGGGGGCACGTCTCGCAGGGGCGACTGGATTCGGTGCGGGACGTCGCGCTCGGTCAACACCTCGGCCACCCGCTGGGCCATGCCGGCACCCTCGAGCACCATCACCACGCTCAGCTCGTCGGCGAGCCATCCCCGCACGTCGACTGCCAGCGCGTCGACATCGCTGCGATACCGAGGGGTGGGCTGCGCTGCAACATACATCGTGGACGACACCGGCCCCGCATTGATACCCGGGTCGAACTCTGAGAGCTCGTGATCTGTCGCGAACGGCGTCAGCGTCCACCAGGGCCGCCCCGAAGCCGTCGTGATGTCGGCCACCGCATCAAGACCCAGATACGACGCCGAGCCGAGCATCCGCTCCAAGTCCACCGGCACCACGTTGCCGGCCACCGCGTTCGACCAGCTGGCGTCGAGGAACTCCTGGCTGGTCGCGACCAGGTCGTGAGCGCGAGTCCGCACCCGCTCCGGGTCCAGGACGATGACCCCGGCGTCGGCCGGGAGTGCATCGACCAGCGTCTCCATACCGTCCACGAGCGCCGGAGCCAGGGACTCCATTCCTTCCACGGCAATGCCATCAGCCACTTGGGTCAGCATGTCGGCGACTCCGGGCAGTTTCTCGATCAAGGCCTTGGCCCGCGCCCGCACATCCTCGGTCAGCAGGACTTCGCGGCATGGTGGGGCCCACACGCCGTCGCTAGCCACTTCTAAAGATCGTTGGTCGGCGACCTTGAACCAGCGAATCTCCTCGACGGTGTCTCCCCAGAACTCGACGCGCAACGGGTGGTCGTCGGTGGGCGAAAAGATGTCGACTATGCCGCCTCGCACCGCGAATTCCCCGCGTCGCTCGACAAGGTCGGTGCGGGTGTAGGCCGCGGCCACGAGGTCCTCGACGATGGCGCCCAGAGGTTTCTCGTCACCGCTGCGTAGTTCGACCGGCCGCAACTCACCGAGCCCGGTGGCGATCGGTTGGATGAGCGCTCGCACCGAGGCGACCACCGCACGAAGGGGTCCGTGTCCGGTGTCGTGGTCGTCCGGGTGAGCCAGCCGACGCAACACCGCCAGGCGCCGGGCCACCGTGTCGCTGCGCGGGCTGAGCCGCTCGTGCGGCAAGGTCTCCCAACTGGGGAAGGTCGCCACGTCCTCTGGAGCCATGAAGTCACCGAGCTGGCGAGCCACATCGTCGGCTTGGCGCCCAGTCGCGGTCACGATCAGCACTGGCCGTTCGGTGGCCATCAGGGCGCTGAGCATCGGCCAGACTCCCGGCGGGGAGGAGACCTGGTCCGCGCGGTCGGCGGATCGCCACGATTCGAGGACTGCTGCGCAGGAGTCTTCGGCTCGCACAGCGGCCAGGACAGGGGTGAAGTTCATCGCCCGCCACCTTAATGCTCGGCCCTCGGTGCATCACGGTTGCGTCCACACGGTTGCATCTGCCTCATGCCCAGACCAAGATCATGACGTGAGTCACCTCATACTCCTCCGGCGCGTGGCCCTAGCGGCGCTCGTTGCTCTGCTGATGGGCCTGTGGGCACCGTTGGCCGCGATGGCGCAGGAGCCACTGGACTTGCCTGGTCAGATCTACGACTCCGCGGGGGTGCTGGGTGGGGACGAATCGGACGTCCAGGACGCGCTGGATGAGCTGCAAGACGAGCGAGGACTGCAACTCTTCGTCGCCTTTGTCGACACCCTGGAAGGGGCGGGCAACAACAGCGGTGCCGAGTGGGCGGAGGCGACCTTCACGGCATCGGGCATGGGTGGTGATGACGTCCTGCTGGTCGTGGCGGTTGAGGACCGCAAGTACGGCAGTTACACCACCGAGGACAGCGGGCTCACCCGCGATCAAGTGCTCGAGGTGGAAAACGACTTCGTGGTGCCCGCCCTGGGTGACGACGACTGGGCGGGTGCAGCGATTGCCGCCGCACAGGGCTATCAGCAAACCGACCCGGATGCGTCCAAGCAGGTCAGGCCTAGTGGCGACGACGCCTCATACCCGGGGGGCGAGGGCGGACTGGGTGGCGGATTCAGTTTCGGTTTCCCGTGGTTCTTCGCCGTGCCGGTGATCTGCTTTGCGCTCGCAATGTTCTTCAACTGGCGCGGCAACAAGACCGCCCGTCGAGGCGGTTCCACGGCGGCGCGCGAACCCCCCTCCATCACCGGTATGCCGACGCAACAGTTGCAAGAGAAAGCCGCCGCTGCGCTGGTCACGCTGGACAACGCAGTGCGTTCGGCCGACGAGGAACTGAGTTTTGCCGAGGCGCAATTCGGCGAGCAACGCACCGAGCGCTTTCGCGCTGTGCTGCGGGAGAGTCGCGCGCAGGCTCAGGAGGCCTTCCGGATTCGCGCCGAGCTCGACGACGCCGACCCTGAGCCCGAACCAGTCCAGCGCACGATGTTGGCGCAGATCGTGGACGTGGCAACGCAGGCTAACCAGGCGCTGGACACGCATACCAAGGAGTTCGCCGACCTGCGCTCAATCGAGGCGCGCGTGCCACAGTTCCTGCGCGAGTTGTCGGACCGCATACCGGAGGTGACGCGACGACTGCCTGCGGCTGAGCAGCAGCTCCGTGGTCTGCAGGCGCGATATCCAGCGGCAGCCCTGCGCACCGTGCAGGCCCACCTCGACCAAGCCGAGTCGCTGTTGGACAGCGCTGGTGGGTTCATCGAAGCCGGCGATCTGTCGCTGTCGCGCGAGGACCGCAGTTCCGCGGTCGCGGCGGCAAGGGCGTGTGAGGAATCACTGAGTCAAGCCAGCCGACTCTTGGATCAGATCGAGGGATCGGACGAGGCGCTGGACAGCTCCACCCAAGCGCTGGCCGCAGCCATCACCTCCATCACCTCCGACATCACCGACGCGCAACGGTTGGCACCGGGCGATTCGTCGGTGCGCAACGCCGTGCAGCGCGCCAGGGACGCGGTAGCCTCCGGGCAGTCGGCACGGGTGGACGGTGACCCGTTGGCTGCCCTGGCCACGCTCGACAATGCCGAGCATGATCTTGACACCGTGCTGGAGTCTTTCCGCGAAGTCGAGGCCCAGCACAGCAAGGCGCGCACCACGTTCCAGGCCCGGGTCGAGCGCGTCGGCGCACGACTGCGCAGCATCGACGAGACCATCTCGACGCGTCGCGGAGCCGTGGACAGCGGCGCGAGGACCCGGATCTCTGAGGCCTTGCGGCTGTTCGACGAGGCCCAGAAGACGTTCGAGAGATCTCCCACCCAGGCCGCCTCGCTGCTCAACCGAGCCGAGCAGATGGGCGAGCGAGCGTTCGCCGAAGCGGGGAATGACGTCGACCGCTGGGACGACACCATGGGGCCGCGGATGCGCGGCGGGCCCGGTATGGGCCGCAGCGGCAGCCGCAACGCCGGCGGTGTGGACATCGGATCACTGGTCCTGGGCGGCATCCTGGCTGGCGGCGGCCGGGGCGGCGCGCGACACTCAGGTGGTGGGGGTGGCGGTGGGGGAGGTTTCGGCGGTGGAGGTGGCTTCGGAGGCGGCGGCATCAGCAGCGGGGGGCGCTTCTGATCGCACGTTTGCCGGCAACCGTTCGGCCGCGGCATACGTCCGACCATCGACATTCCGCGTCGAACACCTCAAAATCAAGACCCAAAGATCATCACGCACACATCGATGCCATCACACAGCATGTCGACGAAGGGAATCACAGACCATGACGCAGAAGCAGAGCATCCTCGGTCGTATCGGTCAGTTGGCTCGGGCCAACATCAACACCATGCTGGATCGAGCCGAGGACCCCGAGAAGATGCTGGATCAGTTGGTTCGCGACTACACGCACTCGATCGCTGAGGCCGAGGAGGCAGTCGCCCAGACGATCGCGAACGTGCGGATGGCCGAGGCAGACCTGCGCAACGACGAAGAGGCTGCGCAAGAATGGGGCCGCAAGGCGTCGGCGGCCTCTGCCAAGGCGGAGTCCATGCGCGCCGCGGGTGACGCGGCGGGTGCCGACAAGTTCGACAACCTCGCCAAGTTGGCGCTCGGGCGGATGATTCAGCACGAAGACGACGTCGCCAAGGCACGGCCCTCGATCGAGTCTCAGAACTCGACGGTCGAGCAGCTCAAGAGCGGCCTGTCGTCGATGAAGACCAAGCTGGAAGACCTCAAGGGCCGCCGCTCGCAGCTCATCGCGCGCGCTCGGTCGGTGGAAGCACAGAGCACCGTCAATGAGGCCATGTCGTCGCTGGACGTCCTCGACCCCAACAGTGAATTGTCGCGCTTTGAGGACAAGATCCGGCGTGAAGAGGCCGTCATGCAGGGCCGCGCAGAAGCGCAGTCAACGCGGTTGGAGGATCAGTTCGCCGAGTTGGAGGACCACACCCACGACTCCGAGATCGAAGCACGCTTGGCCGCGCTGAAATCGGGCAACGCTTAGGCCCCACGCTCCCCATCCGGGGGCTAAGACCCGAGGCCGCGCCCAGGGGCGAACATAATGACGGCCACCCCTAGCAGGCAGATCGAGGCCCCGACCGCGTCGTAGCGGTCGGGGACGAAGCCGTCGACCACCATGCCCCACAGCAGTGAGCCGGCGACGAAGACCCCACCGTAGGCCGCAAGGACCCGCCCGAAATTCTGGTCCGGTTGCGCGGTGACGATCGCGCCGTAGATACCCAGCGCGATGATTCCCGCTCCGACGAAAAGCAAGCCGCGATCCTCCTTGATGCCCTGCCACATCAACCATGCACCTCCTATCTCAGCGAAGGCGGCCAAGGCAAACAACACGACAGACTGGGCGATGGTCATGCTGATCATTCTGACCTGCCCCACCCGCAGTCCCGGCCGTGCTGCCCCTAGGGAGCGACGCCGGGGCGCGCCTCAGCGGGAGTGAAAGCGCTGCTGCGTCGCCTCGAGGCCTAACTGCACCAGGTCCGACACGGCATCGCAGCCATCGCCAATTAATAGATCGCGCTCTTCGCGCTCCCGAGAGCCGAAGTTCGAGAGCACGTAGCCGGCCGGATCCTGGCGACCCGGAGGACGCCCGATCCCCAACCTGACCCGCACGTAATCTTTGCTCCCTAGGGCGGCGGTGATCGAGCGAAGGCCGTTGTGCCCGCCTTCACCGCCGCCCTTCTTCAGTCGCACCGTGCCGAAGTCGATGTCGAGTTCGTCGTGCACCACGACAATGCGCTCGATCGGGATCGAGAAAAACTTCGCCAGTGCGGCCACAGGCCCACCCGAAAGGTTCATGAAGGTCTGGGGTTGAGACACGATCACTGGTGGTCCTGGCAACCCTCCCGGCATCGTGCCCAGGCGAATCCGAGCAGCAAGAGCACGCGCCTTGTGAGTGGTGAGCTGCGTTCCGGCGTCGCGCGACATCGCGGCGATGACCATGGCGCCGACGTTGTGCCGGTGCTCGGCGTAGGTCGGGCCGGGGTTACCTAGGCCAATGACCAGCCAAGGCTCCATACCGACTCACCTCTTCCACCGCATACCGGACACTGCAACGATCATGCCGCCCCCGACCGATCAGGGCACCAAACGGGTCCAGCCCGGCACCACAGATGTGGGGCCGGGCTGGATAGCGTGGATCAGGATTCGTCGGCCTTGGGGCCTTCGGCGGCATCGCCGTCGGACTCGCCCTCGGCGCTCTCGCCCTCGGCATCCTCTGACTGGTCCTGCTCGATACCGGCTTCTGCCTCGGCCTCGGATAGCTCAGCCTCCAGCTCCTCTTCGGAGATCGCCTTCGACACGTTGACCACGAGGGCCTCGGGGTCGGTGATCAGCTCGACACCAGCAGGCATCGTGACCTGGCCGGCCAGCACCTGGGTGCCTGCCGTCATACCCTCGACCGATACCACGAAGCTCTCGGGGATGCTCGTGGCGTCGGTCTCGACGGTCAACTCGGAGTAGTCCATGCTGACCACGGTCTCCGGAGCGGCTTCGCCCTCGAGGTGGACCGAAATGTCGACCTGGACCTTCTCACCCTTGCGGATGATGACGAGGTCGACGTGCTCGATGAGCCGCTTGATCGGATCGCGCTGGACGTCCTTGACCAGAGCCAGGTGCTCTTCGCTGTCGACATCCAGGGTGAGGACGGCGTTGGTGTGCTTCAAGGCCATCATCGTGTCGTGCCCAGGAAGGGTCAAGTGCAGCGGCGGAGTGCCGTGCCCGTAGAGGACAGCGGGGATCTTGTCGGCGCGACGGACGCGGCGAGCCGCCCCCTTGCCGAACTCGGTGCGCTTCGTAGCAGCAATGCGTGTCTGGTCAGCCATAGTGGACTCTCTTTGCGTTCAGGGGTGAGCAACCGGTGGGCCTCGACGCGGGACGCAACGCGGACAGCGAAGCGACAGGGAGGCAGGTGCACATCAGCACCACCACCGCGTCGAATCACGGAGCCAACGATCGGATCCAGCACGACCGTGTGACGTCCCTCGCCGAGGCAACGCCGGTGAGTCTACGGCAGGGGTGGGGGTCAGGCCCAAACCGAGGTGCCGGCGGACGTGCAGCCGAGTTCAGGCCTCAGGCCTGGCCGTCGAACATGCTCGTTACGGAGCCGTCTTCAAAGACCTGGCGGATGGCCTGGGAGATCAACGGAGCAATCGAGAGCTCGGTGATTTTGGGCAACGCGCGCGCGGCATCGCTGAGCGGCAGGGTGTTGGTCACGACGACCTCGCGGGCCACCGAGTCGCCCAGGCGCTCGACTGCCGGATCGGAGAAGATCGCGTGGGTGGCGGCAATGATGACGCTGCTCGCGCCCTCAGCCATCAGGGCATCGGCGGCCTGACAGATGGTCCCGCCGGAGTCGATCATGTCGTCCACCAACACGCACGTCCGGCCAGCGACCTCACCCACCACCCGGTTGGCGATCGACTTGTTGGGCTGGGTTGTGTCTCGGGTCTTGTGGATGAACGCCAACGGCACGCCGCCCAACCGCGAGGACCACTGCTCGGCGACCTTGATCCGGCCGGCGTCAGGCGAAACCACCGCGAGATCTTCGTGGCCGTACTTCTCTTTGACGTATTTCGACAGGATCGGCATAGCCATCAGGTGGTCGACTGGGCCGTCGAAGAAGCCCTGGATTTGCGCGGTATGCAGATCGATAGCCATCAGCCGGTCGGCACCCGCGGTCTTGAACAGGTCAGCCATCAGACGCGCGGAGATCGGCTCGCGTCCGCGGTGCTTCTTGTCCTGCCGGGCGTATCCGTAGAACGGCAACACCACGGTGATCCGCTTGGCCGAGGCGCGCTTCAACGCATCGACCATGATCAGGTGCTCCATGATCCACTTGTTGATCGGTGCTGCGTGGCTCTGGAGGACAAAGGCATCGCAACCGCGCACCGACTCCTCAAAGCGCACGAAGACTTCGCTGTTGGCAAATTCGTAGGCCAACGTCGGGACCAGCGGGGTCTCCAGATTGGCGGCAACTTCGGCGGCCAGATCGGGGTGCGCCCGGCCGGTGAACACCATCATGTTCTTCTGCGTGGTGCGCAGGATGCCGCTCATGCCTGGGGGGTCCCCTCGCCGGCTGGTGCTTCAGTCACTGGTGCTTCAGTATGTGGTGCGTCTGCGTGTGGCCTATCGGGGGTCGTGGCGGCGCTCGCGGCGTCGGCCTGAGGTGTGCCAGGTCGCTTTGCTTGGGCCCAACCCTCGATGTTGCGTTGCTTGGCCACAGTAATCGCCAGCGCCCCCGCGGGCACATCCCGCCGAATAACCGTCCCCGCCCCGCTGCCCGCTCCGTCGCCGATCGTGACCGGCGCGACATACATCGTGTCGCTGCCCATCCGGCAGTGGCTGCCGATCGTCGTGAGGTGCTTATTCACCCCGTCGTAGTTGACGACCACACTGGACGCGCCGATATTGGAGTGTTCCCCGATGGTGGCGTCACCGACATACGTCAGGTGTGGGACCTTCGAGCCCGCACCAATCTGCGAGTTCTTGACCTCGACGAAGGTTCCGATCTTGCCCTTAGGCCCGAGCTCGGTGCCCGGCCGCAGGTAGGCGAACGGCCCGACAGTCGCCCCTGCCCCGATGACCGCCAGTTCGCCGTGCGTCCGCACGACCGAGGCCCCATCGCCGATCTCGACGCTGGTCAGCGTGGTGTCCGGGCCGATTGTGACGCTGGTGCCGACTGTGGTGGCTCCGTGCAGTTGGGTGCCCGGCAAGATGGTGCTGTCTTGGCCGATGGTGACGTCGGCGTCGATCCAGGTGGTGGCCGGATCGGGGATGCTGACGCCGGCTCGCATCCAGCCGTGCACGATCCGCTCATTCATGATCCGGCCGAGGTTGGCCAGTTGGACGCGGTCGTTGATGCCCTCGGTCTGCCAGACGTCATCCACGAGGTATGCCGACACGCGCCCCCCGTCGCGACGCGCGATCGCCAGCACGTCGGTGAGGTACTTCTCGCCCTGGGCGTTGTCGGTGCCGACCTCGGCCAGTGCCTTACGCAGGACGGCGAGGTCGAAAGCGTAGATGCCCGAGTTGATCTCGGCGATGTCGACGACATCCTTGAACTCACCCCCTGTCTGTCGGGCGACCAGTGCGTCCTTGTATTCCATGATGGCCATGACCCCGCCGGCGTCGTCGCGCACGATCCGGCCATAGGAGGCCGGATCAGCCAACTCGGCCGTCATCACGGTGACCGCCGATCCGCTCGACTCGTGCTGCTCGGTCAGCGCGCTCAAAGTCGCTCCAGTGAGCAACGGCACATCGCCCATCGTCACGACCACGGTGCCGCTCAGGTCATCAGGCAACGCGTCAAGGCCGCACTCGCAGGCTCGCCCGGTGCCCTTGATCTCGTCTTGGTCCGCGATGAGGGCCTGCGGGTCGATCTCGGCGACGTGCGCCGCAACGAGTTCTCGCTGGTGTCTGACCACGACCGAAACGTGCCCAGGAGAAGCCTGACGGGCGGCATACACAGCGTGTCCCAGCAACGTTCGCCCGGCAATGGGGTGCATCACCTTCGGCGTTGCGGACTTCATACGGGTGCCTTCGCCCGCGGCGAGGATGATGACAGCGGCGGGATGGGTGCTCACGGTGCCCGACCCTACCCGCCGATTCGGTCCCCTGCGGCTCCCCGGGTAGGAATCGAACCTACGTCGCTTGTCCTGATTCAAAGTCAGGCGGGCCCTACCAGCAGACCAACCGGGGAACGCTCCCGACGAGGCGGGAAGGACAACTCTAGGCCAGCGCACCGCACTCACACAGTCGAGACCCACGGGGAGTTGGCATGATGGCAGGTGTGAGCACCCCTTCCAGCAAGATGAGTTCGTCGTCCAGACACCGGATGACGGGTGCGCAGCGCCGCGAGCAGCTGATCATCATCGGGCGCGGGCTGTTTGCCGAGAAGGGTTTCGAGGGCACCACCGTCGAAGAGATCGCCGCCACCGCTGAGGTGTCCAAGCCCGTGATCTATGAGCACTTCGGGGGCAAGGAAGGTTTGTATGCCGTGGTCGTGGATCGCGAGATCCAAAAGCTGTTGTCGGCGATCACCGAGGCGCTGAGTGCTCCGCTGCACTCCCGCGCGCTTCTCGAGCGGGCCGCATTGGCGCTGTTGGACTACATCGAGAGCTCCACCGACGGCTTCCGGATCTTGGTGCGTGACTCACCACCGGGGCAGTCGACAGGGTCGTTTGCCTCGCTGATCAGCGACGTGGCCACGCAGGTCGAGCACATTTTGGCCGCCGAGTTCAAGCGCCGACAATTGGATCCGAAGACTGCTCCGTTGTACGCCCAGATGCTCGTCGGCATGGTGGCTATCCCCGGGGGTTGGTGGCTGGATTCACCGCGCTTCAAGAAGCAGGACGTTGCTGCTCATCTGGTGAACCTGGCGTGGAACGGGCTGGCCGGCATCGAGCCGGAACCCTCCCTGCGCACCAAGCCCAACCCCTAGCCCGAGCCCGAGCCTCCCGGCATACCCCGCCCACTTCGTCGCGCGCCCGTTAGTCCGTCTGGTGCTGCACTGCAGCGCAGCACCAGACGAGAAACGCAGCACCGTAGGGGTTGTCCACAGCCCCCTCGGCAGGGGTGAGCACATTGTTGGCATGGTGGGCTGATGCCTCCGGTTCCCGCCCAACTCACCGACCGCACCGCCGGTGTCTTCACGCGGGCTGACGCAATCTCGTTGGGGTACAACGACGACGACCTGGCCACCTGGGTACGGTCGGGTGACACACGACGCCTCCGTCGAGGCATCTTCGCCAGTGGGCCGGTGCCCGAGTATGCCGACGCGCGGCTCATCGAGCGCGCGCACGGATTGTCGCGAAGACACGGCAATCGACTGGCAATCAGCCACCACGCGGCGCTGCTGCTCCACGGCGTTGCCGTCCACGGGGTGCCCATGGGGACGCTGCATGCAGCGCGGCTATCAGGCAACGCGCGCTCGGCCTCTGGTCTGCTGATCGCCCGACCGCGGGTGCCCCCGCCGACGACGCAGATCGGCGATGTTGTAGCCGTGCGACCTGAGGTCGCGGTGGTGCAGGTGGCGTGCGCATACGGATACCGAGCTGGTGTGGTAGCAGCCGATTCGGCTCTGCATACGGGCTCGATGGACCGCGCAGCGTTGAATCGTGAGATCGAGCGGATCGGTGCCATCACAGGAGTCGAGAAAGCGCGGATCGTCCGGCGGTTATGCCGAGACGGGGTCGAGTCACCAGGTGAGACGCTGTTGCGGCTGATGGTCGAAGAGCTCGGCATGACGGCGCAGACGCAGTATCCGATCAGTGAGGGCGGCCGACCACCGTTCGCCTTCGCCGACCTTCGGATCGTCGGAACGCACGCCCTCTTGGAGTTCGATGGCGCGGTGAAGTATGCCGGTGCCCAGGGCCGTGAGGCTCTCATCAAAGAGAAGGCCCGCGAAGACCGCATACGGCGGCTGGAATGGCTTATCGAACGAGTGGTCTGGCGTGATTTTGACAACCCGTTGGCGCTGCGGGAGCGCCTGAAGGACGTCGCTCAGCGCGGCGGTTTGGCGCTCGACGTCTCGAACGACCCCAAGAGCGATCGCAGCAGATCCGCCAGTTGAGATTGATCGGCGGCCGACAACCCGGACAGGAGTTCGCGCTCGCGCTCAAGCAGACGTTCGATGGCGGTATCGACGAGGTAACGGCCCGCCGCGGTTAGCCCCACCGGCACGCTGCGACGATCCGATTGCGCTGCTGCTCTTTCGACCAAGGCACGCGCGACGAGACGGTCCACCCGGTTGGTCATCGTGCCGCTGGTGACCATCGTCTGGCGGGTCAACTCTCCTGGCGTGAGTTGGTAGGGCTCCCCAGACCGTCGCAACGCGGCCAGCACGTCGAATTCCCAAGATTCCAAGCCGGAGTCGGCGAACGCAGCTCTCCGCGCGAGGTCCAAGTGCTTGCCTAGGCGGGTGACCCGTGAGAGGACCTCAAGGGGCGTTACGTCCAGGCCCGAGCGTTCACGACGCCAAGCAGCCACCACCCGATCGACTTCATCTGGCTCGTTCTTGGCGTCGGTGCTCATGGGGGACAGCGTAGGCAAGCATGCCCCTGCGGTGCTGCGTTGTGCGGTTCGTGCTGCGCTGCAGTGCAGCACCAAGCCAGAAAACGAGCTCACGACTGGAGTGATGGGGTGGGAGACGCGGTGGGGTTAGCTGTCGGCGAGGTCGGCGGCTTCCAGCCACTGGGTCTCGAGATCTTCCTTCTCGGTATGCAGCGTGCTCAGCTCGGCGCTCAGATGCATCATGGCGGTGGCGTCGGTGGCGGCGGCGATCATCTTGTCGTGCACCTGGCCCTCGCGACGACTCAACGTGGCCAACTGGCGCTCGAGGCGCTCGACGGCTTTGCGGGCCTCGCGAGCCTGTGCCGTCGAGACGGGAGGAGAGGCCCCGGCTGATGCTGCTTGTGGAGATGACGTGTGGGGCGAGGACGCATGGGGCGAGGACGCTTGGGGCGACCTATTCGAGGTCGATGAGGTCGATGCCGAAGACTGTGAGGCCGACGATGTCCCTGGCACCTTCGATGAGGTCGATGATCCTCGGGCCGGCGATGTGGCACCGCCACCACCGGTCATCGCGCGCCTTAGTTCCAGATACTGCTCCACCCCGCCGGGTAGATCACGCAGCGACCCATCACCCAGCATGGCCATCTGTCGGTCGGTCATCCGCTCCAGCAGATAGCGGTCGTGTGAGATGACCAGCAGGGTCCCTGCCCACCCGTCGAGCACATCCTCCATGGAGGTCAGCGTCTCGATGTCCAGGTCGTTGGTGGGTTCATCGAGCATCAACACGTTGGGCTCATCCATCAGCAGCCGGACAAACTGCAAACGCCGCCGCTCCCCGCCTGACAGCGCAGACACCCGGGACTGCTGCCGCCCCCCAGTGAATCCCAATCGGGTGGCCAACTGCGACGCCGAGACCTCCTTGCCGGCGATCGTGGTGAAGGAGCGCACCGAGGTGATGGCGTCGATGACGGTCATCCCCGCGACCTGCTGCAGCTCGCTCAGATCCTGCGACAGGCAGGCGATCTGCACAGTCTTGCCCGTCTTGAGCTTCCCCGCATCCACCTCGAGCAGTCCGCGCATCACGGCAAACAGCGAAGACTTACCTGCCCCGTTGACCCCGACCACACCGTAGCGATCGCCAGGCCCGATCCGCCAGGTCACCTGTTCCAGGATGGTCCGCTCCCCGAGACGCAGGGTGACGTTAATCAGGTCCAGCACGTCCTTGCCCAGCCGAGTTGTCGCAAACCGCACCAACTCGACCTCGTCACGCAGCGGCGGCTCGGCCGCGATCAGGTCCTCGGCCGCGTCGATCCGGAATTTCGGCTTGCTCGTGCGCGCCGGCGGTCCGCGCCGCAGCCACGCCAACTCCTTACGCACCAGATTGACCCGGCGCTCCTCGGTCACTGCAGCCACGCGGTCGCGCTCGGCTCTGGCCAGCACGTATGCGGCATACCCACCGTCGTAGGTGTGCACTCGCGCGTCGTTGACCTCCCAGGTCCGGGTGGAGATCGCGTCGAGGAACCACCGGTCGTGCGTGACGACCAGCAAAGCCTTGTCCGCCCCGCCGGTGCGCGGTCGGCGATCAGCGAGGTATGCCGCCAGCCAGGCAACCCCCTCGACGTCCAGGTGGTTGGTCGGCTCGTCCAGCAGCAACAGATCGGGGTCGGCGATCAATACCCGCGCCAGCGACAGCCGCCGCTTCTCCCCTCCCGACATCGAGGCCACCGGGTGCTCCCAGCCGCCGAACTCGGTGGCGTCGAGATCCCCGAGGAGCCCGCCGATGATCTCGCGTACTCGAGCATCGCCGGCCCATTCGTGCTCGGCCAACCCATCGAGCACCACGTCGCGCACGACCGCGCCAGCAGGCAGTTCATCACCCTGGATCAGCATGCCCACGCTCACCCCGTTGCTGCGGACCACCCGGCCGGAGTCGACCTCTTGGGCACCCGCAAAGACACGCAGCAGCGTCGACTTCCCGCCCCCGTTGCGGCCGACCACACCGATCCGCTCCCCGGCCAAGATGCCGACGGACACAGCGTTGAGCAAGTTCTGGATACCGAGCGTCAGCGACGCCCGGTCCAGGGCGACCAATGGGGCCACTAGACGCTGCCCAATCGGGGCCTGGGACTATTTCCGTGGCCACGCGACTCGATGACGTGTGCTCCCGACACCGGTCCGGTTGCCCGCACGATGTCCCCTCCGGGACCGCGCACGGCCAGTCCCATCGACAAATCCAAGGCTTCGGCAGGTGAGCTCACCAGAAAGGCCACGGTAGGCCCCGAGCCAGAGATCACCGCCCCACACGCTCCCAGATCCAGGCCTGCGTCGAGGACAGCCTGCAGCTCGGGCTGCAGCGACAGTGCGGCTGGGGCCAGGTTGTTGTGCAGCGCGGCCCCCATCCCTTCGGGGTCCATCGTGCGCAGGGCGGAGGCCAAATGCGGCGACAGATGTGGAGCAGGCGGGTCGCCGTTGAGTCGGTCGAACTCGGCATACACCGCCGCCGTCGACAGTCCCGCACCCGTGCTGATCCACAACACCCAATGCGCCTCGCCCTGGGCTAACACCGGAGAGATGGTGTCTCCGCGGCCCGCCCCCACAGCAGTGCCGCCGTGGAGCATGAATGGCACGTCGGCACCAAGGTCACGGGCGATCACTTCGAGGTCTTCGCGCAGGACGCTCAGCTCCCACAGCTCGGCGCACGCCACCAGAGCGGCTGCCGCATCGGCCGAGCCACCGGCCATGCCAGCGGCTACGGGGATGTGCTTCTCGATGCTGATCGCCACCGGCCCGATCGTCGACACCGTGCCGATCTCGATGAAGTCATCAGCCCGTCCGGCCAGCGACTGGGCGGCGGCAAGAGCGATATTCCTCCCATCCACTGGGACATCGCTCCCGTGCGGGCCACTCATCTGGACCGACCACTGCGATGCGGGCTTGACTCGGACCTCGTCATACACACTGACGGCCTGGAAGACGGTCACCAACTCGTGATAGCCATCGCGCCGGCGGGGGCCCACGACGAGCTCGAGGTTGATCTTGCCGGGCACACGCACCGTCACGTGCGCTGGCGTCGCCTCACTCGTCATACCCGCCACCCTAGGCGGATGACTGGGCATTGCGAGCAGCGGCGATGGATGCGAAGTCGCCGATCCCCAACCGTTCCCCACGAGCACTGGGGTCGACACCTGCGGCGCGCAGGATCTGCTCGGCCGATGCGGCAGTGCCCGCCCAACCCGCCAGAGCCGCCCGCAGCGTCTTGCGCCGCTGCGCGAAGGCTGCGTCGATCACCGTAAACACCTCTTCCCGGCTGGCCGATGTGACTGGAGCCGGACGAGCGCCCATGTGCACCAAGCCCGAGTCGACGTTGGGCGCTGGCCAAAAGACGTTGCGACCGATCCGACCCGCGAGCGACACATCGGCATACCACGCGGCCTTCACGCTGGGCACCCCATAGACCTTTGAGCCCGGTGGGGCGGCGAGCCGTTGGGCCACCTCCAGCTGCACCATCACCAGCACGCGCCGCAACGAGGGCACGGTGGCCAACAGATGCAGCACGACCGGGACCGCGACGTTGTACGGCAGATTCGCGACCAGCACCGTGGGCTGCGGGTCCGGCAGGGAAGCAATCGTCAAAGCGTCGGTATGCCGAACGTCCAGTCGCCCGGCCATATGCGCGGCACGCGAGGCCACCGTGTCGGGCAGTTGGGCCGCTAACACAGGATCGATCTCCAACGCCACGACGTGCTGTGAGGCCGCGAGGAGACCGAGGGTGAGGGACCCCAACCCTGGGCCGACCTCGAGCACGACATCGTCCCCACCGATCCGGGCCAGGCGGACGATGCGACGGACGGTGTTGGCGTCGACGACAAAATTCTGCCCCCACTGCTTCGTCGGCCGTAACTTCAATCTGGCCGCTAGGTCCCGAACATCGCTGGGGCCGAGCAGCGAACCCCCCGCGTCGATAGACATGGGTGCACCTTGCCAGAGAGGGCGACCCTTGACCTAGACTAAACAAACGTTTAGCATACTGAACATGAGTTCAGTTGCCGGGCAAGAGTCAGCTACCCAGAGCGAGACTGTGACCGGCAACGACCTGACCGCCCGGGCTCGGATCCGCGACGCCGCAATGCACCTGATCGGGGAGCGAGGATTTCGGGCCAGCACCGTGCGCGGAATCGCCACGCGAGCCGGAGTGTCAGCCGCTTTGGTGGTGCACCACTTCGGCTCGAAGGACGGCTTGCGCGAGTCCATCGATGACCACCTCGCCGACCAGATCCGGCAGGACAAGTTCGCTGCCATGACGGGCAATCTGACTCAGGACGAGCGGGAAATGAGGTCGTATGCCGAGCAGTTCGCCCCCGCACTGGCCTACCTCGCGCGAGCGCTGACCGAGGACGCCGTCGTGGGGCGGCACCTCTATGACCGACTCTTTCGTGACGCGGTGGATTACCTCCGAGTCGGCGAAGAGGCCGGACTCATCCGCCCCACGTCAACACCCGAAGCCCGAGCCGCGGCGTTGCTGAACGCCGGTTTGGGACAGACCCTGTTGCGGCACCATCTGCAGCGCGTCTTGGGTGCCGACGATGAGACCGACGCGCTAATGGCCATCTCCGGGCCGATGCTCGACCTCTACACCGACGGACTGTTCACCGACGAGACGATCCGCGACAACTGGAGCACCCCGCATACCCAGGAGAAAGCGACATGAACACCGAGCAGACAGCACCCGCGATCGCCACCCACGGGCTGACCAAGACCTTCGGTGAGGTCCAGGCCCTGCGCAACTTGGACCTCGAGGTCCGTCGAGGAGAGGTGTTCGGCTTCCTCGGGCCTAACGGAGCAGGCAAGACGACCATGATCCGCACCGTCCTCGACCTCATCCGGCCCACCAGCGGCACCGCCAGCATCCTCGGGCTCGACAGCCGCCGAGACAGCGTGGAGATCCGGCGGCACATCGGCTATCTGCCCGGAGACCTCGCGATGTATCCCAAGCTCACCGGCAAGGACACGCTGACCTATTTTGCCAACCTCCGCGGCGGCGTGGATTGGGGCTACGTCAACGAGTTGGCGGAGCGGTTGAACGCAGACCTGTCCAAGAAGGTCGCCGACTACTCCACCGGTAACCGGCAGAAGGTCGGACTGATCCAGGCGTTCATGAATCGCCCGGAGCTGGTCATCATGGACGAGCCCTCAGCCGGCCTCGACCCACTGGTGCAGCAGGAGTTCCAGGCGATGATGCGCGAGATGGCCGACCAGGGCCTGACCGTCTTCTTGTCCAGTCACACGCTCTCGGAGGTGCAGCGCTCCGCTGACCGCGTCGGCATCATCCGCGGCGGCACGCTCATGGACGTCGAGAGCGTGCACGACCTGCGCTCCAAGGCCATCCGCCGAGTGGAGTTGGTGTTCGATGCTCCGGTCTCACCCGCTGACTTCGAGGACCTCGAGGGTGCCCGCGACGTGGCGGCCAAGGAGCACAGTGTGCGATTGTCCTTTGACGGCAATATGGATGAGCTGCTGGGGATCGCCACCGGCAAGCACCACCTGATCGACATCAATAGCGAGGAGGCCGACCTCGAAGAGATCTTCTTGGCCTACTACCGAGACACCAAAGCGAGCCGCTGATGTCGTTCTCCGTCTTCACTTTCTCCGTGCGCGACCGGCTGCTCGGCATACTCCTCGGGTCGTTGGCCATCGCCGTCCTGCTCTGGCTCTCCATGCTGGTGTATGCCGACGTGGACCTGTCCTTCTACTACGACCTGCCGCCGGCCCTGTTGGACGGGATGGGCATCTCACCGGAGAGCGGGGGCGTCGGCGGAATTGCCTACGGCGCGATGTACAACCTGATGGGTGCCATGACGTTGGCCGGTCTGGCGATCGCCATCGGCACCGCCGCGGTCGCCGGGGAGGAACAGGCAGGCACGCTCGGGTTGCTCTTGGGCAATCCCCGCAGCCGCGGCACCGTGGTGCTGTCCAAGATCGCTGCGCTGCTCACCCTCACCGCCCTCGGTGCCCTGGTGCTCTACGGCGCCGGCCGACTCGTGCCGACCCTCGTCGGCACCAGCATCGACGGGGTGCAAGTCGGAGCGCTGGTGGTCCACCTCTTCGCCAACGCCCTGTTCTGGGGGATGCTCGCGATGGCCATCGGCGCATGGACGGGCCAGTCAGCCGTGGCTGGCGGAACCGCCGGGTCGGTCATGGTCATTTCGTGGCTGGCCGCGAGCACGTTGCCGATACTCGATGGCGGCGACGCGATCGCGAGGATCTTCCCGTGGTACTACTTCAACTCCTCCATGCCGGAGGTCAACGGCGTCAATGCTGCACACCTGGCCACCCTGTTAGTGGCCTCCTTGGTGCTCGGTGCGCTGAGCCTGGTCGGCGTTAACCGCCGCGACCTGCGGGCCGGAGGTGGTCGCGTCACCCTGTTTGATCGGCTGCGCGACAACCCGCGCACGGCCGCCCTGGCAGATCGGATCGGCGGGCAGGCCCGGGTCTCCTCTATCCCGGTGAAGACGGCCACGGATCATCAAGGACTGACCACCGTCGTGGGCGCAGTCGCGCTCTATATGGCGCTGCTGATGCCGATCTTCTACACCTTCCTGCCGGAGGGCACCAGCGAGTTCTTCGCGCAACTGCCGGACTCGATGATCGCGATGATCGGTGGGGTCGACATGTCGACTCCGCAGGGATTCCTCCAGGGTGAGGTCTTTGCCATCACCGTGCCGATCGCCCTGATCACGCTGACCGCCGTGGTCGGTGCGAGGTCACTGGCCGGCGAAGAAGAGTCGCGCACCATGGGACTGTTGTTGGCCAGCGCGCTGCCACGCCGCCGGATCGTGCTGGACAAGGCGCTCGCCATGGTTGCGCTGGCCTCCGTCGGGGGCCTGATGACGTTCCTCGGCAGCGCCGCCGGAGTCTTGCTCGCCGGACTCGACGTTTCGATCCTCAACCTCGCAGTCATGTGTCTGCTCGTCACGATGCTCGGCATCGTCTTCGGTGCCGTGGCTCTGGCGGTGAGCGCGGCGACCGGGCAGGTGAGGTGGGCCACGGGTGTCGCCGCGATCGCCGGGCTGGTGGCATACGTGCTGCAGTCGTTCTTGCCGCTCTCTGATCGGTATGCCGCCTGGGCCGTGATCTCTCCGTTCCACTTCTACCTCGGCAGCGACCCGCTGACCAACGGTATGCCGTGGGGTGACGCAGCGGTGCTGGTCGCCATGGCAGTGGTGCTGATCGGGGTGGCAATCCCGCTGTTCGACCGGCGCGACCTGCGCGGCTGAGATAGGCCGCTCTGGACACGAGCGTTCATCCAGAACGTCGCAACCCCATGAGAGGAAACCGAGGTGCCCTCGTCGTCCTCGCCTGCACGTCCGCGCTCGGGATGGTTGGTTGCGGACTGCCGAGTGACTCCCCGCCCCCTCCGTCGGTCGACACCGTCGCCAGCGGCGACACCCTCGACGTCGACGAGACCTATCAGTTCGCGCTCTACGCCCACTGCGGCATGGACTACCTCGGCCAGTTCAACGGCAGGCAATGGGGGCCTCGCGCAGCCCCCACCCCAGAAGAACCCTGAGACCGGCACCGGCGACGTCATACCCGAAACGTGGCCCTCGGAAGTTGAGAGAGCGTTGGGTCAGCTGACGCTGACGTCGTCGGACACCATCGACTACTCCTTGGCCGACGGGACGGTGATTGCCGCCTATGTGCCGGTGCCGGCCAGCGACGTTGAAGGCTGCGACTGAAGAGGCTGCCTAACCCGCTAAGGAAGGTTCGAGCACTTCCTCGGCATCTTTTTGGGGTGTGCGCTTGGCCTGAGGAGGGGCAGTATCCCCTTCCATCGCCCGAGTGAGTTGAGCCACGGCCCGAAGCTTGTTGGCGACATCCAGCGCGGCCACCTTGTAGGCCTCGGACAACGTGGGGTAGTTGAGCACGGTGTCGACCAGGTAGTCGACCTTGCCGCCGCATCCCATGACCGCCTGGCCAATGTGGACCAGCTCGGTCGCCGAGGTGCCGAAAACGTGCACGCCGAGGATCTCGCGGGTCTGCGTGTGGACGATCAGTTTGAGCATCCCGTAGGAGTCGCCGACGATCTGCCCGCGGGCCAGTTCGCGATAGCGCGAGATACCCGTTTCGAACGGCACCGACTCCTCGGTCAACTGCAGCTCGGTCTTTCCGCAGTAGGAAATCTCCGGAATGGTGTAGATCCCGATCGGCTGCAGATCGTGCAACTCATTCGCCGGCTCGGCAAAAGCGTGCGAGGCCGCCAATCGACCCTGGTCCATCGAGGTCGCCGCCAATGCGGGGAACCCGATCACGTCGCCCACGGCGTAGATGTGCTTGACCGGAGTCTGGAAGTGGGCCGTGACGCTCAACCGGCCACGCTTGTCGGCCTCGAGGTCGGCGCGCTCCAGGTTGAGGGCATCGGTGTTGCCCTGACGCCCGGCCGAGTGCATGACGACTTCGGCGGCGATCCGTTTGCCCGAGGCCAGCATGGTCATCGTGCCGTGCTGAGAGCTCGATACCGATGCCACTTCCTCGCCGAACCGGAAGGACACCCCGAGGTCGCGCAGGTGGAACTTCAGGGATTCGATGATCTCGGGATCGCAGAAGTCCAGCATCTGCGGGCGCTTCTCGATCAATGTGACCCGCGTGCCCAGCGCCGCGAAGATGGAGGCGTATTCGACGCCGATGACCCCTGCGCCGACGACAACGAGTGAGTCGGGCACCTTGTCCAACGTCAAGATCTCGTCCGAGTCGAGGACACGTAGTCCGTCGAAGGTGATATGCGGGGGCCGCGCAGGAGTCGTGCCCGTTGCGATGACGATCTTGTCAGCGCTGAGGACCCGGTCGCTGCCTCCCCCATCGCCCTTCACGCTGAGGGTATGCGGATCGGTGAACGACGCGGTGCCCGGGATCAACTCGACGTGGTTGCGCATGAGCTGGGCGCGGATGACCTCTATCTCCCGGCCCACGACGTGCTGCAGCCGACTGGTCAGGTCGGTGATGGCGATGTCGTCCTTCACCTTGTATGACGCACCGTAGAGCTCGCGCATCTGCATACCGGTCAAATAGACGACGGCCTCACGCAACGTCTTGCTCGGAATCGTCCCGGTGTTGACGCAGACTCCCCCGACCATCTGGGTCCGCTCGATGACGCACACCCGCCGGCCAAGTTTGGCAGCGGCAATTGCAGCCTTCTGTCCGCCAGGACCAGAGCCGATCACCGCTAGGTCGAAGTCGTAGTTGTGATCGCCTGCCGTGGAGGTCCGCATGCCCCTAGATTGACAGACGCGAGTGCGGACCGGAAGGGCGAGCGCCCCCATTCCCTTAGCCTGTGCGGTTCATGTCGCTCGGACGACACAACTGCGCAGGCTAACCAAACTGCAGTGCGCGCGGGCTCTACTGCGAGAAGGTCACGTGGTCGTGCTGTGGAAGTCTGGCGAGACCGAGATCTGCACATCCCTGGCGTCATCCACGCCAAAACCGGCCCTGAAACTGACCTCAGCGCCATCCGCAATGTCATCGAAAGAGAAGTCCAGCCCGGAGCCGCAGTCGAAGATTTACTCTCCAGGCGAGCCACTGAATTTGGCGTCCAACAGTACGAAGATCGTCCCGAAAGGCTCGCCTGTGCCGTTGATGACCGTGATCTCAACCGTGATGGCTTCGTCGAACTCCACGCCGCCGGCGGCCTCGTCGGACGGCTCATAGTCCTCCGGAGGCTCAAGGGTGATTTGTAGCCCGCTGTCCCAGGGCGCGGTGTCGCCGACGGTCGATTCGGTCTCATCAGCCGTTGCCGGAGTCCCTAAATGGCTCATCCCAATCGAGGGTGTAGCACAGGGACTAGGTAGCGAACTATACCGTCTGGACGGTACAGTTAATAAATGAGCCCACGACCTTCGAAAAGAGCATCCTTGCTGCGAGCCGCCACCTCCGTGGTGGCCGAACGTGGTTACGCGGCGTTGACCTTGGACGCCGTCGGGGCCGCAGCTGGAGTCAGCAAGGGCGGAGTCTTGTATCATTTCGCCACAAAGGAGGCGCTGGTGACAGCGCTTGTGGAGCAGCTGTCGGCAGGCTTCGACGCCGATCAGGCCGCCAAGTACGACGCGGACCCCACCTCCCCGGGTGCGTGGACTCGCGCGTACGTAAGGGCCAGCGCCACCCCGCCTCAGGATGAGTCCGAGCAGATTGCTGCCGTGGCGTTGCTCGCCGCGGTGGGGTACGACCCTGGCCTGCTGGCGCCAATCCAGGACGACTACCGACGTTGGGTTCAGCGGCTCAACGACGACGAACTGCCCGGGGTCGATGCTCACGTGGTGCGGTTGGCTGCTGACGGGTTGTGGGCCGCTGAGCTGTTCGGTCTTGCCCCGCCAGACTCGGAGTTGCGGGAGCGCATTATCTGCCGGCTCATCGAGATGGCCACTTCACATCAGGGGCAGGGACCGTGAGTGCGGCGCGACTCGCTTGGCCCGGGATCGCCCTGTCAATCACGTTCGTTGATGACTTCGTGGCCGGCCCCATCCTGGCCGCCGCAGGCGCCTGGGTCGGCGGCCAAGGCGGAGTCGTCCTCGGGATTTTCGCCTTCACCGCGCTCGTTGCAGCGCTGGTCGGTTCTGCGGTGCTGGCCAGTGGTGACATGGACCCCAAGGTTCAAGCACGGATCGACAACACGGTCGACGCCGCCTCGAAGCGACGCTTCATCGGCAGGTACGTGCGCCACGTGGGCGACGATCACCCCTGGTCCACCGCCCTGGTGGCTGCGGTGATCAGCCCCGTGCTCGCCGTGCTGCTCGCCCGGATCATCCACCCGACCCAGAAACTCCTGCGCACCACCGTGATCGCCGTCCTGGCCTACGGCACGGCGTTCTCGCTGTTTTACGCCGGCCTCGGCGCCGGGGCCGGCGCAGTGACTTGAAGTCACTCACCGCGATCACCCCTACCCCGTTAACGACCCGCGCCCCTTCGGCAGAACCGGAACTTCATACAGCAACGTTGACAACGCACAACGCACAAATGGCCGCCAGCACAACCGCGGCGGACCCCCTCGATGACCCCGACGCTGACACAAGCCACACCATCCGTGGCGCAACTACGCACCTCTCAAGGCCGGGGATTCCCATCCACGACCACACCATCGATGGTGAAGAGCCCCTAAAGTCACCGAGATCGATGTCCTCGGACTGGTCGAGGTCGTCCAGATTAGGCTCATCGATCTCGGGTGCCTCGGTGATGGTCCCCTCCTTCCCGCGCGCCGACACCCCAACCACAGCCATGGCCAGCACCGCAACAAGTGATCTCTTCATCGATAGCTCCTTGGCCTTCTCCTCATTTCACCACGACCCGTAGACCGATTCGCTATTGGCAGACAGTGCCTGACACAGGCTGGGCACCGCAATATTAAGAGTCTCGGCCATCGCCCGGACGGTGATCGGCACCAAGTATGAGGCGTTCGTGCGGCCGCGATGCGGACTCGGTGTCAGATACGGCGCATCGGTCTCCACCAGCAGCAATTGGGTGGGCACGACCGATAGCGCGTTGCGCAGGTCCCGAGCATTTTTGAAGGTCACCGTGCCAGCAAAGGAAAGGTAATAGCCGCGTCGAACGCATTCTCGGGCCATCGTCATATCGCCCGAGAAGCAATGCAGCACAGTGAGCTCAGGCGCTCCCTCTTCGTGCAGTATGCGCAAGACATCGTCGTGAGCGTTACGGTCGTGGATTTGCAGCGCGGTGCCAGTGCGTTTGGCGATCTCGATATGCGCCCGGAACGACTCGTGCTGGGCAGCCACGCCCTCGGGCCCGGTGCGGAAGTAGTCCAGACCCGTTTCACCGACCACCCGGATGCGCTGGTGTTCGGCATACCGCTCGATTTCGGCTAGGGCCTCGTCTAGCTCACCGCTGTCGGCCAAGTCAGGGGCACCGTTGGGGTGAATGGCCACGCCCCCCAGGATCTCGGGGTAGCGCTCGATCACCTCCATCGTCCACGCCACGCTGGCCCTGTCGCAGCCGATCTGCACGATGCGATCGACGCCCACGGCCTTGGCCGCCGCGAGCGCATCCTCGACCGATGGGGGTGGGTGGTCATCGCGCGAGATGTCGAGATGGCAGTGGTTATCCACCACCGCGATCGGCAACGGATCAGGTGCCGTGGGCGCGTGCTCGCGAGACGGCATACCCAGGTCCTGCGCTTTCAGACCGCGGCGTCGACGGTCAGACCGAGCCGAGCCCGTTCTTCGTCGGCCACGAGGGGGTCGAGTTTGGTGAAGATAGGGGTCGGCTTGGCCACGGGTGCGCCGACGACCACGGGCCGGTGCTGCCAGGGCGGCATGGCGCTGTAGTCGCCGGTGATGATCGGGTATGTCGCCCGCTCGGGTTCGTCGAGATCGTGCACCTCGTCGATGTGCGGCATCGGCATGAAGTCACCTTCGCCGCCAAGGGCCTGATGGACCGCATTGGAGGAGTGCGGCAGGAACGGGCTGAGCATCGTGTTGAGATCAACGACGGCCTGAGCCAGGACGTGCAACACCGTATGCAGGCGTTCCTGCTGGTCCTCGCCCTTGAGCTTGAAGGGCTCGGTCGTCGAGACGTAAGCATTGGCCTCACCGACGAGCCGCATAACCTCAGCCAGCGCGGACCGTTGCCGGTGACCAGCGATGTGATTGCCCACCGTCCCGAAGCCTGCCTCGATGGTGTCCATCAGTGCCAGGTCCACCGGCTCCAACTCGCCGGCCGCGGGGATTGCCCCCACGTTCTTGGCGATCATCGAAGCAGTGCGGTTGACAAAGTTGCCCCATCCGGCGACCAACTCGTTGTTGGTGCGTTTCACGAATTCCGGCCAGGAGAAGTCGGAGTCACTGTTTTCCGGAGCGGCCGCCGACAGGAAGTAGCGCAACGCATCGACCTGATAGCGCTGCAGCACATCGTTGACGTAGATCACCACTCCGCGGCTGGAGGAGAACTGTCGGCCCTCCATGGTCAAGAACTCACTGCTGACCACCTCGGTCGGCAGGTTCAGCTCGCCGAACGGCCCGACGTCACCGCCGCGCGAGCCCTGGCCGTTGTGCGCCAACAGCTCGGCGGGCCAGATCTGGGAGTGGAAGGTGATGTTGTCTTTGCCCATGAAGTAGTAGGACAGGGTGTCGGGATCGTTCCACCAGTCACGCCAGCGGTCGGCATCGCCCAGGCGTCGCGCCCACTCGATGGAGGCCGACAGGTATCCGATGACCGCGTCGAACCAGACGTAGAGCCGCTTGGTCGGCTCCTGACGCCAGCCATCGAGCGGGATCGGGATGCCCCAGTCGATGTCGCGGCTCATCGCTCGCGGCTTGATCTCCTGCAGGATGTTCTGGCTGAACTTGATCACGTTGGTGCGCCACAGCCCGGAGGCGGCACGGTCATCGAGCCACTCGCCCAGGGCCTCGGCGAGTGCCGGCAGGTCAAGGAAGAAGTGTTGGGTCTGGACGAACTCGGGGGTCTCGCCGTTGATCTTGCTGCGGGGATCGATCAGGTCGGTGGCGTCGAGCTGATTGCCGCAGTTGTCGCACTGATCGCCGCGCGCCTCGGCATACCCGCAGAGGGGGCAGGTGCCTTCGATGTAGCGGTCGGGCAAGGTACGCCCGGTCGAGGGGCTGATCGCGGCGAATGTCGACTGCTCGATCATGTATCCGGCGTCGTGGACTGCCAGGAACATCTGCTGCGCGACCTCGTAGTGGTTGGCCGTCGTGGTGCGGGTGAACAGGTCGTAGGAGACGCCGAGGTCCACCAAGTCCTGGACGATCATCCGGTTGTTGGTGTCTGCCAACTCTCGCGCGGTGACGCCCAACTGGTCGGCGGCAACCAAAATCGGGGTGCCGTGCTCGTCGGTGCCCGAGACCATCAGGACGTCGTGACCGGCCATCCGCATGTATCTACTGAACACATCGGAGGGCACACCGAACCCGGCCACGTGGCCGAGGTGGCGTGGGCCGTTGGCATACGGCCAGGCAACAGCAGATAAGACGTGGGTCATGAGCGTGGAGTCTAGTGCGGAGCCATAGTGCTACGCTGTCGCACATGAACGTCGGAGTCCGGGAACTCAGGAACCACACCAACCGGGTGATCGATGCTGTGCGGGGTGGCGAGTCGGTCACGCTGACGGTGCGGGGAGAACCCGTAGCCGACATCGTTCCTCATGGCGCGCGGACCCGATGGCTGTCCGGGTCTTCGATGCAGAGCCGGCTAGCTCAGCGCGCGGCGGATCCAGGTCTGCGTCAGGATCTCGACGACCTGGGCGGGCAGACGCTCGCGGACCTGTGAGCTCTGGGCTGTTAGACACTTCGATCTTCATTGCTCGAGAGTCGGGTCGCGCTCTCGGCTCCCTGCCCGAGCGGGTCGCCGTGTCGGTGGTCACCATCGGTGAGCTCGAGTTGGGTGTGCGTGCGAGCAGCCAACCAGACGTCCGAGCCAGACGTGCCGACACTCTCGCGCTGGCCAGAGAGTCCGACCCCATTCCCGTCAGCGAGGCGGTGATGAGTGAATGGGCACGGCTCGTCATCAGTTGCCGTAGCGCTGGGATACACCGCACCATCCGACTCACTGATGCCCTTATCGCGGCCACGGCCATTACCCATGGCCTTCCCGTCGTGACTCAAGACGACGACTTCACCCGACTGGCGACCGCGCATTCATCGCTTTCCGTGCTTCGCGTCTGATCGGGGAGCACCCTGCGGTATCAGGCTGAGGAATCGCGGCTCTCAAGGTGGACGAGAGGATCATCATGTCCATCACAGTCCAACAGCCCCAGCCCTACGACCTGATCACCGATGTCATCCAGATCGCCGGCATTGCGGGCGGCGCCTTCGAAGCCGCCTATCAGTACGAGATCACCGAAGGTCACGACTCGGTCACCGGAAACTTCATGGCCGGCGACGGCGTTGGTGGTCACGGTCAGTTCCAGGTCGAGGTTGACGTGTCGGGGGCGAGTTTTACCCTCCCTCGGGTCTTCGTGCACCTCTTCCATGAGTCACCAGCCGACGGTGGCCGGGTCGATGAGGTGGTGACCCCCGTGCTGCTCGGCTCCCAGATCCTTCCCGGATTCACCACCTACGGGGATTATGTCGTCCAGCCCGGCGACACCCTGTGGTCGATCGCGGCGGCCAGACTCGGCTCCGGATCGGACTTCCCCCTGCTGGTGGCCGCAAACGTCCACACCATCCCGGACCCGCACGCGATCTCGGTCGGCCAAGTCATCCGCATACCGACGACCTCGTGACGACTGCGGAACCGAAGGGTTCCCAGCAGCGTCCTATTCGAGCGTGATTCACTGTTTAATGGTGCTCATCCGAGGACCGCAATGGATCGAGGAGGTCGACACCATGCTCGCTGCACTAACTGGGACTGGACTCTCCGCTGCCGCAGGTCTCAACGCATACATTCCGTTCTTGATCCTGGCGTTGACGGCTCGATTCACCGATGTTCTGAATCTGCCCGCTCAATACGCCTGGATCGAGTCCAATTGGGCCATCGGTGCCGGGGCCGTGTTGCTGATGAGCGAGATGGTGCTCGACAAGATCGCGATCGTCGATCACATCAACGACGCCTTCGGCACGTTCATTCGGCCCGCCACGGGTGGGCTCATTTTTGCTGCGACTCAGGCCGCTGAGGACTACGAGCAGGGCTCCTCGTTCATGCAGGACAACCCGTGGATCGCGGTCGCCGGAGGTGTGATCGTGGCGGGGATCGTGCACACCGGCAAGGCGGCCACCAGGCCGTTGATCAACGGTGCGACGTTAGGCCTCGGTGCCCCTGTGGCCTCAGTGGCTGAGGACACCGCGTCCGTGGGCTTGAGCCTGATGGCGATCTTCTTGCCAATCCTGGTGATCTTCGCCTTGATCGCGTTGCTCTGGGTGTTGTTCGCCGTATGGCGACGGGGCCGTCGAAACAAGCGGACCCGAGACACGGCGATGGCTGGCGCGGGCTATTACTCCTAGACGCGGGTTCTCGCCACGAGGACCGCGTCGTAGAGACTTCTGCCGGACTCCTTGGACGTGAGCCCCACGTCCCGGCAGACGTCTTTGAGGCGCTCCCCCGCTGAGACGCGGGCCTCGATGGCGATGACCAGTTGATCGAGATCTGGCTCCTGTGCAGGGATGCCTGACACCCCGGCTACGACGATGGTGATCTCTCCTCGCACGCCGTCGCTGGCCCACGCCGCGAGGTCACCAAGCCCGCCTCGCTTGACCTCTTCGTAGGTTTTGGTGAGCTCACGGCATACGGCGGCAGGTCGGTCTTGGCCAAACCCCTCGGCCAGCGCGGTCAGCATCGTCGCCAGCCGGTGCGGGGCTTCGAAGAACACCATGGTCCGCTTCTCGTCCGCTAGTTCCGCGATACCCCGCTGACGCTGACCAGACTTGCGAGGCAAGAACCCTTCAAAACAGAACCGCTCGACCGGCAACCCCGAGACCGCGAGCGCCATCAACACTGCGCTCGGTCCAGGGACGCACGTCACGTGTATGCCGTGGCTCACCGCCTCGCTGACCAACCGATAGCCGGGGTCGGAGACCGATGGCATGCCGGCATCGGTCACCAACAACACCCGCTCGCCCTCGTTCATCGAGGCGATCAGGTCCGGCGTCCGGGAAGCCTCATTGTGCTCGTGATAGCTCACGACCCGCCCTGTCGTGCTGACCCCGAGGCGCTCGCAGAGCTTGCGCAACCGGCGGGTGTCTTCGGCGGCGATGATCGGCGCGGTGCTCAGCTCGTCGAGCAATCGAGGCGAGGCATCTCGACTGTCGCCGATCGGGGTGGCGGCAAGTACGAGTACCCCAGGCATGGCGCCACCTTAGTTGCTCAGTGGTCGCGCCCATTGCCGATGCCGTGCGCTGCGCCCCAGCCACCAACTATTGCGGCTTTGAGCACGGTTGAGCGGGCACCCAAACATGCAAAACCTCGCACAGGGGCGCATCGTGCCTGGTCACGGGAGTTCTGCATGTTTCAGTGCGCACCACCAGCGCGACGGGCCAGGATGGACGTGTCCACCCTGGTCGCAGTCTGTTGCGCGGTGGCTCAGTCGTTGGAGCGCAACGCCGCTCGTTGGCGGTCGCGGTTCATCTGCGAGATCACGTTGAGCGGGATGCCCTTGGGGCACGCGGTCGAGCAGGCACCGATGTTGGTGCATCCGCCAAAGCCTTCGGCGTCGTGCTGCTCGTTCATCGCCACCACCCGGGCGTCGCGCTCCGGCTGGCCCTGCGGGAGGCTGCCGAGGTGGGTGATCTTGGCGCCCATGAACAACATTCCAGAAGCGTTCGGGCAGGCGGCAACGCACGCGCCGCACCCGATGCACTCCGCTCCCATAAACGCCCGGTCGGCATCGTTCTTGGGCACCAACGTCGCGTGCGCGTCCGGGGCTGCACCCGTGTTGGCCGAGATGAATCCGCCGGCCTGGACGATGCGGTCAAAGGCGCTGCGATCGACGACGAGGTCCTTGACCACCGGGAACCCCTCGGAGCGCCACGGCTCGATGACGATCTGATCGCCGTCGTTGAACGAGCGCATGTGCAACTGACAGGTCGTGGTCCGCTCAGGCCCGTGAGCCTCGCCGTTGATCACGACACCGCACGAGCCACAGATGCCCTCACGGCAGTCGTGGTCGAAGGCGACGGGCTCTTCGCCGTCGGTGATCAACTGCTCGTTGAGGACATCGAGCATCTCCAAGAACGACATGTCTTCAGAGACGTCATCGAGCATGTAGTCGGTCAACCCGCCCTTGTCCTCGGGCCGGTCCTGACGCCAGATCTTTAGACTGATCTTCACTTGTAACTCCGTTGCTTCATCTCGACGAATTCGTACTCGAGGTTTTCTTTGTGCAGCACGTGGGGTCCATCACCAGCGCTCTCCCACGCGGCGACATACGCAAACTCATCGTCCTTGCGCACGGCCTCGCCCTCATCGGACTGGGACTCCGCCCGGAAGTGGCCGCCACACGATTCGTTGCGGTGCAGCGCGTCGACACACATCAACTCGCCCAGCTCCAGGAAGTCAGCCACTCGGCCTGCCTTCTCCAACGACTGATTGAGAGTGTCGGCCGAGCCAAGGACGCGGACGTTCTTCCAGAAGTCGTCGCGCAGCTCGCGGATCTCGGCGATGGCTTCGGTGAGGCCCTCTTCGGTGCGCTCCATGCCGCACTTGTCCCACATGATCTTGCCGAGGGCTTTGTGATAAGTGTCGACGGTCTTGGTGCCCTTGATCGTCAGGAAGTGATCGATGCGATCGCGGACAGCCTGCTCGGCCTCGACGACGGCCGGATCGGTCAACTCGATCTTCTTGTAGGGTCCGTCGGCGAGATAGTTGCGGATCGTGTTGGGCAGCACGAAATAGCCGTCGGCCAGTCCCTGCATCAGCGCCGACGCACCGAGCCGGTTTGCCCCGTGGTCGGAGAAGTTCGCCTCGCCAGCCACGAAGAGTCCGGGGATGTTCGACTGCAGATCGTAGTCGACCCACAGACCGCCCATCGTGTAGTGCACGGCGGGATAGATCCGCATCGGCATCTCGTAGGGGTTCTCGCCGGTGATCTGCTTGTACATGTCGAACAAGTTGCCGTACTTCGACTCCACCGCCGACTGGCCAAGACGCTCGATGGCGTCGGAGAAGTCGAGGTAGACCCCCAGACCGCCACTGCCCACTCCGCGGCCTTCGTCGCAGACGTTCTTTGCCGCCCGCGACGCGATGTCACGAGGCACGAGATTGCCGAAGGCTGGATAGATCCGCTCCAAGTAGTAGTCGCGGTCGTCCTCAGCGATGTCGACGGCGGCCTTGTCGCAGTCGTCGGCGCTTTTTGGCACCCAGATCCGGCCGTCGTTGCGCAGCGACTCGCTCATCAGGGTCAACTTCGACTGATATTCACCCGACACGGGTATGCAGGTCGGGTGGATCTGCGTGTAGCACGGGTTCGCGAAGTAGGCGCCCTTACGGTGTGCCCGCCACGTCGCCGTGACGTTGCAGCCCATCGCGTTCGTGGACAGGTAGAAGACGTTGCCGTAGCCGCCAGTAGCCAACACCACGGTATCGGCCAGGTGCGTCTCGATCTCGCCGGTGACCATGTTGCGGGCGATGATGCCTCGGGCCACGCCCTCGACGACGATCAGCTCGAGCATCTCGTGGCGGTTGTACATCTCCACCGAGCCGGCCGCGATCTGACGCTCCAGCGCCTGATAGGCACCGATCAGCAACTGCTGACCGGTCTGCCCTCGGGCATAGAACGTCCGCGAGACCTGCACGCCACCGAACGAGCGGTTGTCCAGCATGCCGCCGTATTCGCGGGCGAACGGCACGCCCTGGGCTACGCACTGGTCGATGATGTCGGCGCTGACTTCGGCCAGGCGATAGACGTTGGATTCACGCGAGCGGTAGTCCCCGCCCTTGACGGTGTCGTAGAAAAGCCGGTAGGTCGAGTCGCCATCGCCCTTGTAGTTCTTGGCAGCGTTGATCCCACCCTGAGCGGCAATGGAGTGCGCCCGGCGCGGGCTGTCCTGGTAGCAGAAGCTCTTGACGTGGTAGCCCGCCTCGCCCATCGTGGCACCCGCAGAGGCACCAGCCAGGCCGGTGCCCACGATGATGACGCTCAGCTTGCGACGGTTGGCCGGGTTGACGAGTTTGGCTTCGAACTTGCGCTGAGACCAACGCTCGCCGATCGGACCGTGGGGCGAGGCACCATCCAGCAGGGGGTCGCCGTCGCGGTAGTAGTCGGCGTGGGTATCCGTGCCTGGCGCCTCGGTCTCGGTCAGCGTGTCGAGTGTGTCCGTCATCGGGTCCTCCTGCGTGCAGTGATGAGTTGGTCGTCCCCCACGGTCAAGGTGGTCACGGGTTGCGGCGTCACCAGCGGTGGCATCAGGGGATGAGGCCGAACAAGATCGAAAGCGGCGGCAGCAAGAATCCAACAACGACCACAGCAGCAACCGCCACGGCCGAGATTCGGAGGCGCTCGGCGGCCGCGAGGCTGGTGTTCAACCCCAGCGTCATACCTGCGGCCCACACGCCGTGCAACAAGTGCATGCCCAAAGCCAGGACCGCGACGACGTAGATCAACACGGCCCACCACACTTCGAAACTCGAGACCAGTCGAGCAGCCGGGCTATCGAAGTCCCCGTTGATCTGGATGGTGTTGGTGGTGAAGTGCAAGATGTGGAAGACCAGGAAGAGCAGCAACGCCACGCCGCCCCAGCGCATCGCACGCGAGACCCACACGGTCCGCGCGGCGTTGGTCACCACGGCATACCGGGTCTTGCGGGCGTTGCCGGCGCGCGACCATAGTGTGAACGCTGCGTAGGCGTGCCCGACCAGGGACAAGATGAGCACGATCCGCACGATCCAGAGCACGCCCTTCTCGGGCAGCATCGGGGTGCCGATGGTCCTCAGGTGCTCGGCGTATTCGTTGAACGCCTCCTCACCAGCAAAGATCATCAAGTTGCCATACATATGCGCGAGGATGAATCCGACGAACACCAGCCCGGTGATTGCCATCAGGGACTTCAACAAAATGCTGCTGGTCTTCGTGGGAGCACCGCTGGTTACGGTTGAGGTGGCCACTCCTCGATGGTACAGCCCACGCTCAGGCGTTCGGCAGAGTGGTTCTCTACGATGAGCGACGTGATCGACGAGGCAGCGCCAAGTCTGGGCGTGCGTCCCCCCTCCCGTCGGCATACCCTGCGCCAGCAACTGCTCGGACTACCGGCGAGTATGCGGCAGGCCCGGTGGGCATGGTGGGGACCGCTTGTGGTGATGCTCATCGGCGGGGCCATCCGGTTCTTCCGCCTCGGCCACCCGCACCAACTGGTCTTCGACGAGACCTATTACGTCAAGCAGGCGTGGTCGCTCATGCAGTTCGGCTACGAACGCAACATCAAGGCCGGTCTCGATAAGCCAGATGAGCTGTTCACCGCTGGCAACGCGGACGTCTTCGCCAATAGCCCCGACCTCGTGGTCCACCCTCCCGCCGGGAAGTGGATGCTTGGGGTCGGTGAGTGGTTGTTCGGCGTCGACTCATCGTTCGGGTGGCGGTTCGCGGCTGCGGTGGTCGGCACGATCTCGATCCTGCTGGTCGGGCGAATCGTCTGGCATATGTGGCACAGCGCCCTGCTGGCCACCGTGGCTTCGACGCTGCTTGCCGCCGACGGTCACCACTTCGTGCATTCACGCACCGGCCTGCTCGACATCTTCGTGATGTTCTGGGTACTGGTCGCCTTCTGGGCACTCATCCGCGACCGAGCAGCTGGACGCGCGACGCTGGCCGACCACGTCGCCGACATGTCAGATCAGGCGCGCGCCTTGATGCGTTGGGGCCCAAAGTTGGGGGTGCGCTGGTGGCGGGTGGCCGCTGGGGTCAGTTTGGGCCTGGCGATCGGCACCAAGTGGTCGGGCCTGTTCTTCCTGGCCACGTTTGGCCTGATGACCGTGTTGTGGGACATCGGGGCCCGGCGCGCCGTGGGTGTCCGACGCTGGTTCACCGCCGGAATCTTCCGCGACGGCATACCTGCTTTTGCGGCGATGGTCCCCACGGCGTTGGTGACCTACCTCGCCACCTGGGCCGGCTGGTTTATCACCAATGGTGGCTATAAGCGCAACTGGGCGGCAGCGAATCCCGCGTCGGGCCTGGGTATCTACGTGCCCGATCCGCTGCGCTCGCTGTGGGCTTACCACCAAGAAATCATGGCCTTCCACGTGGGACTGGCCAACGAACACGCGTGGTCATCCAACCCCTGGTCCTGGCTGGTGCAGGGTCGTCCGACGTTGTTCTTCTCTGAGTGGCCCAAGCGCGGCGAGTCGGGATGCACCGCCGATGAGTGCGTCAGTTATATCGCCTCGCTCGGCAATCTGTTCTTGTGGTGGGGAGCCACCGCCGGGCTGCTGGTCGTCATGTTCGTCTGGCTGTTTGGCCGCGACTGGCGAGCCGGGGCCGCGCTGACCGGGCTCGTCGCCGGATGGTTGCCCTGGTTCTTCTACCAAACGCGCACGGTCTATTCGTTCTATGCCGTCGCCTTCGTGCCGTGGTTGGTGCTCATCGTGATCACGTGCATGGCGCTAGTGCTCGGCAGCGAACGTGCCTCACCGCAGCGCCGCCGCTGGGGGGCCATCGCAGTCATCAGCTACACCGTGGCCGCCGTGTGCCTGTTCATCTGGTTCTACCCGGTCTACACCGCGCAGGTGATCCCACGAGGCGAATGGGAATGGCGCATGTGGTTCGATTTCTGGACCTGAACCCGTTCGTGGGATGAGTTAGACGAACTGAGCGAAGGTTTCTGGTGTGGCCCCGTGGGCCATCGCCACCGCTTGATCTAGGGGTATGTCGAAGATGCGCACCGACTCCCCGCCTGCGGCCGTGGTGGCCACCAACGTGGCAAGACCGACGCGGCGCTGGAAGTAGGACTGCCGGATCACCCACCCGATCACGCCGGCACGCTCCAAGACCTCGCGCTTACGTCCCAGGGTCCCGTGACCGCTCATCAGGTGCTGCTGGGTCAGGCCATGCCCGAGGTTGCGGTATGCGGCCTCGGCGAAACCCGCCGCCAACACGCCGAATCCGAAGAAGACAGCCACCGGCAACCAGGTCGGCATCTCCACGACGTAGACCGCGACCATCGCCGCGACCGTGAAGAAGAGCGTGGTCCGCAGATTTCGGATGTAGCAGCGCCGCCGGGCATACGGCCCGTGCCGGTGCAAAACATCCGTCAGCGGTCCCTCTTCCTCGAGGATGTCGTGGCCGACCCGCACGGCCACGCGTCGGGGACAGGGTGGCAGCACTTTCGTTTGCCCCCCGTCGCCGACGCCGGTCGAGAGCGTCACCAACTCAGCTCCATTGACCAGTCGCAGCAGCGCTGGCTCGGTCATCGCGACTCCGCGGATCTTCGACTCCTCCACCGTCGTCGAGTTCGTCGTGATCAGACCGCGCGACAGCCGCAGGGTGCCTTCCCCCATCCGGGTCAGCCGCAGATTCCACCACGAGATCACGTACGTCAGCGTCGACAGCAGCAGCCACCCCAAGATCACGATGATCCCCACGATGATGACCGAGATCGCGACGGCCTGACTGCTCACCCAATCCCACGCACCCTCAGCGGAGGAGAACTGCTCCTCGAAAGGGATGTCGCCGATGAGCTGCGAACCGAAACCGGCCACGCCCGCGACCACCACCAGGCTGGCCAAACTGAACGGGGCGTACTTTAACCAGGACCAGTCGATCTTGGCCAACTCAACCGCGGGCCGCTCCTGCTCCGAGGCGAGCGACGGCATACCCGTGGAGTCGTCTTCGGAGCCCGAATCGTTCGACGAGCTCGACCCGCGGGCGGTGCTGGCCCCCGCAGCCACGGCCTGTTTGCGCGCCAACAGGTAGTCCTGCAACTGCCCCGCCTGGGAGACCGACAGGGCGTTGAGGTCGATCCGGCTGGAGTCCACGCCGGTGCCAATCGACACCTTGGACAATCGCAGGACGCGGTGGATCGGGCCGGCCTCTAGGTCGACGCTGCGCACGCGGTCCAGCGGCGCAGTGAGTATCTTGCGGCTCACGATCCCGCGGCGGACCTGCAGTTGGGTCTCCGTGATCCGATACCGCGTGGTGAACCAGGGCACGATGCCCACCATGGCCGCGAGGACAGCACCCCCCATCAGGAAGGCGGGGTTGCTCATGAAGCCGTCGCCGTCACCGCGGCCGAAACCGAAGAAGACGATGACAAGCGGAATGAGCAACTGGCCCACGCTGATGATCGGATACAGCACGATCACACGAGGGCTGAGGCGTTGCCAGTCGTCGATAGCCGACACCGGGGGTGCGGGCAGGTCGTATGCGGGCCCCTGCGGAGCCATGTCGTAGGCCGGGCCGTGCGGTGGTGGGCCAGATGGCGGCGCGTCTGGGTGGTGATCGCTCACGTGGCGTCGCCCTCGGTGCGGCTCGTGATCTCGGTGAGGTCGGCGACGACCCGCTTGGCCACCTCGGAGTCGAGGCATTCGATGGTGATCGGCCCGGCCGCCGAGGCCGTGGTGACCGTGATCGAGGCCAACCCGAAGAGCCGCATGATGGGTCCTCGCTGAGAGTCGACCGTCTGCACACGCGACAGCGGCGCGATCCGCTGCTCGCGGATCAGCCAGCCTGACCTGGTGTAGATCGCGTTGGAGGTGACCTCCCAGCGGTGCACCCGATAGCGCCAGACCGGCACCACCGACACCTGCAGGAGGCTCACCACCGCGAAAAAGATCGCTATCGGCCCTGCCCAAACCTTCCAGGAGTCGGGAATCGCCAAGCTGTAGACCGCGAAGAGCACCACCCACCAGATGACCCCGGTGACCAACTCTCCCGCCACCCAGTAGCGCAAGGCGTTGGGCGCCACGAAGTAGGCCGGATCGCGCAGGGTGACTGAGGCGGGCTGGGCAGTGGTGACACTCACTGGCCCATCATCGCAGTGCTGTGCTCAAACTCTGGAAGGCACTGCCGCCGACCTAGGCCAGGGTGGCCACCATCAGCGCCTTGATGGTGTGGAGCCTGTTCTCGGCCTGGTCGAAGACGATGCTGGCCGCGGACTCAAAGACCTCGTCGGTGACCTCGAGGCCGCCGGACAGGTGCGGGTATTGCTGCACGAGGTTGTGCCCCAGCGTGGTCTCGGTGTTGTGGAAGGCTGGCAGGCAGTGCATGAATCGGGCCTTGGGGTTGCCGGTGGCGGCCATCAGATCGGAGTTGACCTGATACGGCAGCAGCGCGTCGATCCGCTCACCCCACGCCTTGACGGGCTCCCCCATCGAGACCCAGATGTCGGTATGCACGAAGTCGACTCCCGCAACGGCCTCGCGCGGGTCGTCGGTGATGGTGATCCGGGCTCCCGTTTCGGCGGCGATATTGCGGCACTGGGCGATGAGGTCGCTGGTGGGCTGCAGTTGCGGGGTGATCGGCGCGGCAATGCGCACGTCCATGCCGAGTTTCGCGCCGATTAGCAGCAGTGAATTGCCGGTGTTGTTGCGGGCATCGCCAAGGTAGGCGTAGGCGACATCGGTCAGCGGCTTGGCGGTGTGTTCGGTCATCGTGAGCACGTCCGCGAGCATCTGGGTGGGGTGCCAGTCGTCGGTGAGTCCGTTATAGACCGGCACGCCTGCATACGAGGACAGCGTGTGCACAAGGTCCTGCGATGAGCCGCGATATTGGATGGCGTCGTACATCCTGCCCAGCACCCGCGCGGTGTCCGCGATCGACTCCTTGTGCCCGATCTGGCTCGAGACCGGGTCGAGGTATGTGGTGCTGGCCCCCTGATCGGCGGCCGCCACTTCGAAGGCACAGCGCGTGCGGGTCGAGGTCTTCTCGAAGATCAGCGCGATCGACTTATTAGTCAGCAACGGCTGCTCGGTGCCGGCATACTTCGCGCGCTTGAGATCCCGGGCAAGGTCCACCAGATAGTGGATCTCGGCAGGTGTGTGGTGGCGCAAAGACAACAGACTGCGCCCGCGCAAGTTCACCGGCATACCAAGATCTCCTTCAAACGATGGGTGCTGGTCAGGAGCCTACTCAAGCGGAGAGGACACCAGACGTACACCGCTACCGGGCATTCAAACAGGCAAAACTTTTCGCGATTAGGCACTTTGCCCGACGGCAAGCACTTTTGCATGTTTGGGCGCCCGGGGAATCAGGTGCTAGGACAGGTGGCTGTGCAGGAACTCTATTGCCGATGGGTAGGCGTCGATCTTGTTCGTCCGCTTAGCCAGCCCGTGACCTTCGTCGTCGTAGACCCGCAGCTCACACGGCACGCCCTTGCCCGCGAGCGCCTCGGCGATCTGGTGGGCTTCGCTGAGCGGCACGCGCGGGTCGTTGGCCCCGTGGATGATGAAGAGCGGCGCCTGGATCTGGTGCAGATACGTGATCGGGGACGCCCGCTCCAGCAGCTCGCGGTGATGCTCTAGCGATCCGTATTCGCGCTCGCGGTAGGCCCGCCGATAGGGCGAGGTGTTCTCCATGAAGGTCACCAGCGAGCTCATCCCGACGATGTCGACACCAGCGGCCCACAGTTCTGGCTGCATGGACACGCCGGCCAGCACCATATAGCCGCCGTAGGACCCTCCCCACAGCGCGGACCGGCTCGGGTCCAAGCCCTGTGTCGACAGCCAGGTATGCAGATCGGCCAGGTCGGCCACCGACTCCAGCCTCAGCTCGACGTCGTCGAGGGAATACCACCGCTTCCCGTATCCCGTCGATCCGCGCACGTTGGGCACCAAGACCGTCAATCCTGATGCCGCCAGAGCCTGGACCACCGGCAGCCAATTGCGTGAGGATGCACCTTCGGGTCCGCCGTGGATGACCACGACGCTCGCTCCGTCGGCGCTGCCAACGGGCGAGCCGACATACCTGAAGCACGGGATCTGCTCACCGTCCCGAGTTGGTATGCGGTGTGTGCTCGGCTCGACAAGTTGCTCGCGCACCGACACGTTGAGGCCTTTGGCAGCCGAGACCAGCAGGTCAGCAGTGCCGGTCTGGGCGTCGATCAGATAGATCGCCCCCGGCTCGGTGGGGCTGGTGCCGGACACCGCGATGCGGCTGGAGTCCGGCGACCAAACGATCGACAGCGCCGCCAGCTCGGGCAGGTCCACCGATGCGCGGCGGCTTCCGTCGATGTCGTGCACGCTCAGCGACCAGGCGCCGTCGGTGAGCGTGCCCACAACGATGGCTGAGCCGTCCGGGCTGACCCAGCAACCCAGGTCGTGCTCGTCGTCGGCAACCAACACCTGCCAGGTGCCGTCGAGCGTCAGACTGTGCACCGCCGAGAATTCGCGGTCGTGGTTGCTGGCCAGGATCAGGGACTCGTCGTCAGCGGACCAACTCGGCAGCTCGTGCAGGGCTAGCTCGTCAGGATCGGTCAGGGGGCCCGACTCACCTGACGAGACGAGATCGACCACGGTCGAGTTGGGTTGGAGACTGAGCCGCAGCACCGCAAGATCCTGGTGCGCGTGGTCCAGGGCCGCCCCGACGACATACCCACCGCTGTCGTGCAGCACTCGCTCATCCCCGGTCGCCAGGTCGCGGGCCACGACATCCATGTCGACGTCATTGCGCCGATTCGTCGAATAGAGAAGCATCTGCGCCGTGATGTCACGCAGGTCGTGCATATGCGCCGGGTCATGGATGAGCGCGGTCAGTCCGTCCAGCCCGACGGGTGCGGTGGGCAGATGATCGAGATCAAGGCGTGAGAGCTGCACCTTCTCATTGCCCCCCTGGTCGTGCTGGACGACGATGGCCCGCTGACCGGGGATGTAACGCCCTGAGCACCTGCTCGGCAGATCGGTCAGCGGCGTCCACATCCCATCAAGATCGATCTCGACGAGCTGCACCGAGCCGATCTCGTCGTGACCGGCCAGCACTCTGCCTTCGTCATCGACATCTAAGGCGATCCAGGTGCGCGCCGAGAGCAGTTCGCTGACCAAGGTCGTGGGGTGCATCAGGTGACCGTATGCTGTGCCACCCCACGCCCGAAAACGGCCTCACTTCATCCTCGCTCGGCCGAGCTCGAGCCACGCAATCCATCCTTTGCGCTAGACCAGATGCGTGGTGCCTCAAGTCAAACTGCCCGCGAAAGTTGATCCGTGCCTCAGTTAAAAGTGCCCGCGAAACGAGAGGGTTAGCTGGCTTTGATTCGGATGCCTTTGCGGATGTCGGGTAGAGCGGTAGGGAAGCTGGCGAGGTAGAGCTGTTCGGTTTTGTCTTTGGCCAGTTTGAGTAGCACGGACTGGAGGTCGGCGATCTGCCGGCCGATCTGTGCGGGGTTTAGCGAGTCGCGGTAGGCAGTCAGCTCGGCGGCCTGTTCGGGCGCGAGGACGCCGGCTGCTAGGAGCCGGTCCAGCGGGGTCGCCGGCTTGTCGTAGAGCCGGGTGCGGCGCCCGTTACGGTCGGTGCCGTACCCGGTGGGTTTCTTGGTCGGGGTGAGGTAGTTGAGACGGTCGTTGACCAAGGGCCATAGCCGGTTCAACACGGCACGCTCGGCGGTGGTGTCATAGCGGTAGTAGAACCCGTACTTGCGCACCAGGTGGTTGTTCTTGGACTCGATGGTCGCCTGGTCATTCTTTTTGTAGGGCCGGGACCTGGTGAAAAAGATCTCCAAATCCGCGGCCCAGGCGATGACGGCATGGTTGAGGAACTCGGTGCCGTTATCGAAGTCGAGCCCGGTCACCTCGAACGGGACCGCCTGCACCCCGGCCTTGAGCGCGGCCAGGATGTGGACGTTGGCGTTGTTACGCACGCTGGTGGTGAAGACCCACCCGGTGTGCACGTCAGTCAGGTTCAAGGTCCG
>JBGTGC010000175.1:0-14779 GCA_041746935.1 Dermatophilaceae bacterium
CCACGCTTGAGGAGCCCTCCATGTCCGTCACTGCACCCGCTGCCGCTAAGTCCCGACGTTTGCGCAACATGTCTGAGATCCGGACGTTCTTCCGGATGAACGAGACGCCGGTGTTCTTTTTGGGTGCCACGGCTTTCAACCTGCTGGGCATGGACCGCTGGGTCCGCAACTTCTCGATGATCGCCTACTACGACTCCTGGGATGGCTACCACCCGCGGGTCTTCGCGCCGCCGGAGATCGCACATGAGGAGTTCACCAGCGGGGAAGACATCAACAACTACCTCCTGCGGCACCCCGATGTCCGCGCCCACATCGACGGCAAGGCGAAGCGCAGCGGGAAGCGGGCCAAAATCACCATGGTCTTCTTCAACGAGGAGACCGAAGAGATCTGCAAGGAGGCGGGATGGGACATCATCCACCCCACCTACGAGCTGCAGCGACACCTGGACTCCAAGATGGTCACGACGAGGTTAGGCAATGAGGCCGGGGCACCGAGTGTGCCCAACATCATGACGACCGTGGAGTCGTGGGACGACCTGTTGGCCCAGGCCGGCCAGGGTGGGCTCGGGACCGATTGGGTGCTCCAGTTGGCGTACGGCGATTCGGGCAAGACGACCTATTTTGTGTCTAACCAGGACGAATGGAACAAGGTGGCCTCCGACGTGGTCGGTGAAGAAGTCAAGGTCATGAAGCGGATCAACAACCGCGCGATTGCCGTCGAGGCGGTCAACACGAAGGCCGGGACGGTGGTCGGGCCCTTCATGACCGACCTCACCGGTTATGGCGAGTTGACGCCCTATCGGGGCGGGTGGTGCGGCAACGACGTCTATCCCCAGGCGCTGAGCGCCGATCAGCGGGAGCGGGCCATCGAGCACGTCAGCAAGTTGGGGGACCGGCTACGCCAAGAGGGCTACGAAGGTGCCTTCGAGGTCGACGTACTGGTGGACCTCGACGACGATGAGGTCTACCTGGGCGAGCTCAACCCTCGCCTGTCCGGGATCAGTTCGATGACCAACGTCTCGGCCGGTGCGTATGCCGACATCCCGCTCTACCTGTTCCATCTGCTGGACCATCTCGGTGCGGACTACGACTTCGACCCCACCGAAGTCAACGCTCGGTGGCAGGAGTTGGCGGCGGTCGACACCTGGAGTCAGTTGGTGTTGAAGACGTCCGCCGAAGAGGTCGGCTTGGTCACCGAGGCACCGCGCACCGGTATCTACCGAATGGCCGAGGACGGATCGCTGGAGTATCAACGCAATACCCTGGACTGGCACTACCTCGTCGATGACAACGAGGCGTTTTTCCTGCGGGTCTCCGGCCCGGGTTCCTACCTCTATAAGGGCGCTGACCTGGGCATCTTGGTCTCCAAGAGCCGTATGCAAACCGAGGACGGCCACATTACCGACGGCTGCCGGCACTATATTGACGGCATCCACGCGCTCTACGAGGCGCAGCCGATCGCCGAAGCCGCCCAGCCAGCCCAGCAGCCGTTCTTCGCGCTGCTGAAGTAACGCTCGCTAGTTGGCGGCTCGCTCGTTGACGGCTCGGCCAATCGCCCGGAACGCCTCGATGGTCGGCAATAACTTCTCGGCGTCCTGAGGCAGCGGCCAGGTGGACAGCTTGACCCCCACGAGGTGAGTGCTCGCTTCGATGAAGATCATTTGGCCGTGGATGCCCAGGCACATCATGATCGGGCCGTTGTCGCCAGGGATGCACCAGAACTGGTTGCGATACCACCCGCCGGGGAGGTACGGCTCGTTGGAGGATGACGCGAAGGCCTCACGCACATCTGCGGGCGGGTTCAGCGTGTCCTCGACCCACCACGATGGCACCACGCTGCGGTCACCGACGTAGCCCTGCGCTGACAGCATGCGGCCGAATCGGGCCAAGTCACGCACAGTGGCCGAGATGCCACCGTCGTGGATGGCCGAGCCGAGAGGGTCGACCGATACCTCGGCATCGTGCTCGGCCCCCATCGGCGTCCACAGGCGCTCGGTGATGAGGTCAGCCATGCGCTGACCAGTTGCGCGCTCACACACCCAGCCGAGCATGTCGGTCTCCACCGAGCGGTACTCGAAGCCGCCGCCGTGGGCTCGATCGGAGGTGCAGGTCAGGATGAAGGGATACATCCCGACCGGGTCGTCCTCGCCGCGCGGTGCCCACCCCATGGACCGTTCCATCACCCGCACCTCGGAGTCAGGATCGAGGTAGTTCTCCGAGAACTTGATGCCCGAGCGCATGTCCAGCAGGTCGCGGACCCGCGCGTCGGCATACCCACTGTCGGACACCTCGGGGACATAGGTCTGCAGGGTGGCCTCCGTGTCGATGACTCCGTCGCGGACCAGCGTGGCCACCACCGCGGACACGATCGACTTGGACATCGACATCACCAAGTGAGTCGTGTCGTGGGACATGTCGCGGGGGTAGCGCTCTCCGATGATCTGAGCGTGGTGCATGACGAGGAACCCATCGGTGTGCGTTGCGGCGATCACGTCGTCGACGGTCTTGCCGCCGTCTTCGTCGACGACGACCTCACCGATCCAGCGGGTGTGTGCTGCGTAGTCCAACGGGACCGGATAGTCGGCCGCCGCGATGACGTGGCTGGGCATGATCTCGCGCATGTGCACGAAGGACCGCTCAAGCATTGGCCAGTCCTGCCAGTTAGCCAATGTGACCAACTCTTGCCCCTGGGGGAGTAGAGACTCCGCGTCCGGGACGGCCTCCCAGCCCGGAGGTTCGTTGCTGCCGGTCCCGGTCGATTGCATCGGGGCGGCTGCCTGCACGTTGTCACCAGTCACCGGGCGAGTGTATGACCTCAACGTATAGCGAGCGCAGCAACACGATGTGGCCTGCTCTGGTGATCTCGGACGGTGGGCCCTCTTAAAATGAGGGATCTACTGGAAATGAGATCAGCAGTGACTACATCACGTAGACGGTTCAGCCAGGAGTTCAAGGACGAGTTGTGTCAGGAGGTGATCTCGACCTCCAAGACCATCAAGGACGTTGCTGTTGCCTATGGCGTCGGGAGCGAGACGTTGCGGAACTGGTTGCATAAGTACCGCGACGCCCACGGCGGCACTGAGGCCGAGTTGACGCTTACCGAGCGGGCCCGGTTGAAGGAGCTCGAGCGGGAGAATTCTGAGCTTCGGGCCGAGACGGCGTTCTTAAAAAAAGCAACGGCTTACTTCGCGAGGGAGCAGCGACAGTGAGCAGATACGAGTACATCGACTCCTGCAAAAACGACGCATCCGTATCGGACCCGGTCGCCACGATGTGCGCCTGGTTGGCGGTCTCTACGTCAGGGTTCTACGACTGGTTGGCGCGGCCCACGTCGGCGACAGCAGCCCGCCGGGCGGTGTTGACAGCCCGTGTTCACCATTTCTTCGCCGAGACCCACGGGACGTATGGGTACCGGCGGATTCACGCTGACCTGGCCGCTGAGGGCACCGAGTGTTCACCGGAGCTGGTACGGCAGATCATGCGCGATGAGGGCCTCGTGGCCTGTCAACCACGGCCGTTTCGGGTTACGACCGACGCGGACCGTGAGGCGGCTGCGTCGATGCCGGACCTGGTTGAGCGGGACTTCACCGCGGACCGGCCGGGGACCAAATTCGTGGGTGACATCACGTACATCCATACCTGGGCTGGGTTCATTTATCTGGCCACCGTCATCGACTGTTACTCCAAGAAGGTCGTGGGGTGGTCGATCGCTGATCACATGCGCACCGAACTCGTTGCGGCAGCGTTGAGGAACGCGGCCGCAACAACGACTATCGCCCCCGGTGCGATCTTCCATTCCGATCGCGGCAGCGTCTATACCTCAGCGGACTACCGGGACCAGGTCAAGGCGTTGGGGATGCGTTCCTCGATGGGCAGAACAGGTGTCTGCTGGGATAACGCGATGGCCGAATCGTTCTTCTCAAGCCTGAAGAACGAGCTCGTCTACCGGACCGTGTACGCCACGAAAGCCCAGGCCAGACGAGACGTCATCCGTTACATCGAAGGGTTCTACAACTCACGCAGACGGCACTCGGCGTTGGCCTACAAGACGCCGAACGACGTGCACTACGGTTACACCCACACGGCAACAGCGGCATAAGAAAACCCATCACATCCGCTGTCCGAAATCACCGCAGCAGCCCAATGACCGCTACCGTGCAGAGATGGCTGCAACACAGGGCACAGAGTCCGAAGCGGACTTCACAAGGGTTCTGGGGCAATGGGATGTGTTGGCCATTGCCTTCGGAGCCATGATCGGCTTTGGCTGGATCGTTCTCACCGGCGGCTTCCTGGAGGGGGCCGGCCCGGGCGGTGCTGCAGTGGCTTTTGTGCTCGGCGGGATCGTGATGGGCTTCATCGCCCTGACGTATGCCGAGTTGGTGGCGGCCATGCCGCAGGTCGGCGGGGAGCATCAGTACGTGTTGCGGGCCATCGGGTCCAAGGCCGCCTTCGTGTGCTCGTGGTTCCTGGTGCTGGGTTACGTCTCGGTGGTGGCCTTCGAGGCGGTCGCGCTGCCGCAGACCATGTTGTTCCTTTTCCCGGACATGCTCGCCGTCAGGTTGTGGACCATCGCCGGCTACGAGGTCTACCTGTCCTGGGTGGCCGTCGGAGTGATCGCAGCCGTCGTGATGACGTACCTGAACTACCGCGGTGTCCGTGCCGCCGCGGTGTTCCAGACGATTGCCGTGGTGTTCCTGATGGCCGTCGGGGCGGCTTTGATCTTCGGCTCGTTCAGTGGGGGCAGCCTCTCCCAGATGGAGCCGTGGTTCACCGGGGGCGCTGCTGGGATCATCGGCGTCCTGGTGGCTACGCCGTTCCTGTTCGTCGGCTTCGACGTCATCCCGCAGTCGGCGGAGGAGATCAATCTGCCTTATCGCAAGATCGGGATCATGATTCTGGTCTCATTGTTTGCTGCGGTGGCTTGGTACGTGATGATCATGCTCACCGTGGGCTCCTCGTTGCCGGCCGCCGACCTCGCTGCGTCAAATCTCGCCGTGGCCGACGGCATGCAGGCACTGTGGGGCAGCGAAACGATGGGGAAGATCCTGGTGCTGGGTGGCATCGCCGGCATCCTGACCTCGTGGAATGGCTTCCTGATCGGTGCCAGTCGGTTGGTCTACGCTATGGCTGAGTCGGGCATGCTGCCCGCGTGGTTCGGGAAGCTGCACCCGAAATACAAGACCCCCAAGAATGCCTTGCTCTTCATCGGTGGGTTGTCGATCCTGGCCCCGATCTTCGGCCGACAAATGCTGGTGTGGTTGGTCGACGCGGGCAGCATCAGTCTCATCATCGCCTTCATCTTCGTGGCGTTCAGTTTCGTCGTCTTGCGCCGCAACGAGCCGGACATGGAGCGGCCCTTCCGCACCCCCGGAGGCGTCACCACAGGTGTGATCGCCGTCGTGCTGGCCGGCGCGCTCGGATTCCAGTTCTTCCCCGGGCAGTATGCGGCGCTCATCTGGCCCTACGAATGGGCCATCTTCGGCGGTTGGGCCATCGCCGGCGGCTACTTAATCACGCGAATCCCACACGTCGGGCCGGGTAAGGACTCGCACGATGAGATGATCCGCGTGGCCCGCCGGCGCGGCATGCCGCAGGACCAGGGCTCGCCTCAGTAGTCAGTCGCGCTTCTGGTGCTGCATTGCACGGCTGGTGCTGCCTTGCATCGCAGCACCAGACCCGAAACGCAGCACACGACGAAATAGCAGTTTCATCGGAAGGCTGCCTGACCGGTCAGCGCTTGGCCGATCACCAGGGTATGCATCTCCGGAGTGCCCTCATAGGTGAGCACTGACTCCAAGTTGTTCATGTGCCGAATCACCGGATATTCCAGCGAGATGCCGTTGGCTCCGAGGATGGTGCGCGCGCTGCGGCAGATTTCTAGCGCCTTCGTGACGTTGTTGAGCTTGCCGAGACTGACCTGCTCGGGTCGCAGCGTCCCAGCGTCTTTGCGCCTGCCAAGGTGGAGAGCAAGCAGCGTCCCGTTGGTCAGTTCGATGGACATCTGGGCGAACTTGCTCTGAGTCAGTTGGAACCCGCTGATCGGCCGGTCGAACTGAACCCGCTGCCCGGCATACTCCAGTGCGCTCTGGAACGAACTGCGGGCCGCGCCCATCGAGCCCCAGATGATCCCGTAGCGGGCTTCGTTCAAGCACGACAAGGGCCCCTTGAGGCCTCGAATCTCGGGGAAGACGGCGTCGCTGGGCAGTCGCACCCCTTCGAGCACCAACTCGCTGGTCACCGACGCGCGCAGGGACATCTTGTGCTTGATCATCGGTGCCGAGAAGCCGGGGCTGTCGGTGGGGACGACGAAGCCGCGGATGCCGTCGCTGGTCTGGGCCCAGACGATGGCTACGTCGGCGATGGAGCCGTTGGTGATCCACATCTTCGCGCCGTCCAGGACCCAATCGTGGCCGTCGCGCCGGGCTCGCGTCCGCATATCTGCGGGGTTCGACCCGTGATCGGCCTCGGTGAGACCGAAGCACCCGATCGCCTCGCCGGTCGCCATCTGCGACAGCCACTGCTGCTTATGCTCCTCGCTGCCGTGCCGCCACAGCGCGAACATCGCCAGCGAGCCCTGCACGCTGACCAGCGAGCGGACGCCCGAATCGCTTGCCTCAAGTTCCAGGCACGCCAGGCCGTAGTCGACAGCGCTCATCCCCGCGCAGCCATAACCCTCCAGGTGCATCCCGAGGAGGCCCAGGGAGCCCATTTCCTTGGCGAGTCCCCGAATCGCAGGCATCTCGCCGGATTCGAACCAGTCGGCCACGAACGGGTCTACGTGCTCAGCGCAGAGGTGCCGCACGGCAGCGCGGATCGCCTTCTCTTCCTCGGTGAGGACGTCATCGATGCCTGCCAGGTCCATCGGGTCGCGACGAGCGGACATGGTGCTCTTGGCCGGGTCGGTATCGGTGCTCATGAAGGCCTCTCTGAGGTCGGTATGCGCATGGCTCGGCGCGGTAGATCGGGCGACTGTGGGTGCGCCAACCAGGCGCGGACCTCTTCATCATCCTCGCCCAGCCGGGGTGGTCGGGTCGGCGGCACTGTCAACCCCGTGTCGTAGGTCACGGGGTGCCGGACTTGAGGGCAAGGGTTTTTCTGCGTGCCGACGTCGGTCCAGGGTTGCAAGCCCAGCCGCTGCGCTAAGGCAAAGCCGTCGGCAAGGTCGCCGACTCTTCCTGCCGGCACCTGCGCCTCGGTGAGACGCCGCTGCCAGGACTGCGCGTCGTCGGCGGCCAACAGGGTTTCCAACGCCCGCATCAGCACGTCCCGGTGGGTCACCCGTGCACCGTTGGTGGCGAACCGGACGTCGGCTGCCAAGTCTGGACGGCCCAAGACACCCGCGAGCCGCACGAACTGAGGGTCGTTGCCGCACGCGACGGCAAGGAGGCCGTCGCGGCAGCGCAACGTCTCGTACGGCGTGATGGAGGGATGGCTGTTGCCCATCCGACCTGGCGCGGTGCCGGTCTGCAGGGTGCTCTGAGCCTGGTTGACCATCGCCGCCAACAGGCTCGACAGGAGATTGACCTCAACGTGGCACCCCTGACCTGAGCGGGCCCGAGCGGTCAATGCCGCCAACACCCCTATCGTCGCGTCCTTGCCGGTCAGCACGTCAACTACGGCGACCCCGGCCTTGGTGGGCGGGCCGTCGGCTTCACCGGTCACGCTCATCAGTCCGCCGAGGGCTTGGACCAGGAAGTCATATCCCATCAGGTCAGCCCCTCCCGCGCCGCCGAAGCCGGTGATCGAGACGTAGACCGCGCCCGGATTGAGCGCGCGCACGTGCTCGTAGCCCAAACCGAAGCGGTCCAGTGCTCCAGGGCGGAAGTTCTCGACGACGACGTCGGCGCGGGTGGCCAACTCGACGGCGCTCGCGCAGTCCTGAGGCTGCGTGAGGTCCAGCGTCAGACTCCGCTTGCCGCGGTTGATGCTCTCGAAGTAGGTGGACGACTGTGAGGCAGACGCCGCGTTAGTGGAAGACCACGGAGGACCCCAACCTCGGGTGTCGTCACCGACCACCGGACGCTCCACCTTGATCACGGTCGCCCCGAGGTCTGCCAGGTTCATGGTGCACAGCGGCCCCGCAAGGACCCGACTGAAGTCGGCGACCAGGATGCCGTCGAGAGCGGCCGACATACGACTCCTTCACCTCTGATATGTCTGTGGACCAAGGATAGGCACCCACGCAACCCGGTCGAGGTGACTCCGCCGGTGATCTTTATGACGGGCAAGAAGCCGCCGACCCCGACTCGTTGGCGCACAGGCCATCGCGGTTGCGGTGCAACGTTTGCACGACTCAGCCTGCTTGGGGCGATCATGACAACGTCAGGTGACGTGTCACTAGCGAAAACGGCAGTAGCACTTTGGCTTTGGGTTTTCCTTCCACGTACGGCAACACGGTGGCCCCATCGCCCATTGATTCGTCACTGATCACGCCGAGTGAACCGTCTTGCTGCAAATTACGGCCCGGAGCCCGTCGAGTGTGCCGTGACCGGCCTCACGGGCCGCCGTGTGCACGTCCGCCTCGGTGAGTTGGTGCTTTCTACCCGCTACCGCGCCGCAGGGACTGTTGAGGCATCAGGGGCGGGCATGGTGGCGGGCGAAAGCGCCGGGGGAGTAGCCCGTGACCTTGCGAAAGTCCCTGGTGAAGTGGGCCTGGTCGGTGTATCCGAGGTCGTTGGCGAGATCGGCTAGGGATGTCGTTTCGTGCTTGAGCCGATCAGTCGCCTCATGGAGTCGACGCCGCTGGATCAGCCATTTCGGGGTGAGTCCCAGATAGCGGTTCAGCACCCGCTGGAGTTGTCGCTGCGACCAACCGGAACGGTCGCACAGTTGGGTCACCGTGCGCAGGTCAGGATCGGACTCCACCATGGCGACCACGGCACTGACCTGTTGCGCCTCGCGGGTCAGGCCGGGCAAGGTGTCCAGCCGGTCCTCCAGACCCTCAATAGCCTGGCGATGGTGATCGATCGAGGTTGGGTCAGCGGTCACCGCGGCTCGAACCCTGGCGATAGCGGGCTCCATCGACGGCACCATCACGAGGTCGCAGTATGTATCCGCCAAGTGGCTCAGATCGGATTGGCCGAACGTGGAAACCCCTGCGCCGGGCTGGAGCATGATGCCGACTGCCCACCCTCGCCCGAGGAGTTCAACCGTGGACCGGCCGGCCACTACGCCGTAGAACCGTGCATATGTATCGGAGATGACCACCAGACACGAGGGATACTGCAAAACATGCTCGGTCACCGCTGTGTCGCCCGGCAGATCCCACACGGGCACCCAATAGTGCCGGACCCACTCCGTATGCCGAGGTGCCGGGTCGTACCGATACACCGGCGGAGCAAACGGAGCGAACTGGGTTAACCGGGCGCGGTCCACCGGATGTTCGGTGGGCGGCTGGCCGGAGGTCATACGTCGGATTATGACAATCCTGGTCCGGGGGCACCGACATACCGTCACCTCATGGACCCATCCGACGCATCCCACCAGGAGCACACCATGACGATCAGCCCAGCTCACAGCACCTCCAGCGCGCAGGACTATCGAGCCAAGTCCGCCGCCGTCGCGACCCTCATCGCGGGTGCCAGCGACGCAGATTGGAGCGCCCCCTCCCCGTGTGAGGGCTGGGATGCTGCCGACGTCATCGACCACATGGTCTCCACCCAACGAGACTTCCTGACCGGCCAAGACCTCGACCCAGGGAGCTTCGATGCTGCGGCGGAGTGGACCGAGGCCTGGAGTCGGCATACCGCCCACGTCGCCGGTCTCCTCGACGATCCGCAGGTGGCCGAGCACCAGTACAACGGATACTTCGGCCCCACGACGATAGGCGAGACCATCGCACAGTTCTACGGCTGGGACATGCTGGTCCACCGTTGGGACATTGCGCAGGCCATGGGTCGCGATGCCTCGCTCAGTGAAGGCGATTTGGACGAGATCGGCACCGGCCTCGAGGGGTTCGATGAGGCCCTCTATGCCCCCGGAATCTGCAAACCTGCCCTCGATGTCGACGCCGATGCGCCCACGCTGGTGAAGGTGATGGCTCTTTTGGGTCGTGATGCTTCGACGGCTTAAAGGGCCTGCCGCGAGGTGTTGCGCTGACAGCGAATCGCGCGACGAACACGCCAAGGGTCAGGGCAAAAGGCTGTTTTCCGCTCGGTGCGCGGGGTAGCGTCTGGTCAAGGCGTCGGGAGCACGGCGTTTCAGTCCAGCGAAGGGATGCGGCGTGGCACGCATGGGTGAGAGCAGCGAACTGCTGAAGTGCTCTTTTTGTGGCAAGAGCCAGAAGCAGGTCAAGAAGCTCATTGCCGGGCCGGGGGTCTACATCTGCGACGAGTGCATCGACCTGTGCAACGAGATCATCGAGGAGGAGTTGGCCGAGACCACCGACCTCGGTCTGGGACAACTGCCCAAGCCTCGGGAGATCAACGACTTCCTCGAGCAGTATGTCGTGGGCCAGGACCCCGCCAAGAGGGCTCTGGCGGTCGCGGTCTACAACCACTACAAGCGGATCCAAGCTGGCGAAGGACGCAAGGGCGATGATGCCGTCGAGATCGCCAAGTCCAACATCTTGCTGATCGGCCCGACCGGCTGCGGCAAGACCTATCTGGCACAGACCCTCGCTCGGATGCTGAACGTGCCGTTCGCGATCGCCGACGCCACGGCGCTCACCGAGGCGGGCTACGTCGGTGAGGATGTCGAGAACATCCTGCTCAAGTTGATCCAGGCGGCGGACTTCGACGTCAAGCGGGCCGAGAGCGGCATCATCTACATCGATGAGATCGACAAGATCGCCCGCAAGAGCGAGAACCCGTCGATCACTCGCGATGTGTCGGGGGAGGGCGTCCAGCAGGCCCTGCTGAAGATCCTGGAGGGCACGACAGCGTCGGTGCCGCCGCAGGGTGGTCGCAAGCACCCCCACCAAGAGTTCATCCAAATTGACACCGGCAACGTCCTGTTCATCCTCGGTGGTGCCTTCGCTGGCCTCGAAAAGATCATCGAGGCGCGCGCAGGCAAGCAGGGTTTGGGCTTCGGCGCGGAGTTGCATTCCGCGAAGGACGCGAACGAGCACTACGAGAACGTGTTGCCCGAAGATCTGATGAAGTTCGGTCTGATCCCCGAGTTCATCGGACGCCTTCCGGTCATCACCACTGTGTCCCCGCTGGACCGCGACGCTTTGGTCAACATCCTGACCGAGCCCCGCAACGCGCTCATCAAGCAGTACCAGCGGATGTTCGACATCGACGGCGTCGAGTTGGAGTTCGATGACGAAGCGGTCGGTGCGATTGCCGAGCAAGCCCTGCTGCGGGGCACCGGCGCTCGCGGCCTGCGCGCCATCCTCGAAGAGGTGCTACTGCCCGTCATGTTCGACGTGCCGTCGGAGGAAGACATCGCCCGCGTGGTGATCACTCGCGAGGTCGTCCTGGACAACGTGAACCCCACCATCGTGCGCCGCGAAGTGCAAGCCCGACCCCGCAAAAGGAATCAGCGCAAAGAGTCTGCCTGAGACTTCACGAACAGGCGATAGTGGGCGGCGAGCACCAGGCTTAGCACCCCGAACGCGACCATGGCTGGCACGATCCCTGAGCCGGTATCGACCCCTTCGATGATCGCTGCCATCACCCACACGACGACGGTGACGGCTGCGACAACGCCGACGCGTTGGCCGGTCGAGGCCCACACCGAAGCGGGCAGCGGAGCCTGAGCGGGCACCGCCGCACACACGGCGGCACCGGCATGAAAGACCAACAGGCTCAGGGCTGCCAGCACCGTCCAGGCGCTCCATGCGGCCGGCACGATAGCGAGCCAGTTCACCAGCATGAACCCGATAGCGATGAGAGGCAAGAGCGTGTGAGGGTGCCAGGCCGCCATCAGGACCACGGCCACCATGGCCACCGCGGGCAGCGCGTCAAGGTTAGCTGCAGCCCCCAGGGCCGCGACAAAGGCCACCCCGGCCGTGAAGGTCGCTGCACGCGCCCCCAGGTGGGTTCGACTCATCGTGATCACGTCACGATTGAGCACAGTGAGGGCGCTCATCGACGTTGCCGTCCCATCTGGCGCAGGACCCCGTCCAAACTTCCGGGCCCGACCCACGGCACGACGGGGACACCCCGACGCGCGATCTGAGCGATCTCGTGGTCGCGCTCGATCATCCGCAGCCGCCACGCCAAGAGCGCCAATCGTTCGTCGTCCTCGGGCTGCACGTTGTTCTGGAGGGTGTCGATCATCACCACAGAGAAGCCAGCACGGGCCAGCATCGCAGCCGACGTCGCCGCGTCGGGGGAGACCATGGCCGAGACCACCACCACCAAGGCGCCTGGACGCAACCGAAGGGTAGGCATTTGCCTATCCATCGGTGGGCCCGGCACCACGCGTGCCAACGTGTCCAAGATGCGCACGCCGTGTCGACGCCCGGTGCCAGGAGGCACCGCCATCGGTGCGCGGTGGGACAGCACGCGCAGGCTCACCCGGTCGCCGTGGTGCAAGAAGTGCTCGGACACGGCGGCAGCGGCGCGCACGGATTGATCCAGACTCGAGGGGCGTCCATCGACCCCCTCGGATCGGCCAAGGTCGTAGTGGGCATCGAGCAGCACCGCGACGTGGGTGTCCTGGTCGGCATACGTGGTGCTGACGTGCAGCTCGCCGGAGCGTAGTGAGCGTGCCCAGTGGATCCGTTTGAGCCGGTCACCCCACTGAAACGGTCGGATGGTGGCGAACTCGCTGCCATCTCCGGTTCGGGTCGAGCGGTGCCGTCCGATGAGACCGCGCGGCGAGGGGGCGGGCCCTGAGGAGTCGAAGACGGCGGGTTGCGGCACCACGGTTACCTGCAGTGCGTCGAGCGGCAAGGGGCCGTAGCGGAAGGCACCCCACGAGCTGGCACCGCCGATCACGACCGGGCCCAGCCGCCGCCGGCCCCACCGGGTCGCTCGCAGGGCCACGCTGGAGGTGAGGGTGGTGCCGGGGTCGGGAGTGGCGCTCACTCGTGCGTTCCTGCCCCCAGGGGCCTCGACATACACCGATGTGGCGACGGACCCGGCGCTGAAGTCCTGCCCCGGGACGGACGTGACCTCCATGGCCAGGTATGCCGTGTCCCCCTCGCGCATCATCAGGTGCGACTGCCGCAGCGCGGCTTTTGGCAGGTCGCGCGGACGGGTCAATGCCCCCCAACCGGCGACCAGCGCGAACGGGATGACCAGCACAATGAGGTCGGGACGCCGGAGCAACACTGCGGCGACGAGGCCGAACCCGGCGACCAGGAACGCGCGAGCATGGGCGTACGTCATGCTCCACCGCTCTCGATCGGCCACGGATCGACTCACGATGCAGGCGAGGACGCGCGTTGGTCACGGGCTGGCGGCACCGCCACCTGAGCCAACGCCGCCTGGACCACGCTGGGGCCGCCGTCGGTGGACATCCACAACTCCGGCTTGATCGAGATCCGGTGGTCCAGGGCCGCGTGGGCCACGGCCTTCACATCCTCAGGGGTCACATAATCACGCCCGCTGACCACGGCATACGCGCGTGCCGTCAGCATCAGCGCCAGCGAGCCGCGCGGTGAGGATCCGACCTGCACGGAGGGGTGTCGTCGGGTGGCGCTGACCAGTTGGACGCAATACCTACTGATCTCGTCCTCGATCTCCACCGTCTCGATGGCCCGCTGGATCGCCAGCAACCCATCGGCGTCGGTGACCGGATCCAGGTGCTGGTCTTCGGTGCGCCGGGTGACTCGGCGACGCAGCACGTCGATCTCTTCGTCTTCGGTGGGATAACCGAAGGAAACTCGCATCAAGAACCGGTCGAGCTGGGCCTCGGGCAGCGGATAGGTGCCCTCGTATTCGACCGGGTTCGCCGTGGCCAACACGTGGAAGGGCTGCGGGAGAGCAAAAGTGCGGCCCTCGACGGTGACCTGATGCTCCTGCATGGCCTCCAGCAGGGCCGACTGGGTCTTGGGTGGGGTGCGGTTGATCTCGTCCGCCAGCAGCATGCCGGTGAACAGGGGACCCTCTCGGAAGTCGAACTCCGAGGTCCGTTGGTCGTAGACGTAGGCGCCGGTGAGGTCGGCCGGCAGCAGGTCGGGCGTGAACTGAGCCCGGGTGAAGTCCAGTCCGAGGGCTTGGGCGAACGACCGGGCGGCCAGCGTCTTGCCCAAACCGGGATAGTCCTCCAGCAACACGTGGCCGCGAGCCAGGATCGAGGTCAACACCAACGTCAAGGCTTCCCGTTTGCCCACGACGGCCAACTCGACGCGGTCCAGCACGGCCCGGGCTTGGTCGGACACCTCGGTGAGAGTGATGGGCTGGTCGGTGCTTGTCATAGTTCCTCGATCCCGGTCAACGCATGGGAGATCTGCGTGAAGTTTGCTTTGGCGGTGGTTTTCGGCGGGTGGGCAAGGTAGGTCAGCAGCTCAGGTGAGAGGTGGGCTCGGGCGAGCTCGGGCTCGGTATGCAGATCGACCCCGTGGCGTTCCAGGAGCCGATCTCGGGCCAGGGAGCTGATCAGTGGGTGCACGAGGTCCTCCCGATCGGAGCGTTCGAGGGCATCGCGGAGGTCGCGCCGCAGCCGGATCAGTCGGTAGTCCAACGCTGGCGGTACGGACGTGTCGTCGCGGCGGACGGCATACCAGGAGGCAGTTTCGGCCGGGGCCGGCATGTCGCTCTTGGACCACCACAGCAAGGTGAGGTTGGCCGCAACGGCGAGGACTACGGCGGCGGCGATCAGTGGGTCACGGGGCAGCGACCCGACAAACCACAGCAACCCGCCTGCGCCGGCGGCCAGGACGACG
>JBGTGC010000176.1:0-4745 GCA_041746935.1 Dermatophilaceae bacterium
GGGTCAGCAGTGCAACCTGAACCTCGGGAGAGCCGGTGTCGCCCTCGCTCGTGCCGTATTCCTCCATGATGGTCTTCTTCACAGCAATATCTAGCGGCAATGCAGTCTCCTCGTGATCTCGTTGCGCGGCGCGCCTGGGCATTTCCACCAGGGCACTCTCAATCCGCGGCCGTTCAGACGGCAACACGTAATCTACCAGCGCTGATCACTTCTCCCATAATCCCCACCCCCAGCCACGTAGTCCCACATCCGGCGTCGTATGAAGCGCTGGACGTCACGTAAGTGGCTGGGGGTCGCGAGAGGGGCGTGCGAGGCTGTGGGGCATGACTCTAGACATCCTGAACGAAGACTGGGAAACCGCACTATGCGTTGCCGCGCACCCCGATGACCTCGAATACGGTCTGGCCGCCGCAGTGGCCCGCTGGACCAAGCAGGGCAAGACCGTCACCTACCTCCTGGCGACCAGTGGCGAGGCAGGCATTGACGGCATACCCCCGGTCGAAGCGGGTCCGTTGCGCGAGCAAGAAGAGCGTGATGGTGCCGCTCACGTGGGGGTGGAAGAGGTCGTGTTCTTGGGTATGCCGGATGGCTCGGTGGAATACGGACTTCCACTGCGTCGGACGATCGCGGCCGCTATCCGGCGCACCCAGCCCGACGCAGTCTTCGCGTTGACCCACCGCGAGACGTTCGCCGGGGGCGGGCTGAACCAGGCCGATCACCGCGCCGTGGGGTTGGCCACGCTCGATGCCTGCGCGGACGCGGGGAACCGCTGGCTCTTCCCCGACCTGATGGATGAGGGCCTGGACCCGTGGTCGGGGGTGAAGTTGTTGTGCTTCGCCAACTCGGTGCACTCCACGCACACCGTGGACGTCAGCGACACCTTCGATGACGGCGTGGCTTCGTTGGAGGCGCACCGCGAATACCTGGAGGCGCTCGGACCGGATTACCCCACTCCGCGCAAGCTGCTCCAGATGATCCTGGGGTCGGCCGATGACCCCGACGTGGGTGACTACACGCTGCGCGTCGAAGCCTTCAACCGCTGAGCCTTGCCCGAGCCCTCAAACATGCAAAACTTTGCTTCACGTGCACGCATGCGCGGGTTGAAGGGGTTTTGCATGTTTGGGTGACCTCCCCCGCACGCGGAAAGTTTGGACCCTTGACCGACGGATTGGCGACCACCCCGCTCCCGATCGGGGCGATCCTCGCGTTGGTGGGTGCCACCTTTGCGTTCACGGGCCGCAAACTGGGGCAATCCTCGAAGCGATTCCTGGCCACCTCGGTGACGACCCAGGCTCAGGTGTTGGACTTGAGATACCGACAAACCCCGTCTCATAGTGTCTCCAGAGGGACCTACCACCCACTGCTTCGCTACACCTTGCCTGACGGACGGATCGTTGACTCGGAGGCGTCATACGGATCCAGTCCCGCGCCCGCCAAACAGGGTCAGGTCGTTCCAGTGCGCTATGACCCGCGGAACCCGACCACTGTCGAGTTAGGGATCGGATTAGTGAGCGGGGGCAGTATGTGGGTGTGATTCATCATCCTCGGATTGCTGTTCTTCGTTATTGGGGTCGTCGTCATCGGGGTGGCAATCCGCTGGCAGTAGCCGTAGATCTGCCATGACCCGGCTGCCAGGTCAATACGTTGTTCGTAATACCGGTGATGCTGTGCGGCAACTGGCCTTGGGCTCCTCGGAACTGGGGTTTCGCCGGGTTCGTGGGCGTGACTCGGGGCAATTAGGGATTGGCGGGCCTGGCCGTCGCGATCGCCCTCGTGTTCTTCGGCCCCAGTGCCTTCCGCGCATGGAAAGGCGTCGTCGTCGGTCCGGTAGGGATTGGCATGACCACGCGGCGGGGGAGCTCGCGACGGGACTCTCGCCGAGCACAGTCCCCGTGGCACACGATCCATCGAGTGGAGCTCCCTCCGGCAGAAGAAAACATCCGCGTGTGGTTACGAGCCGATGCCCCCTTGCCCGCGTGGGTCACTGGTCGCATCATCGATCCCCACCAGCCAGAGGTCGGCGGGTCTTGGGAACGAGTCGTCCCTGGCCTCGACCCTGTGGCCTTTTAGGTCGCTGTCCACGCGCATGTCCCGCAGGTCGAAGTCAGCACCCTGCGCTGACCGAACGACTTTCTGGGCCAAGAGGAGTCCGTGTCCCGATGATTAGGACATTGAGACATCGCCGTCCTCATCGCTGGACTCGAACGATATCCCTGTGACGTGGGCGCTCAGCGCTCGTAGTGATACCGCGCCTGCAGAATCAACAGGTTGTTGCCCTCGACTCGGTAGACGATCCGGTGCTCGTCGCTGATCCTTCGAGACCAGGCCTGCACGCCATACCGGAGCCGTTCGGGTTTGCCGATCCCTTCGTAGAGGTTCCGACACATGTCGTCAATGAGCCTGTTGATGCGCTTTAGCGTCGTGCGATCTTGCGTTTGCCAGTAGCGATAGTCATCCCACGCCTGCGGCGCGAAGACGACGTTCACTCGCGATCGAGCTCGTGCTCTGCCCCCTGACCCGCACGAAGGCTGGCATCCGCCGCAAGCAATCGGCGAGCGTTCTCTGGGGAACGGAACAGGTAGGCGGTCTCCTGCAACCCCTCATACTCGGCGACCGACAACAACACCGCGTTGCCGCGCTTCGACGTGATTTCGACCACGGTGTGATCGTCGTTGACCTGTTCAATCAGCGGAAACAAGGTCTTCCGTGCTTCGCTCGCTGTAATTGCCATAGGTGCCTCCGCCTTAGAATTGTACGACTTATGGTACACGTCGAGGCCCCGTCGAACACTCCTTGGCCAAGGTAGGCACCTCGCATGGGCGCTCAGACATGCAAAAGTCTGCTTCACCGGCAGGGATGCTCGCGGCTCGGGACTTTTGCATGTTTGGGTGCCCGGCGGAACGGAGAGCGCAGCCACTATCTGGGTGTGCCGGGTGGTTGCGAGCGCTAGGTGCGGCGCTGGCAGTTGGCGCACCAGAACAGGTTGCGACCCGCCACCACCGCGGTCCTGATGGTGGAGCCACACCGCAAACAAGGCTGGCCGGTGCGCTTGTAGGCGTAGTACGTACGCCGACCGGGCCGCGCGGGTAGGTCCAACGCCACCTGATGCAACACCTTGGTGACTTGATCCTCGTGGGTGATGATCCGGCCCGTGAATACCCCGATGGGCATCAGCATCACCAGGTCGTCCCACATCGCCTGCCAGGTATGCCGTTTGATCCGGTTGCCCGCAAACTTCGGCCCCACCCGGTGCCGAAAGAGCACTTCACTGCGGTAGACGTTGCCGACTCCGGCCAGCACCTTCTGATCCATCAGCAGCTCGGCGATGCTCCGTTTGGAGCGGTGGATCATCGCCCAGGCGCGATCGGGATCAGCTTCACCGGCCCGCAGCGGGTCCGGCCCTTGACGAGCCACGACGGCAGCTACCTCATCGGGCGTGAGCACCGAGCAGATGATCGGGCCGCGCAAGTCCGCCACCTGGGTCTCGGTTTCCATCCGCAGTCTGACCTGGCCGCGCACTGGCGGCACCGACTCCCCCTCCGGAATCGAATTCACCGAGAACTTGCCGATCAGCCCGAGGTGCACGTGGAGCCGCAAATCAGCGCCGAAGTCCACGAACAGGTGCTTGCCCCAGGCATCCGAGCGCTCCACGAGTTGCCCATCAAGCAGCGCCGCGCCCTCGGCGAAGCGCAGTTGCGGACTGCTCACCATCGGGGTGGTCCCGATGAAGGCGTCCCCGAGATCGCGGGCAAGTTTGTGGATGGTGTGGCCTTCAGGCATCCGCCTATTCTCTCCTGCGGCCTGAGGCGCGAATCAGCCGGTGTTGCGCAGTCCCGCCGAGACGCCGTTGACCGTGATCAATAGGGCCCGCTGCAGTTGGCGTTCGTCGGCCACTTCGTCGCTGACCCGCAGCCGGCGCAGCAACTCGACCTGCAGATACGAAATCGGGTCGAGGTATTGGTCGCGCACCGCCAGCGAACGCTGCAACGTCGGCTGGTCGTCCAACACGTCGTCCAGTCCGGTGAGCCGCTGCAACTCGCTCAGCGTTAGCTCGAACTCAGCACGGATCACGTCGAAAATGTGCCTCAACTCTGCCGGCACCAACGTGTCCACGTAGTGCGCGGCGATGTCGAGATCAGTCTTGGTGACGGTCATCTCGACGTTGGAGATGAGGGCGCCGAAGAACTGCCATTCGGCCAACATCGCTTCCAACGCGTCACCGTGACCGGCTTCGCGGGCAGCCTTCAGGCCCGACCCCATACCGAACCATCCGGGCACAATCTGCCGGGTCTGCGTCCACCCGAACACCCATGGGATAGCCCGCAGGCCATCCAAACCCTGATCGGAGTCCGGCCGCTTGCTGGGCCGCGACCCGATGTTCAACGCCCCGAGCTGGTCGACTGGGGTGGCCGCCACGAAGTAGGCTGGCAGGTCGGGGTCATCGATCAAGGTCCGATAGGCGGCAAACGCGGCATCGCTGGCCACGTTCATCACCTCGTCCCACTGCGCGATCTGCTCAGCAGGGTTACGCGGCTCAGTATGCAGCGTGCTCGCCCGGAGCACTGCCGCCAGCGACAGCTCCAAGTTCTCGTGAGCCAAAGCCTGCAGCGAGTACTTGTCGGAGATCACTTCACCCTGCTCGGTGAACTTGATCTCGCCCTCCAGGACGCCGTACGGCTGAGCCAAGATCGCCTCATACGTCGGGCCGCCACCACGACCGACTGATCCGCCGCGCCCGTGGAACA
>JBGTGC010000177.1:0-3880 GCA_041746935.1 Dermatophilaceae bacterium
TACACCAGGTCCACCGGCCCGCCCCACGCTCGCGCGACGTCGCTGGCGGTGCCGAACCGGTTGGTGCCGGCGACCCGGTCGACGGTGGGGTTTGCAGCGCTCGCGGCACGCGCGGTGTCGTCGTCATGGTCGATGCCGACGGCAGCAGCACTGCCCGGTGCCGCGGACACGACGAGAAGGGACACGACGGCAGAGATGACGGCACGCAACATAGGAAGCTCCTTGGGTTGCCACCAGGATGTCTGCCAGTCCCTCCTGGAAGGGGCTCAGCAGACCGGATCTGCTAAACCTTGGCCAAGATTTGGTGACCTGCGGAGATGTCCGAGAGGGCAGGCGTGCGCGTTCGTCTGATTCGCGTCGTCTGCGGGTAGCCGCGGTCTCCCGATCCCGAGCTGGCGCGCTACCCGAGGAGGCTCAGCTGGAGAGCGCGCGGTCGAGGCCCTCGCACAGCCGTGTGCAGGTGCCGTCGACGTCGGCCAGTTTGTCGAGCCCGAAGAGGCCCAAGCGGAAGGTCGACCAGTCGTCGGATTCACCGCACATCAGCGGGACGCCACCGGCGATCTGCAGCCCGGCCTGAGCGAACTTGGCCCCGGACTTCAGCTCGGGGTCGTCAGTGTGGACCACGACCACGCTGGACGCCGCATACTCCTCCGCGGCCACCGAGGCGAACCCGTGCTCGCCCAGCATCGCCCGCACCGCCCCACCCAGCCCGATCTGCGCGTCCCGCAGGCACGGCAACCCGCGACGCTGGGCATGCAGCATGACCTCGAGGTTATGGGCGAGGGTGTCGGTCGGCATGGTCGCGTGATAGGCGTGCTGGCCCTCGACATACCCCTCGGCGATGGCCAGCCACCGCTTGAGGTCGGCAGAGAAGCTGGTCGACGTCGTCTCCTGGATTGCCGCACGGGCGCGCTCGTTGACCAGCACGTATGCGGCGCCGGGGCTGCCGCTCCACCCCTTCTGCGGGGCGGTGATCAGCACGTCGACCCCGTGGTCGTCCATGTCGACCCACAGGGCGCCGGAGGCGATGCAGTCCAGGACGAACAGCCCCCCGGCCTCGTGTGTGGCGTGGGCGACGGCGCGCAGGTAGTCATCGGTGAGCACGATGCCGGCCGAGGTCTCGACGTGCGGGGCGAACACGACCTCGGGTCGATGTTCGGCGATGGTCGCCACGACCTCGTCGATAGGAGCCGGGGTCCACGCGGCATGCTTCGTGTCGGTCTGCGGCCGGGCGGTCAGCACCGTGACGTCGTCGGTGATGCCGCCCATCTCGAGGATCTGGGACCACCGGTAGGAGAAGAAGCCGTTGCGCACGACCAGCACGCGCCGTCCGGTGGCCAGCTGGCGCGCGACCGCTTCCATCCCGTACGTCCCACCGCCGGGCACGATGGCGACCGACTCGGCGTGGTATGCCGAGGTGAGCACCTCGCTGAGCTGCTGCATCACGCCGACGAAGCGCTTCGACATGTGATTGAGCGAGAGGTCGGTGAAGACGACGGAGTATTCCAGCAGTCCGTCAGGGTCGATGTCAGGCCGAGGGAGCGTCATACCCCAGACGCTAACCGGTCGGGCGTTGGTGTGTCAGTCCTGTGCTCCGTCTTTCGCGCCACCAACGACCGATGTGCTCGCCGATGCACGGTGCCAACGCGCCACGGGAGCGCTTATCGGTCATGTGGTCGATCAGTCGTCGGCAAACTCTTGGAGGCGCTCGAGCATCATGTCCAGGACCGGTTGGGCTTGGTCGGTGTCGAAGATGTTTTGCGCGTGAGCCGAGCCCGGCAACAGGGTGGCCACATTGTTGTCGCCGGGGGCGGCGTCGGCCAGTTCGGTGGAGACGTCGGCCACCGACTCGTCCTCGCTGGCGATGAACAACTTGGGCTCCTCGCCGAGCCCGTCGACCGGGCTGTTCGGGGAGAGCAGGATCAGTTGATCGGGCAGATCTGGCTGGTTGCTGGCGAGGTCGAGTATGCCGTCAGCTCCGGCGCTTCCCCCGACCAGCGCCACGTCGCTGATGCCCTCGTCCTGCAGGTAGGTCACCGCGTCCTCGATGCCCTCGGGGCTGATGTCTTCGACCGCGATGACGGTCGCGCCGATGTGGGCGATCTCGGTGGCCTGGTCCTGCCAACTCGCGGCGTCGAACGCGGCACCGTGAGCCAACACCACTCCATACGAACCATCGCCCCAGCTCAACGCCTCGTTGCCGTTGATGGTGACGCTGGTGCCCTCACCGCTGCCGGCTTGCTCGGTGGCACTTTCGTCGCCGCTGCCGGTGTCGTCAGCCGCAGTCCCGGCGCTGTCTTCGGAGCCGCCGCACCCCGCAAGGAGTGCGCAGGCGAGCAGGACCGGCGCGACGCGCCGCGCGGTGGAGGTCATCTGTGGATGCTAGGTCACCGAGCGGGGTATGCCGTCACAATGTTCACGAGGGGAGTGCCATGGCTAGTCCGCTGGCGGCTCGCTCGGTCACAACTCGGCGTCGACATATTCGTCATAGGTCACGGGTTTGGCGCATGACTCACCGTATGCCGTCCGCCGCCAACCTTGGCCGCCACCGCGGAAGCGTCCTTCTTGGAGTATCGAGACGTTCAGGTAGACGCGAGGTCGGCCACTGAGCACCATCGCGGGGCAGTGCGGGCGAGCCGGTGGTCGGTGGTTACCAACTGCGCTTCGAGCGAGCGCGCGAGGAGGACGTAGACGGCGTCAGCGGTGGTCACCGAGGACCGCAACGGCCATGTTCGCCGAGCCAGCACCTCGACCCCGTGCGACTCGATCGGGAGATCGAATAGGTCCTTTACGGCCTGCTCAGCTCGTGCGGGTGATAGGTCGCCCCTGAGCTCCCAGCGGCGCAAAGTGCTCACCACCTCCACGAACGCGAGGTCCACGGTGTGCACCTCATCCTGACTCACCAGCTGAGCGATTCGGGCGGCCCAGGGCTGGGAGAGCAACAGGTCTACGGCGGCGGAGGCGTCGAGGACGATCACCGATCGGCGCGCTCGGCGCGGATCGCGTCAGCGGCCGACTCTGAGAGGGACACGGGCTCTCGGCCGGCGATGCGCGCCAGCACCTCGGTCTTGGAAGGGCGCTCCATGAGTCGCTCGATCTCGCTCAGCACCAAATTGGAGACGGTAGTTCCTTCGAGGGCAGCGCGGGCCTTCAACCGGCGGTGCAGATCCTCCGGCACGTTCCTGACCTGGACATGGGACATGCAACGAGCATAGCAACATGCTGCCAACATGGCGGGTCTTGAGATAGGGACGCCGCGGATCAGGCGTCGGCGAACTCTTGGAGGCGCTCGAGCATCATGTCCAGGACCGGTTGGGCTTGGTCGGTGTCGAAGATGTTTTGCGCGTGAGCCGAGCCGGGCAACAGGGTGGCCTCGTTGTTGTCGCCGGGGGCGGTATCGGCCAGTTCGGTGGAGACGTCAGCCACCGACTCGTCCTCGCTGGCGATGAACAGTTTGGGCTCCTCGCCGAGCCCGTCGACCGGGCTGTTCGGGGAGAGCAGGATCAGTTGATCGGGCAGATCCGGCTGGCTGCTGGCGAGGTCGAGTATGCCGTCGGCCCCGGCGCTTCCCCCGACCAGCGCGACGTCGCTAATGCCTTCGTCCTGCAGGTAGGTCACGGCGTCCTCGATACCCTCGGGGCTGATGTCTTCGACCGCAACGACCGTCGCGCCAATGTCGGCGATCTCGGTGGCCTGGTCCTGCCAACTGGCGGCGTCGAACGCGGCACCGTGAGCCCACACCACCCCATACGGACCATCGCCCCAGGTCAACGCCTCGTTGCCATTGATGGTGACGCTGGCGCCTTCGCCGCTGGCGGCCTGCTCGGCGGCGCTTTCGTCCCCGCTTCCGGCGTCGTCAGCCGCGCTCCCTGACTCGTCG
>JBGTGC010000178.1:0-12185 GCA_041746935.1 Dermatophilaceae bacterium
ATCATGATCGGCACCGGAACCGCGCTGGCCGATGACCCCACCCTGACGGCGCGCCACGAGGACGGCTCGCTGTATGCCGACCAGCCGCTGCGCGTCGTCGTAGGTCGCCGGGACCTCCCAGCGCAGGCCCGGATCCACGCCTACAGCCACGATGACGTTGGCGACGGGCAGGCGGTGTTGCCCCCATGTCAGTTGCGCACCGGCGACGTCGCCGAGGCGCTGAGCGAACTGCATACCGCCGGAGTGCGGCGAGTGCTGCTCGAAGGTGGGCCGAGGCTGGCCTCAGCGATGTGGCGAGCCGGGTGCGTCGAGGAAGTCGTGGCCTATCTCGCGCCCGCCCTGCTCGGATCCGGGGCCGCTGCCGTCGGTGATCTCGGTATCACCACCATGGTCGACACCGCCCGTCTGGATATCACCGAGGTCACCCAGATCGGCCCCGACGTTCGCATCACCGCACACCCCCGCCCCACCCCGCAGGAGGACTGAGCAACCGTGTTCACCGGAATTGTCGAAGAGTTGGGCGAGGTCGTGGCTATCGACCATCTGGCCGACTCGGCCAGGGTTCGCATCCGTGGTGCCGTCGTCACCGCCGACATCGGCCACGGAGACTCGATCAGCGTCAACGGGGTCTGCCTCACCGTGACCGACTTCGCCCACTCTCAGACTGCAAGCGGCGAGTTCAGCCTGGACGTCATGGACGAGACGTTGAATCGCAGCAGCATCGGCGACCTCTGCGTCGGCGGGCAGGTCAATCTCGAACATGCCATGCGCAGCGACGGGCGCTTCGGCGGACACGTGGTGCAAGGGCACGTCGACACCACGTCGCGACTGCTCCACCGTGAGCCCGGAGAGAAGTGGGAGGTCTTGACCTTCGAGTTGCCGAAGGAGATCGCCCGCTACGTCGTGCATAAGGGCTCCATCACCCTCGATGGCGTCTCGCTCACTGTCAGCGACCTGGTCGACGCAAAGAGCGGGGACAACGGGATGTTGGCGAGTTTCTCGACGTTCTCAGTGTCGCTGATCCCCACCACGCTGGAGATGACGACCTTGGGCCAGCGGGCCGTCGGCGAACGGGTGAACGTCGAAGTCGATGTGCTCGCCAAATACGTCGAGCGGCTGATGAGCGGAGCGCGCGATGAGTGACGACGGGTCCGTGATCGCTGCCGCCCTCGACGCGCTGCGGGTCGGTCGACCCGTGCTGGTGCTGGATGATGCGCACCGCGAAAACGAGGGTGACGTCATCCTTGCCGCTCAGAGGATCACCCCGGCTTGGATGGGCTGGACCGTGCGGCATACCTCTGGATATATCTGCGCGCCCATGCCGCACACCTGGGCCGACCGCTTGGACCTGCCGCTGATGGTCCGGGACAACGAAGACCCGTTCCGGACGGCATACGCCATCACCGTGGACGCGGCCGTCGGCGTCACGACCGGGATCAGCGCGACCGACCGGGCTCGCACGATTGGGGTCTTGGGCGATGCGCGCTCGATGGCCAGCGACCTCATCCGGCCGGGCCACGTGGTGCCATTGCGCGCGCGCACCGGTGGCGTGTTGGCGCGCCCCGGCCACACCGAGTCGGCCGTCGAGTTGTGTCAGCTGGCTGACCTCACGCCGGTCGCAGCCATCGCTGAGTTGGTGGACGACGAGGGCGAGATGCTGCGCGGGGACGCCGTGCGAGCCTTGGGCCACACCCACGGATTGCCGGTGTTGACCGTCGCCGAACTCGTCGCCTACCGTGCGGCGCAGCCATCCCCGTCAGCATCAATGAGGAGAACGTCATGAGCGGTTCCGGAGCACCCACGGTGCGCGTCGACGGCACGGGCTTGCGGGTGGCCGTGGTGTCCGCTTCGTGGCACACCCAGGTCATGGATGGTCTGCGGGCTGGGGCCGCACGGGCTGTGGAACAGGCCGGCGTGGCGCGGGTCGATGAACTACGAGTGCCGGGCAGTTTCGAGTTGCCGGTGGCCTGTATGCGGCTCGCTCGCTCTGGCAAGTTCGACGCGATCGTTGCCCTTGGGGTGGTGATCCGTGGGGGGACGCCGCACTTCGACTACGTGTGCCAGGCCGCCACCATGGGTTTGACTGAGGTCAGCGTGCAGACCGGGCTGCCGGTCGGCTTCGGCGTGCTGACCTGTGACACCGAGCAGCAGGCGTTGGATCGGGCGGGGCTGGAAGGCTCCGTGGAGGACAAGGGCGAGGAGGCAGCCTCTGCGGCAATGGCCACCGCGATCGCGCTACGCCCCTACTAACCGCCGAGGTCTCTGCCCGTTCGCCGTGCGGCGGGTGATTCGGCTCAGAGGTTGCTGGTGATGTCCGCGTCGCCGCGCAGGTCACTCAGGATGCCGTCGACTGCTTCGGACTGGGCCTCGCTGAGCAACTGCTGCTCCAACTCGGCCTGGACCTCATCGAAGGGCGGGATGGTTGGGGCGGCTGCGTCCGTGCTGTCCTCACCCGAGGCTTCCTGCTGAGCTGACAGCTCGTCATACAGGGCGCGAATGTCGTCCCCGCTCGGTTGCTCCACGTCGGATGTGTCGGTGAGGTACTTCTCGATCTTCAACTGATTCTCAACTTCTGCACGCACCTCGTCCTCGGAGAAGCCCTGCTCCTCCAGCGCGGTGAAGAAGTCGGCGGTTGAAGCCGCACCGTTGCTCGTAGCCAATTCCGCAATGTCTGCGTCGACTTCGGCAGCGGCGATCTCGACTCCGGCCTCGTCAGCAGCCTGGCGCAGGAGCAGGTTGTTGACCATGAAGTCGAGGGTCTGCTGCTTCAGTTCGCCCTGCTCGACGTCGCTACCCGCCTGTTGGGCTTGGGCCGCGGCCTGATCGAACTGTGGCTGATAGGCACTGACGAACTCCTCCTGGTCGATGTCCTCGCCATTGACCGTGGCGACAACATCGGGAAGGCCGGCGAGGTCAGCCTGCGGCGTGTCGCCAGCACCGGGACCGGCGCTCGTCGCTGCCGCAGCATCACCCGCGGTTTGCGAGGCAGTATCGGCCTCTTCGTCGCTGCTCCCGCTGCACGCGGCTAAGGCAGCCACGGCCACGACTGTGACGGCGACCCGAGCCACCCGCCTCCGAAACCTGTGCGTCATGTTTCCCCTTGAGTTGTCGAAGCGAGCGACGTTAACACGCTCGGCCCGGCCACATACCCAGGAATGTCCGACAACATTCGGCCGTCGTGGAGATTCCCGTGTCGTCTGCCGCGTTGCTCGACGTCTGCATTGCACCACCAAGGCAGACGTCATCGACAGCGGCAGCATCGGGTAGGTCGGTCCACCGTCGCCGGGTCGAGCACCAAAGATCAGCGAAATGGCACGGGCAAAATGGCAGGGTGGGGACATGTCGTTGCTACCAATGGTTCAGCCGCGTGTGGGTATGCCGTCCCGAGTGACCATTTATGAGGTGGGGCCTCGCGATGGGTTGCAAAACGAGTTGGCGGCGCTGCCGGCCGCGCTCAAGGTTGAGTTCGTGCAACGGCTGCTGGGTGCCGGGCTCGATACGGTGGAGTTGACCTCGTTCGTACCGGCTTCCTGGGTCCCGCAGTTGGGCGATGCCGAGGAGGTCGTGGCCGGTCTCGGGCCGGCCGCGATCGGCCCCAACCGGCCCGTCCTGGTGCCTAACGAACGCGGTCTGGACCGCGCACTGCATACCGGAGTGCGGGCCGTGGCCATCTTCGGCAGCGCCACCGAGTCGTTTGCCCAACGCAACCTCAACCGCTCGATGGCGCAGTCCGTGGCGATGTTTGCCCCCGTGGTCCAGCGGGCACTCGATGCTGATGCGTGGGTGCGAGCCTACGTCTCAATGTGCTTCGGGGACCCCTGGGAGGGCCCGGTCCCGATCGCTCAAGTGGTCGACGCCTGTTGCGCACTGATGGATCTGGGGTGCGACCAACTATCGATCGGCGACACCATAGGCGTGGCGACTCCCGGTCACGTCGAGGCGCTGCTGGACGGGCTCGAACATGCGGGTATCGGGGTCGACCAGATCGGGGTGCACTTCCACGACACCTACGGCCAAGCGCTGGCCAACACCATGGCTGCCCTGGCACGGGGCGTCACGGTGGTCGACGCGTCGGCGGGCGGACTGGGTGGCTGCCCCTACGCCGGGTCAGCCACCGGCAACCTGGCGACCGAGGATCTGGTCTGGGCGTTGCAGGGCCTGGGTATCACGCATGGGGTCGACCTTGACCAGTTGGTCGCTACCAGCGTCTGGATGTCCCAGGCATTGGGACGTCCGTCGCCGAGTCGAGTCGTGCGTGCCCTAGCAGGGGTCCACAGCCCTGCCGCGCAGACCGACTGATCCACACGCCGCGGGGGTAGGACAACCCCCACGGGGGGCCGAGCGCATACGGTGTGACCATGGAATCTGGGATCGAGCGCAGTCACATGGACCTCGAGGTCCGACCTCAAGATGATCTGTTCGCCCACGTCAATGGAACGTGGCTGAGCACGGCAGAGATACCGCAGGACCGCAGCCGCTATGGTGCCTTCGACGTCCTGCGAGAACGCGCCGAGGCCAACGTGCGCGACCTGATCGAGGAAGCAGCCGTGAGCGAGCCCCCTCTCGACAGCCCGGCCGGCAAAGTGGGCGGGCTGTTCGCGAGCTTCATGGACACCGAGCGGGTCGATGCCCTGGGGGCATCTCCCCTGGTCAAAGACCTGGTCGAAGTGGCTGCGGTGCAGTCCAGCAGCGATGTATGCCGTGTCTCGGGGTTGTTGCAGCGGACCGGCGCTCAGGGGCTGACGCATCTCTGGGTGACTGCGGACGCGGGGAGTCCGCTGGACTACATCGTCTACTTCCACCAGGCAGGTTTGGGTCTTCCGGACGAGGCCTATTACCGCGACGAGGAGCACGCGCAGGCCAGGGCGGCCTATCGCACCTACTTAGGCACAATGCTCGACTTGGCCGCACCGGCCCTTGCGGAGGCCGGCCTGGACCTCGGCGACGCGGCTGCCGAGCGGGTGTATGCGCTGGAGGAGCGGATCGCCTCGTATCACTGGGATCGGGTGGCCACGCGTGACGCGGTCAAGTCCTACACCAAGATGTCTGTGGCCGAGCTGGCCGAGGCGACGCCAGGGTGGGATTGGACGGCCTGGGCGGCAGGGCTCGGCGCGCCCGAAGGTGCTTTCGACCACGTGGTCGCCCGGCAGCCGGGCGTCCTCACGGCCATCGGTCAGGCTTTGCAAGAGGTGCCGGTCAGAGATTGGCAGGCCTGGCTGACCGTCCGCCTGCTCGATGCGCGGGCTCCGTATCTCAGTGACGAGTTCGTCAACGCAAGCTTCGACTTCCGAGGTAAGGCCTTGAGTGGGACCCCGCAGATCCGTGAGCGTTGGAAGCGCGGGGTTGGACTGGTCGAGTCCTTTTTGGGCGAGGCCGCTGGGCAGTTGTACGTGGCCAAGCACTACCCCCCGCAGGCTCAGGAACGGATGCAGGTCTTGGTGGACAACGTCATCGAGGCGTTCCGCCGGCGGATCGGCGAGTTGGAGTGGATGGGGGCACAGACGCAGCAGGAGGCGTTGCACAAACTCGACGCATTCCGGCCCAAGATCGGGCGCCCGCCGACGTGGCGCGACTACTCGGCCTACGAGATCGACCAGGGGGACCTGGTCGGCAACGTGCGTCGCGGCAACGCATTTGAGACCGACCGGGATCTAGCCAAGATGGGCCAGCCGATCGACCGAGACGAGTGGCTCATGACGCCCCAGACGGTCAACGCCTATTACCACCCGATGCTCAATGAGATCGTCTTCCCGGCGGCCATCCTGCAGCCCCCGTTCTTCACCGTCGACGCGGATGACGCAGTCAACTACGGCGGCATCGGCGGCGTTATCGCCCACGAGATCGGGCACGGCTTCGACGATCAAGGGTCGCGATACGCCGGCGACGGCTCCCTGACCGACTGGTGGACCGAGCAGGACCGAAGTGCTTTCGACGAGCGCGCCCAGCAGCTGATCGAGCAGTTCGACTCCTTGGCTCCGCGGGAGGCACCTGATCACACCGTGAACGGTGGCCTGACCGTGGGCGAAAACATCGGTGACCTATGTGGCCTGGAGTTGGCCCTGTCGGCATACCGGATTGCTAATGAGGGCAGCGCACCGGAGATCGAAGGCTGGACCGGCGAGCAGCGCTTCTTCCTCGGGTGGGGTCAGGTGTGGCGCGGGATGGCTCGTGTCGAGGAAGCCAAACGGCTGATCGCTGTCGATCCGCATGCCCCAGCTGACCTTCGCGGCAATACGGTGCGCAACGTCGACGCGTTCCACGAGGCTTTCGACTCTCAACCGGGTGACGGGCTGTGGGTCGATCCGCAGGAGCGCGTCCGAATCTTCTAGCCTGAGGCACCCGGCGTGTCCGATCAGCGCCGATGGCTGTTGGCCCTCGTCGACTCAAGCTCGCGGTGGTGTTGGCCTCACACGACCGGTGGCTGCGCGATGGATGGACCGGGAACCGGCTCTCGCTCGAGCAAGGGGAGGGCCGAGGCAGTTGGCCGCGCGCCTAATCGGGTCAGCGCCTCGACCAGCGCTGGCGGCTCGATGACCTCGAAGGCGAAGCCGATCGAGGCAGGATGCAGTGCCAGGTGCTCCAGATTGTCGGCACCCGTCGATACAAGGCACGTCCCGGAGTCTCGGGAGTGACCGTGACGGCGCGCGGAGTGACCCGGGCGCGAACGGCATCGGCGCTGGCCGACGTACGGACGAGCGCCTGGTGTCGATCGGGCGAGGAGGTCGAGGCGATAGCCGCCCCAACGCCCCGGGCGCTCAAGACCGGATAGCCCATTTCCTTCAGGCGCCCGACATCTCACCTCACGCACCGTTGGGTGACGCCGAGCCGCCGGGCTAGGTCCTCTCCGGTGTGCACCGGAGAGGCTTGCAACAGGCTCAGTAGGGCCAGGACCCTTTCGGTGGTGCCCATCACAGATCAATAGTGGCCCAGATTGCGGACTACAACGAGCCTCTATTGATGTCAGGCTTCGATATGACGAATTCACCGCAGACCACAACCTCGGATCTGGACTGGACATCGCTCCTGATCGAACAGTTTCAATGGCACTGGCAGCAGCAGGCGCGACCCCGGCTGGAGGGGCTGAGCGATGAGGAGTACTTCTGGGAGCCGGTGCAGCCGGCATGGAACGTGCGACGACGCAGCGAAGTTCGAGCCCAGGATGCGGCACCGATCATGGCGGGCACCGGCGATTTCAGCATTGACTTCGCGATGGAGGTGCTAGAGCCGCCGCCGATGACCACGATCGCGTGGCGGCTCGGCCACGTCATCGTCGGCATCCTGGGGGAGCGCAACGCCGCCCATTTCGGGGGGCCGACAATCAACTACCCGTCGTTTGCGTATGCAGGCACAGCAGGCGAGGCGCTGGCGCAGTTGGACGCGGGGGTGGATCGCTGGCTGTGCGGGGTCGAGGGCTCGAGCGTGGCCGACCTTGCACAGCCATGCGGCGAAACAGAGGGGCCGTTTGCGACGGCTTCGATGGCTACGCTCGTGCTGCACATCAATCGCGAGCTGATCCATCACCTGGCCGAAATCGCCCTCCTGCGCGACCTCTGGGCCCACCGAGACTAGAACCACGAAACATCGGAGGTGAGATTTCGCGTCGAAGGCGGACTACTCGCCCCGGCCTTCGCGAAACGCCTCCAGTATGTGCTCACGGTCGACACGACCGTGATTGCTGCCTGAGAACGTCGAACGATCTTCGCGTTCGCTTCAACAACGTGCGATCGCCTGGCCGGGTCGTCGGCTTGACGACTACGTGTGCATGGGGCAAGTCATGTGGCCACTCGGGCTCCGGTGATCCGGTGAAGCAGCATCGTTCGAGCCTGATCGCTGTCCCCGACGCTGGCCCGAACTCGGCCACCCTCGACGCGATGCGGCCGGATCAGCACCCGTTGGACGCCGCCGACGTCATCGACGTAGCCCACCCATACCGCCAGCCCATCGGCAGCCGCCTCGCGAAGGAGCGAAGCAGTGACAACGGGATCGGTGCTGGAGACGTAGCCGTGCTGATCGTCCTTCTCGTGCACCGCCCGGACGCTCTCGCCGTGGCGCATCGACGCCACGATCTGCCCGGCCACCTGGGGGTCCACGGTGCTGACGGTCACCGCCGCCCGCGATCGCCGAGTGGTGCGGTGATATCGGCCAGGAGCCAGGGATACCCCGCCGTCGGCCCCCTCGGCGACCGGTCCGTACTGCTCTTCGCGGAGCAAGTCGAGGACGGTCGGCGCAAGCACCGGGCTGACCAGCACCGTGGCCGCAATGCGCCGGAGTTGCAGCATCGCCAATGCTCGATCGGCCTGCACTCGGTCCAGCAACGCCTCGTCGTCGGAGCGGACGTATGCCGAGCACGCGCCGACCCTGGCCACACCGTGTCGACGGGCAACATCCCGGACGAGGTACTCCAACGGCTGGGGAATCCCCGTGCGGCTGATCGAGGTGATCTCGGACAGCAATCGATCCGCCGACCAGCCAGCGTCTAGGGCGCGTCGCAGGGTGGCTTCGGTGATCCGATAGACCGTTGCTCCGCCACGCGACTCGACGTCGCTGACCATGCGCATGACGGATTGGGCCGGACCATCGAGGCGTCCCGGTGCTACCGCCGTGAGGTCGGCCTGCAACAGCACGTGGTCAACGGCGACCGGGATGTGCGTGGCCATGGCCGCAAGCGCGCCTTCGACATCGCCGGTGACCAAGCCCCGCCCGGGTGTGCTCAACGACCCTCTTCCGAGAATCCCAGCCCATTCCGCTTCACGCAGGACGACCGCCACGGCTGGACTGTTTCCCGCGGCGGATGCACGCTGCATACGCAAGGGGTGGTGCCACCTGAGCAAATCGACGACGACGTCCGAATCTGGAGCGTGTCCTACCGGGAGTGCGGCCATGGCACCCAGCACGTCGCGGCGTCGCTGCCGCCCGGCCGGCCAGGAGGTCTCGGTCGACAGGGCATTGATACGACCTCCGTCAGAGTTGCCGACCAGCGATGGTGCGGACGACGTCGTCATCCAGGCTTGGGCCAGCTGAGCCCAGCGACGTTCGGGAGGCTCCTCGGCCCAATCGTCGGCGTCCCCGGTCGGCATCCAGGCATCGGAGCCCTTCTCCCCGCCATCGTCTCGGGCCAACAGGCCCGCTGCGTGCATGACTTCGAGCAGCCATGCAGCTTGAGCCGTGGTGACTTCGAGATGAGTGGCCAACCGGTTGAGATCCCGCACCGCCAGCCCGCCGGTGCGCAGGACGCGAGGAGGATTGGCCCCCCAGGAGTCGATGACCTCACCGGTGAGCACCATCAACTCGGCCGCGCGTCCGCCCACGGCTGCATCGGTGACCTCGAGGTCGACGGACGCGTGTGCCTGCGGTGGAGACGGTGCCAGCAGGGCGGCATCGGCATACAGCCGTCCTCCTCGCAGGGCCAACGCCACCTGGCGAGGCATGACGACGTGCGAGGAGTCCACGCGCTGCAGCAGGCCGGCTTCGGTCAGATTGCGGCCAGCCGCGCCCAATGACCCGGGGGCCGGCGAAGGGTCGTGTGACAACACGCCAGTGGGCGGTCCCCACGTGAGTGCGTCCAGGATCGCTTGGGACTGTCGGTCTAGATCCCGGGCCTTGTCGGTGACAGCTGAGCCTTCGGGCGCACCTGGCACGACCGGGCCGAGGCCGGCGGGATCGCCGATCGCCTCGGCGGCGGCACGGGCCACGTGCAGACCGTCGCTGCTGCGCCAGAGCAGGGCCGTGCAGAGGAGGTGCACCAGATATCCGCCCACCACGTCCGAATCCGCAGTCTCGCCGAGCAGGGCAACCACCGATGCCGCGTCGGCCGGAGTGGCGACCAAAGCAGCCTCGAGGGTATGCAGGTGCGCGAGGTCGAGTCCGTCGAGTGCTCGCTCCGTGCTGGCCCGGGTGTTAGCGCGTGCGGCCAAGGTGGTGATGTCGTTCGGGGCCGGTCGGGCGAGGTCTGGCCTTGCCGCCAACAGCCGAGCCAGATCCTCATCACCGCGGTGTCGCAGGTCATCAGCCAGGGAGCGGGCCACGGGCACGGAGGACTGATCACGGGTTTGGGGCACTGACCCACATTAGTGCCGCCGCCAGAGCCGCCTCGACCCCTCCGAAGGCCGGAATGGGGACAGGTCGCATCCGCCTCCACGGGCAGGGTGCGCGCGCTGTGCCTCGACTGTTGCCGGCTTTGGTCCACTCTTGTGTGGCGCGCCAAGGGCAAGGGTGCACCACAAGGAGGAGGAGTCGCCCTGGGCGAAGGGACTGCAGGCCGACCCGAGCACCCTGATGTCGGCGTGCTCGGAGATGACAAGATCGTTAGGTGAATCCCTCTACCGCTCTAGCCGGCGTGCTGATCGATGAATGGGTGCGCTGCGGGGTGCGAGAAGTGGTTCTTTGCCCGGGGTCGCGGTCCGCGCCGTTGGCCTACGCCGCCCTCGAAGCCGAGCGCGGCGGTCGGCTGCGATTGCACGTCAGGGTGGACGAGAGGTCCGCCGGGTTCCTGGCTCTGGGCCTGGCCAAAGTGACTCGAGCGCCAGCAGTGGTGATCACCACCTCAGGCACGGCGGTAGCCAACCTTCACCCGGCCGTCCTAGAGGCCTCGCACGCCTGCGTCCCGTTGATCGTGATGTCAGCCGATCGTCCGGCTGAGTTGCGCGGCACCGGGGCTAACCAGACGACGGTGCAACCAGGGATCTTCACTACGGCACTTCGCCACGAGCACGATCAACCGCCCGCCGAAGGCCGCACAGGGGAACAGGCTTCGTGGCGCTCGACCGTATGCCGTGCCTACGCCGCTGCGGTCGGACGCGCTGGAGATCCGGGGCCGGTGCAACTCAACGTCGCCTTACGCGACCCGTTAGCGCCCGATCTCGGCGACTCCGAGGACTGGCCGGAATCGCTGGAGGGCAGAGCGGGGGGTATGTCGTGGGTCACATGGTCGCCCCCGCCGTCCGTTCAGCAGGCGCCATCCGTTCAATACTTAGCATCGGTGGGCGGGTCTGAGCTACTGGCGGCTGACCCCCGGCATTCCCGGACGCTGGTCGTGCTCGGGGATCTGCCCGATCCGGCGATGGCGGCTCAGGCACTCGACGTGGCCCATCGCCAGCACTGGCCGGTCATCGCCGAGCCCTTTGGTGCTCGCGTCGAGGGTGCAGGTGGCGCTGCTGAGCACGCCGAAGTCCTGCCTCATGGGCCGCTGCTGCTGACTGATGCCGCGTTCATGGCCGCGCAACGGCCGACGCGCGTGTTGGTGGTCGGTCGTCATACGTTGCATCGCGAGATCGCTGCCCTCACCCGGGAAGGGGGGATCGACGTGGAGCAGGTCAGCGCCACGGCACAGTGGAGTGACCCCTCTCACGTTGTCTCGCGCGTGTTGACCTGGGACGAGTTCTTGGTTTCCTCCCGCGCCGGCGGCGATCCAGCCTGGGCCCAAGACTGGACGGTAGCGGGACAAGCCCTGGCGGAACGGGTGGCCGCAGCAGATCTGAGCGCCGAAGCCGCCGGGGTGTCCGTGGGGGCGCTCGTCCTCTCGGAATTGACTGCGCAGGACATCCTCGTGCTCGGCTCGTCCAACACCCCGCGTGACCTCAACATGGCCGATCCCGCAGCCCCGGACCGCCCGGTGGTCGTCAGCAACCGAGGACTGTCCGGGATCGATGGCACCAATGCGTCGGCCGTCGGCATCGCCGTGGCGGCAACCCAGGGCAGAGTCGTAGCGCTGATGGGGGACCTGACCTTCGAGCACGACATCAACGGACTCCTCATCGGGCCGAGCGAGCCCGTGCCCGACTTGACCGTCGTGGTGGTGAACGACCAGGGCGGCGGCATCTTCGCCACCCTCGAATACGGCCATCCAGACCGCGCCGCAGACTTCTCCCGCATCTTTGCCACGCCGACCGGGGCCAACCTCGCTGGACTGTGCGCGGGTGTAGGCGTGGCCCACACCCTCGTCGACAGCCTGGCCGGCCTGCGTGCCGAGTTGGCCCTGGCCGCCCGCGGTATCAGGGTCATCGAAGTCCCGATCGACCCGGCGACCGATGCAGCAGAGCGCGAACGCCTGCGCTCAGCGGCGAGTCGCTCGACCTAGCCGCCCGAGGCTCCTCGACGTCCCCGCTGTTCGGCGTCAGAAGCCGCTCGTCCCCAGCGGCTCCGTGTCGGCGCGCATGGCTCGGGACAACTCGCGGACCGAGCCGGCG
>JBGTGC010000179.1:0-2179 GCA_041746935.1 Dermatophilaceae bacterium
CCACGACGTCATCACCGCCACCACGAAGGCCGGCGCCTATTTCTCGGTCACCACAAAGATGGACCCTGCGGTCACCGCCGCGATCACCCGCATCCCCGAACACGCGTGGACCGGCATCAAGTACCCGGAGGCGATCTGGGAAGGGGCCGAGCAACGGTGGATCTCCGAGGCCGAAGTGGCTGAGGTGCCGTACACGGCGTTCACGTCCCGGCCCAAGGGCCAGCACGTCACTGCTCGGTTGATCGTGCGCCGCGTCACACGGTTGAACGCCAAGAACATCCCTGCCGGGCAGGAGCAGATGTTCGCCACGCACCGCCACCACGGCGTGTTCACCAACTCACCGCTGTCGATGCTGGCCGCCGAAGCCTCGCACCGTGACCACGCGGTCATCGAGCAGGTCATCGCCGACCTGAAAGCAGGTCCCTTGGCCCACGCCCCTTCCGGGGACTTCTGCGCAAATAGTGCGTGGACGGTGTTGGCCGCGATCGCGTACAACCTCACCCGCGCCGCAGCCACGTTGGCCTCGGCCCGGCACGCCCGCGCCCGACCAGCAACAATCCGATCCCAACTGATCAACATCCCCGCGCGGATCGCCAACCGAGCCCGACGGCTGCGGCTGCACCTGCCCAAGAACTGGCCCTGGCAACACCCCCTCGACGCGATGTTCGACGCCACCCTGGCCCCCTCCTGACCAACCCTCCTACCCCGACCAGGAACGACCCCACGTGGAAAAGCCGGACAGACCGGCGGCCCATTCCTGCCCGCAACAAAACGACCTCACTTCAAACCGCCTACAAAGCCCCGCGAATGTGCTCCGGCGGATCCAGGCTGAGTGGGTTCGGCCCGATTTTCGCAGCCGATGAATTTGCAATGTGATGTGGCCGGAAGGTGTCTTAGATAAACGCGGCTACCCCTGCCGTTGAAAGACCTATCGCTCAAGGATGACACCACAACATGGCAGCGTCATACCGTCGTAGCAACACTCCTGGTCGGCGGGAGTCTTGGGCAGGAGGACCGAATGGGCCAGCAGCGGACGTTGACGTTTGCGGATCGGGTGGAGATCTCGACCGATCTGGCTCAAACGCGAGTCTATCGGCGCCGTGCGCTCCATCGACCGCGAACCCAACATCGCGATCATCGCCGACCGTTACGGGCTGCACAGCGCCGAAGGGGCAGGAGTCCTCGGCGTCTACGTCACCGGCACCCTGTTCGGCACCTTCGTCTTCGCGATCCTGGCCACGTCGGGCTTGTTCAGCATCGACGCCCTGGCGATGGCCTGCGGGGTGGGCAGCGGCTCCATGATGGCCGCCTGCACTGGTGCCCTGGCCGAAGCAGTCCCGGCCAAAACAGACTCGATCACCGCCCTTGCCGGCGCCAGCAACCTGCTGACCTACGCCACCGGGATGTACGTCAGCCTCTTCATCCTCCTGCCCGCCGTGGAGTGGATGTATCGCCGCATCCGACCCGACGAGAGCGCCGAAGCCGAGCGGACAGGAGGAGCCCGATGACCTCATACACCACCGAAGAAGACTTCATCCCGACGGGCGATGAGCGCTTGATGAGCCTGCCCGACACCCTGCGTGATGTCGCCGTCGTCTATCTGATCAAAGTACCCCTGCAGGTCATCGTCACCGACCTGCCCCTCGGCGCGATCCTGGCCGGACTGCTCGGCTTGTTGCCGTCCCCGCGCTCGCCTACGCCGGCCTGGCGGTCAGCAAGCTCGAACTGGCAGTGATGCGTCGCTCCGGCCTGAAACTCCTCCTGGTGCAGCGGTCGGCATACGACGAGGTCGTCTCACGGCTTGCGGACCTGGCGTCGCGGATCACGCTTGGCCAGCCGCTGGATGCGTCCACCCAGGTCGGACCTTTGCAGAACTCACGCCAACTGGAGCAGGTGTCTCGATTGGTCGGTGCCGCTACCGGTGGATCGGCGACGGCCGTGCACGGTGGTTCGCCGGTCCACCTCGACGGCGGCTTCTACTACCCCCGACCGTGCTGTCGGGCGTAGGCAACGCGGACGAGATCGCCCGGGCCGAGGTATTCGGCCCAGTGGTGGCGGCCATCCCGTTCGAGGATGAGGAGCACGCGGTCGCGTTGGCCAACTCGCTACGACTTCGTGATGTGCCTTGCGACCTTCATCGGGAGAATGAGGTGTAAGGGGTCAACGGGGGACTGTAGAA
>JBGTGC010000180.1:0-3696 GCA_041746935.1 Dermatophilaceae bacterium
TTCTGCGACACTCGCTGTGGATGTACCATGTACAGCCAGACGAGGAGACACTATGACTCAATCCACAGATCACACCGCCGCGAAGAAGACGCACCGGATCAACCTCAGGACGAGCGACAGACAAGAGGCCGTGCTGCGCCAGGCTGCCGAAGAGTCACACTCATCGCTCTCAGAGTTCATTCTCGGCAGCGCAGTGGAGCAGGCCGAGCGAGTGCTCGCCGATCGACGCTGGTTCGTTGCCACCGAGGACGAGTACAACGAGTTCGTTCGGCTTCTAGAGGCGCCGTTGCCTTCAACCGAGAAGTTGGTGCGCTTGTTCACCCACGACACCCCTGTCGGGAAGTCCTTCGAGTTGAATCCCTGATGGGTTTTGCCCTCGCCCCTCCACGCAGGCTCGAGAGAGAAGATGACCGCTCCTCGTTCTCTAGCGGCGTAGCGGAATTAGATACCTGGTTCGACCGGTACGCGTGGGAGAATCTTCGAGCCAACAACGCGACGACCTATGTCCTCGCTCATGAAGGGCACATCCTCGGCTACTACGCGATAGCTGCCGCCGGAGTCAGCAAACACTCCGTGCCGCCATCGTTCGGCAATCGCCGTCCCACGGACATATCGGCTGTCCTCCTGGCACGCCTCGCGACCGATGAGCGCTATCAGGGACGTGGCCTCGGCAAGGCACTTTTTCGCGACGCGATTGAGCGGGCCGTGCTGGTGAGCGAATCCATCGGTGCGGCATGTCTCATCATTCACGCCAGGGATCAGTCGGCGAAGGACTTTTACCTCCATCACGCAGAGCTTCTACAGTCCCCCGTTGACCCCTTACACCTCATTCTCCCGATGAAGGTCGCAAGGCACATCACGAAGTCGTAGCGAGTGCCGGCGCATCACCATCTGCTCCGCGCCTGCGCCTTCCTAGAGCCCAGCAAGTTGTGACTTCAGCGCCGTATCCAGATCGCACCGCTCCTGGGCATGGGCCGCTACTGCACGGCCGGCATCGGTGGGCGTGACACCACGAGCGGTGCGCTCGAAGAGTTCAGTGCGGAGTTGGCGCTCGGCAGAGGCAAGGGTGCGCTGAACCGCCGATGGGGCGACTCCGAGGGCCCGGGCCGCCGCTCTGATGGAGCCGTGCTCGACTACGGCTGCGACGTAGCGCACACTGCGGGCAGGATCAACGGCGTCGACGACCAGCGCGGCTATCGAGCCACCTCAGCGGCGAGAATCTCCTCGATACGTTCAGAGGTATCACTGCGTCCGCTTCGACCGGCACCGGCGGCCCCGTGGGTCCGCCGGCCACTCGGTCCGCCCAAATACAACTCGATGGCTTCTCGACTGATCTCCGAGATGGTGACCCCTCGCAACTCGGCTTCGTGCCGAAGGCGCGCATCGAGTGCGTCGGGGATCTTCACCGTCCTGCGTTTCATGTATGCCAGCATGCCCTGCCGCACGTTGACAACCTTGGAGACAGGTCTAGAGCACCTCGATCGTGACGTTGTGCCCATGGGAGCGCGCCAATCGAAGGTCGCGGGTCAGGAGTGGGCAGTCGAGCGCCTCAGCCAGTGCGACGTATGCCGCGTCGTAGCCCGAGACCGTATGCCGAAGCTGGAAGGCGCGTAGCCGCAGCGCGTCCTCGAACGGCCATCGAGTCATGGGCAGGTCGGTGAAGTCCGTCAGCGCATCCTGTGCCCTGGTCTCGCTCAGCTTGCCCGCAAGCGTGAGTCCTCGAAGGGCAGAGACAACTTCATAGTCCAGCAGGGCTGGAGCATGCAGGTTCTCCAGCCCCAGCCGAGTTCGCAACTGTTCGATGCCCTCCTTCGCAGTCAGTGCGTCCACCACGGCGGCAGCGTCCACCACGATCACGGTTGCGTGCGCTCGCGCAGTTGCTCGTCTCGCTCAGCGCGAACCTCGGCCAGCACGTCGACCACAGACCCCGTTGAACGCTCGGCGCGGGATGCGGCTCGGCGCAGAACCTCGGCCACGGTGGGGGTGGAGGCTTCGCGGGTGAGCACGGTCAGCAGGTAAGCATTAAGCGACTCCCCGCGGGCCGCCGCCCGTGCTTTGAGGGCACGGCGCGCGTCATCGGGCACGTTTCTGACTTGGAGCAACCCACTCATAGAAGCACTATAGGTGAATAGTGATACATACTATATGGAACTTCGGCCGCGCTGACCGTCCGTGCACTTTCGTCACTTCGCGATCAAACGACGGCCCCTCGGCCACGCGCCGGTCACGGGCAGCCGCGGCTGACTGTGAAGAACGAGAAGGGCGACGAGCTCACTTCGCTCGGTATCCAGATCAGAGCGGGCAGCCTCCGCCTAGCGGTCGTAGACCTCGCGTCGATGTGCGGCTCGCACGACAGTCACGGTCAGCTCCAGATCGACAACGTCGTAGATCACAAGGTAGTCACCGATTCTGATGCGCCACGCGGTGTGTTCACCGACGAGTTCTCTCGCACCGTGCGGTCTTGGGTCGTCGGCCAGATCCTCGACGGCGTCAAGCACCCGATCGCGGGCTGGGCGCGGCAACTTCTTGATCTGCAGCGCAGCCGCCGTCGTGTATTCGACTCGGTAGGTCACTGCCCGAGATCACGGCGCAACTCAGCCGCGCTGACTCGTCCGCCGTCATCGGCAGCCTTCGCTTCACGGTAAGCCTCGACGTCTTGGCGCATCTCGAAGTCCTCCAGCGCTTCAAGGTCCGCCACGCTCACGACGATGGCGGCGAGTTTGCCATTGCGGGTGACCCCGATACGTTCACCGCCGTACATCGCGCGGCCCATGACCTCGGACAGGCGATCACGGAGTTCACGCGTACTCACTTCGTCCGAAACAGTGTCCATACGTTAGATAGTAGCGCCATATAGAACTGTGTACACATGACGCTCGCCTGTAGGCGATCAGTCGACTTGTGCCCGCACGAGGCCGTCCGCCTCGACCACCATGCCCGCACTCTCGGCATAGGCGAGGGCTTGGTCGAGCCGGCTGCGGATTCCGGGGGTGGCCCGTTGTCCCCCGAAGCACCGCAGTGATTCCCGCAGCAATTCTTCGCGCTCGATGCCTCCGGCCGCCACACAAACCCACGTCATGGCGTTTGCGATCTCACGCAGTGCGATCTGTTCCACCGGCCGTTCGTAGACCCCGCTGGTCCGAAAACCTCGCCAGTCCGAATAGTCACCCGGTCCCGACCACTAGAAACTCTCCTCGCCAGGACACTGCATACCCGAAGGCACCACCGCCACGATCGAGGCGATACGGTCCTCGTTGAGGCGCGTCTAATCAAAGGCAGCAGCCACCCCGCGGGCCAAACGTTTACGCTTCACCGGTCCCTCCGCCGCAATGCAGTTCAACGCCGCCTGGCGCATGCGATCCCGAGACGCCCCCCGCTCGAGGTTGTCCGGGTCGTTCCGGGTCCCCCGAGGCGCGCTGTCAAAAGCGACGAAAGCGGTCGTGTCCCCCTCCGCCTCGACCCCGGTCGGTGGCGACGGCATACCGGCAATCGCCACGGACTCCCCCGGATCGTCCTCAACAGGCAACCCCACGGGTATGCCGTCCGTCGCCGCCTGGACCAGGTCCTCCAACACCCGTACGCACCGCGGCGGGTCCTCCAGCCAGTCGGGCAGCCACATCCGGGTAGCCTTCGGCCACCCCAGCACGCCCTCCAACACCGCGACCGGGAGCTCGTCGCAGTCCCCGACCGCGCGAC
>JBGTGC010000181.1:0-4570 GCA_041746935.1 Dermatophilaceae bacterium
CTGGCAGCTGAGCTGGTCGCCGCCGGGCATCCTTTGTTGGCCGGATGCGTGGGTTGGCATCGGCGAGAGGACAAGCAGGTCTGGTGGGACTACTTCCGGACCACCCTGATGAGCGACGAAGAGTTGATCGAGGACCGCAGCACCCTCGGCGGTCTCGGCCCTCCGATCCGGATCGGTGAGGTCAAGCAGTCCTACGTATGGCGCTACTCCTTTCCGCCGCAAGAGGGTCGAGTCAGCAAGACCATGCACGACGCCCATGCCCACGTCGCGATGGGGGAAACCGTGGACGTGGATCCCGACGAGGGCTGGATCGACATAAAGCGGGGCAAGCGCAACCCACCGCTGCTCGCGACCGGACTGATCAGTCACGATTGGGTGAACAATGTCGTGCTGCGCGAGGCCCTGAAAGACCTCGGTTCTGCGGTGTTGGCTGGTGGTGGGGGTGCTGGCCGTGCTCTGCTGGACCGGATCGTGCCCACAGACCTGGGGCGGAAGGAAGGTGAGAGTCCCGTGGACGTCGTCCGACGGTGCGGGCTCCGCCTGTCAGGCCAGGTCTTGGCCGTGCAAGGACCCCCAGGATCAGGCAAGACGTATGCCGGACAACACCTGATTCGGGATCTGCTGGATGCGGGTTTGCGCGTGGGTGTCACCGCAGGGTCGCACAGCGTCTTGGCGCAGTTGCTGAGCAAGACTGACCGTCCGGCGGTGCGCAAGGTCAGCTCCGACCGGATGCCGCAAGAGCCGGATGCCGAGGATCTGGTGGTTTTGACCGATTCCAACGACGAGATCGCTGAGGCCCTGACGTCCACGGGCGCGCGCCTGGTGGGTGGCACTGCGTGGCTGTGGGCACAGCCGCAGATGCGAGAAAGCGTCGACGTACTGGTGATTGACGAGGCAGGTCAGTTTTCGCTGGCCAATGCACTGGCCGTCGCGGGTGCCGCTCACTCGATCGTGCTTCTCGGCGATCCTCAACAACTCGCCTCGCCGTCCAACGGCACCCACCCATACGGCGCGGAGGTCTCGGCGCTGGAGCACATGCTCGACGGTGCTGCGGTGATGCCGTCAGGGCGTGGAGTCTTCTTGGACCGGACCTGGCGGATGCATCCGCAGATTACGGCTTTCGTGTCAACGATGTCCTACGACGACCGCCTGGAGTCTGCGGAGGGTCGTGACCAGCAGCGGGTGTTGGGCGTGCCCCTTGAGCATCACGAGGCTGGCGACCAAGCAGTGCGTGGGACACGTGCGGACCTAGATTTTTTGGAGCCCAATGCCCTGGACCTCAACGGCTCGGGCCTGCGCTGGCTGCCGCACGTCCACCGCGGCTACAGCAGCGAGAATCCTGAGGAAGCCCAGGTTGTCGCTTGCCTGAGCCGGCAGCTGCTAGCCGGTCGGTGGATCGACGCCGCGGGTCACGAAGCCGCGCTGACCCCGGCCGACGTGCTGGTAGTCGCGCCCTACAACGCTCACGTGGCGGCTCTGGCCAAGGTGGTGCCGGACGGTGTCGCCGTCGGCACGGTGGACAAATTCCAAGGCCGAGAGGCTGCCGTCGTGATTTACACCATGGCCTCTTCCAGTGCCGCTGATGCGCCACGTGGAGTCGACTTCCTTTACGACACCCACCGACTCAACGTGGCGATCTCGCGCGCCAAAGCGCTGGCCATCATCGTGGGCAGTCCGGCTTTGCTTGAAGCTCCGGTGCACAGCCCCGAGCAACTCAAGGCCGTCAACGCGCTGTGTCGATTCGTTGATGTGGCGGGGCGATAGGCGTGTGGATCAGCGACGACATCCGAGCTGCCGATCTGCGCAAGATGCGTCTCCTGGCCACGGGCCTCCTCGTGGTGGCGGCCCTGATCTTCCTGGCGACTTTGGGTCAAGAAGGGGTGCTGGGTTACGTGCACGCTGGAGCCGAGGCGGCTATGGTTGGAGCCATCGCCGACTGGTTCGCCGTCACAGCGATCTTCCGCCATCCCCTCGGCATACCTATCCCGCACACGGCCTTGATCCCGCGACGCAAAGACACCTTGGCGCAAGGTCTGGAACAGTTCGTCGCCGAACACTTCCTCAGCCCTCAGACCCTGCGCGAGCGGTATCTGGACGCGGACGTCGTCACCAGAATCGGGCAATGGCTCGCCGATCCGGAGCACAGCGAGCGCGTGGTGGCCGAGGCTGCGCCCTGGGCCCAAACGGTGTTGCGGGGCATTTCCCGCGAGGACGCGAAGTCCCTCGTTGACGACACCCTCATCCCCAGACTCCGCGATGAGCCCGTCAGTCCGTTGGCCGGTCACCTGCTCGAGGCCGTTGTCGAAGATCGCGCTCACCACGGAGTCGTCGAGATCGCAGCCCGTGAACTGCACGCCTGGCTGCGGGATCACCCCGAGGATGTGGCCCGTATCGTCTCCTCGCGCGCACCGTGGTGGTCACCGGGCTGGGTGGATGAACGGGTGACCGGCCGGGTGTATGCCGAGGTCCTGAGTTGGGCGCGGGAAGTCAGGGACGATCCGCAGCATCGCGTGCGTCGAGCCATCGACTCCTACCTGGCCTCGGTTGCCGACGACCTTCAGCACGAGCCGGACACCATGGCCCGTGCTGAGGCGTTCAAAGTCCACGTGCTCGATCACCCTCAGGTCGCGGACGCGGCCGTCGACCTCTGGGAGACGGTCAGGACAGCTCTGGATGAGGCCCTTGGCGATGCGCCGGGACCGCTGCGGACTCGACTCGCCGATGAGTTGAGCGCCTTTGGCCATCGCCTCACCATGGACGACGCATTGCGCAACCGTCTCGACGCCTGGGCTGCGGATGCGGTGCTCGCGGTCGTCGAGCAGTACGGCCTCGAGGTCACCGGTGTCATCACCGCCACGATCAAGCGCTGGGACGGCGATCTGGCAGCTCGACGCATCGAGCTGCACGTGGGGCGAGACTTACAGTTCATCCGCATCAACGGCACGGTCGTGGGTGCGCTGGTCGGGGTGACCCTGCACGCCATCACGCAGGTCCTGACCTAACGGGACCTCCCCATCCACACCTATCGTCACTGTGGACAACAATCAGCACGATCCGGCGATCGCCAACACCCTGAAGCCATGGCATTCACCGATCTCCCCGCGCACTGGCCACGGCTGGCGCTGACTCCCGTTCCGCTGGTTCATGACGTGCTCGATCTCTGCGTCAGCAATGCAGATCGAGCACGCGGGGGACTCGCTCTCTTGGTGCTCAGGGCCGACCTCACGCTGGCCCAGCCCATCTTCGTCACTGGCCCCATTCCAAGGCTGGACCGCCACGAAATCCTCAAAACCCTCGTGCGACAAGCCTCCCGTGGCGGGGTGGACGACACCTTCATCACGGCAATCGTGCATCAGCACGGACGGCTCACCGATGATGATCGCGCGCTGCACCAAACGATGATCGATGCCTGCGATGAGCTCGGCTTCCGGCTGCTGAGCACCCATCTGCTCGCTGATGGCGGCGCTGAGCTCCTGCCAGTGGCCCGTCTCGTCGCCTGAGGGGTCACTCGCCTGCGGCGTCTAGGGCGTGTCCCGTGAATCACAACGCACCGGGTCGCGGAGCCAGATCTTGATGGTCGCGACATCGATGGTGCCCTTGTAGACGAACTCGCGTTTGTCATACCGGGTGGCCACGGCTCGGGTACCGCGGATCTTGTTGATCGCACGTTCTACGGTGTTGCGTTGCTTGTACATCTCGGCGTCCAGCACCGGTGGCCGCCCGCCGTTACTGCCCTTGGCCAGGCGCCCAGCGGCCTGGTTGGACGGGACCGGGATCGTCGCGGCGATGCCACGTCGCCGCAGGTGAGCACGGATCTTGGCGGTCGAGTACGCCTTGTCGGCCAACACCGCGTCCGGTCTGGTCCGCGGACGGCCCGGCCCCAATCGTTCGATCCGCAAATCGCCCATCACCGCCTCGAACGCCACCGAGTCATGACGCTGCCCGGCGGTGATGACCCGCGCAAGGGGTCGACACCGAAGGTCAGCGGCCAAGTGAATCTTCGTGCTCAACCCACCCCGGGACCGGCCCAGCGCCTCCCGATCCGAGGCGACCGGGGGCTCGACCCCAGATTTCTTGTCATTCGAGGCTGCCCCCTGTGTGCTGACCCGGCGTGCTGGCCCCCGTCAGCAGGGCCGGGGCCAACCGCTGCGCAGGGATGTCCTTCGGTGGTGCGTGCCGGGCACCGGCCGCGTGATGGTGCGCCCGGATCACCGTGCCATCGACACCGGCCACCCACGACTCGTCCCGCTCCTGATCGGCACCGGCACGCACCTCGGACAACGCCTGCTCCCACGTACCATCCCCTGACCAGCGGCGATGCCGGTTGTACACGGTCTTCCAGTTCCCGTAACACTGCGGCAGGTCACGCCACGGGCAGCCGGTGCGGGTGCGCCACATCACCCCGTTGACCACCTGCCGGTGATCGGCCCACTGCCCACCACGGCCCCCGCTCTGAGGCGGCAGATGCGGCTCCAACGCAGCCCACTGTTCATCGCTCAGATCATGGCGATCAAACATGCCCACGTGTCTACCGCGAGCCGACCTCAGATCTTCGCGGGACACGCCCTAG
>JBGTGC010000182.1:0-1645 GCA_041746935.1 Dermatophilaceae bacterium
GGTGACGTTGAAACTGAATCGGCCCGGCGGATACTTCCGCTCTTTGGCCAAGGGTGTCTTGGCGAACAGGCTGCGGACGTGGTCGAACAGGCCGGTATACGTCGCGAGGTTGGACCGCGGAGTGCGACCGATCGGCTTCGAAGTGATGCGCACCAGCCGAGTGGGAATCTGCGACCCCCGAACGCGCACCTCCCCGTTCGTCCAGTCGTCTCGGCTGCCATCAAGAGCGCCTTCAGCCAGGCCCCCTCCGACCACGTCGCGGACGACGTCCAGAACCGTGCTCTTGCCCGATCCCGAGACCCCGGTGAGCACGGTCACGATGCCCAGCGGCACCGTGATGTCCAAACCTTGGACGGTATGCCGTTCGATGCCATTGACTTCGAGGGTGCCCTTGGGTGTGCGAACCGGCTCACCGGCCGGTCGGATGGCACCGGCGTGGACGGGGTCGTGTTGATACTTCGCGGTGATCGACCGCTCAACTGCGCCGAGCCCGTCAAGGGGGCCGGAATACAGCACCTCGCCACCTTCGAATCCAGCTCCAGGGCCGACGTCGACGACCCAGTCGCACGCGGCGACGACCGCCATGTCGTGCTCGACGAGCAACACCGTGTTGCCGGCCTCGACCAACCCACCTAGGGCTCGTAGCAAGGCTTCGGTGTCGCGCGGATGCAGACCCGCCGAGGGCTCGTCGAGCACGTAGACCACGCCGAACAGACCAGAGCGCACCGACGTGGCCACCCGCAGGCGCTGCAACTCCCCGGAGGACACCGAAGTGCTCGAACGGGCCAGATCGAGGTGCCCGATGCCGAGATCGACGATGACTTGCAGATGCGAGCTCAGGTCATCCAGTAGCAAGCGCTCGGCCGCCTGGACTGCCGTGCCCTCTGATCCACCCAGACCGCTTCCGCCGCCTCGATCGGCATCGTGCTCGAAACCATCTCGTCCGCCCAGGGCCGCCAGCCGCTCGACCATCAGGCTCAGCAGTTCATCGATAGGCCGATGAGTGGCTTCATCGACAGCCAGACCCTGCCACCGGACAGCCAGCGCGTCCAAACCCAAGCGCCGACCGTGACAGACCTCGCATTGCGAGCTGACGACATACCTCAGCGCCCGTGCTCGCTGACTGGCGCTCTTGGTCTCGGAGAGCGTTCGCATCAGGTAGCGCTCCGCGCTGACGAAACGGCCCTCATAGGGTCGATGGACTCGTCCGGCCGCCCGTTCGGGGACGACGGTCACCACCGGGGTGTCCTCGCTGAACAGGATGAACCCGCGGGCTTCGTCAGGCAGATCCCGCCACGGCACATCGATGTCGTACCCCAAGGTGGCGACGATGTCCCGATAGTTCTTGCCCTGCCACGCCCCCGGCCACGCGGCGATAGCGCCCTCAGCGATCGACAGCGAAGGGTCGGGCACCATCGAGTCCTCGGTCGGGAGGTGCACGGTCCCCAAACCCGAGCACTCCGGGCAGGCTCCCACTGCGGTGTTGGGCGAGAAGTGATCCGAATCCATCTGGGCCACACCGTCGGGATAGTCGCCGCACCGAGACCAGAGCATCCGCAGCGTGTTGCCGGTGGTGGTGATGGTGCCAACGGTGGAGCGACCGCTCGACCCGCCCCGACTCTGCTCCAACGCCACAGTCGGGGGC
>JBGTGC010000183.1:0-7593 GCA_041746935.1 Dermatophilaceae bacterium
TGAAGTCCTCGACGGAGAGCCCCGCGACGCTCGCGAGGTGGCCTGCGACCGCCGGGTCCAGATCACCGGTGCGGGTGCCCATGACCAGACCGTCGGTGGGGGAGAGGCCCATCGAGGTGTCGACGCTGCGCCCACCCGCCACCGCGCACGCCGAGGCACCGTTGCCGAGGTGGATCACGATCGAGTTGACATCCTCCAGGGGCCGATCCAGAAGGGCCGCGATCCGCCGGGAAACGTAAGCGTGGGAGGTGCCGTGGAAGCCGTACTTCCGCACGCCGTAGTCCGTGCGCCATGCCGCAGGGACGGCATACTCCGTGGCAGCCAGTGGCATCGTGGCGTGGAAGGCCGTGTCGAAGACAGCCACGTGCGGCAGGTCGGGGAACGTCGCGCGAGCCGCCTCGATGCCCTGCACGTTGGCCGGGTTGTGCAACGGGGCTAGTGCCGCCACGTCGTTGATCGCGTCGATGATGCCGTCATCGATCAGCGTCGGGCCGGAGAAGCGATCCCCGCCGTGAACCACCCGGTGACCGACGGCACCCACCCCGGCCGTGGACAGCTCAGGGCCATGAGTGGCGAACCCTTCACTCAGGGCCGCGAACGCCGCGGTGTGATCGGGGCAGTCGAAGTCTCGGGTGGTCCGATGACCGTCGACGGTATGCCGCACGTTGGACCCTGCGTCACCGATCCGCTCGACCATGCCCGAGGCTCGGCTGTCGCCGGTGCGCGGATCGACCAACTGATACTTCAACGACGACGAGCCGGCGTTGATGACCAGGACGTGATCGAGCATGAGCTCAGCCTTTCGCTTGGATGGCGGTGATCGAGATGGTGTTGATGATGTCGCGCACCGTGGAGCCCCGGGACAGGTCGTTGACCGGTTTGCGTAGGCCCTGCAAGACCGGGCCAATCGCGACCGCAGAGGCGCTGCGCTGCACCGCTTTGTACGTGTTGTTGCCGGTGTTCAGGTCCGGGAAGATCAACACGCTGGCCCGGCCAGCGACCTTGGAGTCTTTGAGTTTCGTGGCCGCCACGGCCGGGTCGACGGCGGCGTCGTACTGAATCGGACCCTCGACCTCAAGTTCAGGTGCACGCTCATGGACCAATGCGGTGGCCTCGCGGACCTTCTCCACGTCAGCCCCCTTGCCCGATCCGCCAGTGGAGTAGGACAGCATCGCCACCAGCGGCTCCAGGCCGAAGGTCTTCGCGGTGGTGGCCGAGGAGATCGCGATGTCAGCCAGTTGCTCGGCATTGGGCATCGGGTTGATCGCGCAGTCGCCGTAGGCCAAGACCCGGTCGGCCAGGCACATGAAGAAGACGCTGGAAACCACCGACACACCCTCGGCGGTCTTGATGATCTCCAGCGCGGGTCGGATGGTCGCCGCGGTCGTGGTGATCGAGCCGCTGACCATGCCGTCCGCCTCACCTGCGTGCACCATCAGCGTGCCGAAGTAGGAGGGGTCGCCCACCACGTCACGGGCTTGATCCGGTGTGACGCCTTTGTGCGAGCGCAGGTCGGCGTACGTGTCGGCATACCGACCACGTCGTTCATCGCTGGCGGGATCGATGACCTGGGCGCGGCTGATGTCCAGGCCCAAGGATGTGGCGCGGGAGCGTATGTCGTCTTCGATGCCTAGCAACGTGAGGTCGGCAATGCCGCGAGCGAGCACCGTGTCGGCGGCGCGCAAGATGCGGTCCTCCATACCCTCCGGCAAGACCACCCTGGCTCCTGAGGTGCGAGCCCGAGCGGTGAGGCGGTGCTCGAACATCAGCGGCGTGAGCACCTCAGAGCTAGTCGCGGCGTTGGGCAACACCTGCTGGACGTCGATGTAGTCACGCACCGTGGTGCGCGCCCGCTCGATCTTCCGGGGTGCATCGGGCGTAATCGCACCCACGGCTCGCTCGGCGGCGCGAGCCGTCTCCATCGTGCCGCCAGGTGCACGCAGGATCGGCAACTCGACGTCCAATCCGCTGATCAACGTGACCGTCTGCTCACTCAGCGGGAATCCTCCGTTGAGCACCACGGCCGCCAGCGACGGGAAGGTCACCGCCTGATGCGCCATCACCACTGCGAGCAAAATGCCCTCGCGGTCGCTCGGCACGATCACCACACAGCCCTCAGTCAGCCGGTCCAGCACGTGCGGCATGGTCATCGCGGCCACGATGACGCCCATCGCCTCGCGATCCAGCAGCGCCTCATCGCCCTGGTCAAAAGATCCCTCGCAGGAGTGCATCACGTCACGCACTGTGGGTGCCGAGAGCAGGTCGTCTTCGGGCAGGGCGTATGCAGGCACGTCACCGAGGTGTTCGCGCAACTCGGTGGCTATGGCGTCGCGCTGGTCGGGGTCGCAGCGATTGGCCACCACTCCGGCGATCGTGGCGTGCCGCGCTGACGCCTCGGTCATCATCAGGTCGATCGAGGTCAGGAGGTCCGCGGCACCTCGATCGACTCCGGGGACTATCAGCAACATGCGGGTGCCGAGGTTGGCCGCGATCATCGCGTTGACGCTGAATTCGGTGGGCGTCGGCACACCGGTGAAGTCGGAGCCGATCACGAGCACCGCATCGTGCTGCTCGGCGTAAGCGTGATATCGCTCGACGATGCTGCCCACGGCCGCGTCGATATCGTCGTTCACGTCTTCGTAGGTCACCCCGACAGCAGACTCCGGGTCGGCCGCCGACGTGCTCAACGGCAGCAGCAACTCGATCAGCGGGTCGTGCGCTCGATCTCGGACGACGGGCCTGAACACTCCGATGTTGCCCCCGGCCTCACACATCTGGGCCAGCAAACCGACGGCAAGCGCCGACTTGCCGGATCGCGATTCGGCTGAGGCCAGATATAGCGAGGTCTTCACCCCCGCAGCCTAGTGAGGATGCATCCCCTCTGGCAGAGTGAGCGTCATGAGCGCATCTCACAGCGACGCAATCCGGGTCTGGGTCAACGGCGAACGTGTCGACGAGGGCCCCGCGATCGCTGCCTTGGACCACGGGGTGACTGTCGGCGATGGCGTCTTCGAGACAGCCAAACTTGTGGACAGCAAAGTCTTCGCGCTGACCCGCCATCACGACCGGATGGACCGCTCGCTGCGTGGATTGGGCCTTGACCCGCTCGACCGCGATCGGGTTGCTGAGGGCATCGAAGCAGTCATGGCCGATGGGCCCATCGACTTGGGACGCCTGCGTTACACGGTGACCGCCGGTCCGGGACCGCTCGGCTCAGACCGCCTGGGCGGGCCGATGACCTACATCGTCTGGGCGGCCGCCGTCCCGAAGCCGCCGGTCTCAACCGCGATCGCCGTCGTGCCATGGGTGCGCAACGAACGTGCAGCCACGGTCGGGCTGAAGACCACCTCGTATGCCGAGAACGTCATTGCGTTGGCTGCCGCTAAGCAACTCGGGGGGAGCGAGGCGATCTTCGCCAACACGGCCGGGGCGCTGTGTGAGGGCACGGGGTCTAACCTCTTCCTCGTGGTCGACGGGGTCGTGCTGACCCCGTCCCTGGAGACCGGGCCGTTGGCGGGCATCACCCGCGCGCTCACCATCGAGTGGTTGCTCGAAGAGGGCTTGCAGGTCGTCGAAGACGAAATCCCGCTCTCGCTCATCGCCGAGGCCGACGAAGTGTGGCTGACCTCCAGCACCCGCGACATTCAGCCCGTCAACGCCATCCGCGTCGTGCCTTCGGTGTCCACCCTCGCTGGGCAACTGGCCGGGGCGGCCGTGGGGGAGCGAACCTTCGGCGATGCGCCAGGCCGGATCACGGCTCAGACCCAAGAGATCTTCGCCCGGATGAGCGCCGAACGCTTCGACCCGTGAGCGGTGGTCGGTCGCGGCGCCGGCCGTATCGCTGAACTGGGGAGCTTTCGAGTTGCATTTTCTTGGTGCAGGTCGATAGTGGAGTCATGGGACAAGAACAGGAGAAGTCACCAACATCCAACGCCGGACCGCTGCCGGGCGATAGCACCTCGCCGGTCCGCATGTTCGCGGCGGCACTCGTCGCCCTAGCCTGTGCGGTAGGTGCCTTGTGGGTTTCGGGCGCAGGAATATCCAACTGGATAGCGGCGGTGCTCATCATCATTGGGCTGCTGGCGATCCTCGACCTGGGCATCGGGGCACGCGAGCGTATCGGCGGCGACGACACTTGACTGTCAGAACGGGCCGCGGCCAAGACTCGGTTTGGCATGAAGCCCGTGGCGGCGGGTTAGCTGTGGCCGAGCCGGAGGTCGATTCGTCATGGACACGCTCGGCAGGCTAATCTTCGTGGTCGCACGGACGTGTAGCTCAGTTGGTTAGAGCGTTCGCTTCACACGCGAGAGGTCAGGGGTTCGAGTCCCTTCACGTCCACTCCCATTGGGCCTCGGCCTTCTGCTGGTGACTTGTGAGTTGTGCCTTCCCGCCTGCCTCTTCGGCCGGGACGTGCATCGGCAAAGGGCCACTAACTTCCGGCGGAGTTCTGGCGTATGGCGGACGAGTCCAGGCAACTTTCGATGCGTTGGACCTTCATTTGCACGACGGGAAGTCGTTGAGCGCGCTGGCGTAAAACCTCGAGATCGACAATGTGGGCGTTCAGCAGCGCCGTCGCGAAGTCGAAGTCCTTCATCAATCTGTCAACGGCGATGAACTCGCAGAACTCGATCGCGGTCATGGCGGGCACCATCCCCGCCGCTGATGGTGCGGTCGCGTTCTTCGTCGATGTCCACGATCCACTCTGCATCGAGCCGGTCTCGGACGTCATCGACCATGACGTAGTCCGCGGGGTCGAAGCTGTGCTGGTGCTCTTCGTGGCCTTCGCTGCCATGATGGTGGCCATTAAGGACGTGGTGGACGAAGAGTAGAGTCCCAAGAGGAGCCACGAGATCGAGCAAGAGGCCCTCGGTGTCGCGGGCGTCGGTATGCCGTAGCGCCGGGTAAAGAGCCGACACCAGATCGAAGGAACCTGGCTTCAGACCCGCGTCGAGCAGTCCGCTGTGGACGAAGTCGACCTCGACTCCGGCCGCGGAAGCGTGCGCCCGGCCGCGAGCCATGGCGACTCCGGAGACGTCCAGCGCCACGACGGTCCAGCCCTGCTGCGCCAACCAGATCGCGTCAGCGCCTTCGCCGCAGCCCACGTCCAACACTCGGCCCGGCGGCATACCCGTGATCTCGGCGATCAGCGCCCCGTTGGGCTCACCGCTCCAGACGCGGTCGGACTCGGCATACCGCGCGTCCCACTCTTCGTGCTCATCCATGCCGTCAGCCTGCCACGGCGGGCGGTGTCGTCATGCTGTGCTGGCCTCGGCGCATCGAAACGCAGGAAGCGCACCGCGAATCTCAAAGACCGGGTGCACTTCCTGCGAGTCGATCAGCGCCGCAGCGTTAGGCCGAGACGAGGACGTCGGCCTCGAGCCGCCGGTAGCTCTCTTCGATCCCGTCCGTCATCCCCGTGGCCAAGACGGTATCGCGCAGCTCGACGTTCGGGTAGGTGATCAAGAGCGTCAACAGCGTGCCCTCGGCGACCGGCGTCAGGGTCATCTCGTTAGTCGTCGTGCCAGGCATGCCGATCATGCTCTCCGTCGTCACAGACCGGACAGGTGGCGTGGACTCCAGCAGGCTGCCTTCGAAACCGAAGCTGTCCTCACCGTTGGCCCATTCGTAGCGGTACGTTTCCCCGACGTCGGTGGCCACCTCGCAGACCGGCATCGTCCAGCCATCCGGCCCGAGCATCCACTTTTGCATCAAGTCCTTGTCGTGATGCGCCCGCCACACCAGGTCGACCGGTCCGTGGATGACCCGGCTGACCCGCACCTGGGTGTCGCTGAGGATCTGAGCCATGGTCGGGAGGTCGGCGGCGAAGGTCTGCATGTCCGCGAGCACCTGGTCCATCTGTCCCATCGCCTCGGTCATGCCCTCCTGCATACCCATGTCGAGCAGAGCGGTGAGGTCGTCGGCGGTGTTGAAGTGCGTCGTGGTCGTGACCCGCACACCCTCGGTCGTCGGTTCGAACACAAAGGCTGAGCGCGTGGTGGGCAATTCGGTGTTGGGGGTGCCGTCGGGCAACGCGAACCCGTCGATGACCTCGAAGGATTGCTGCGGCTCGACCGTGAGCCACTGCCAGTAGCCACCGTGTACATCGCCCTCGGGCCCGGTCATGGAGTATGCCGACAGGCCGCCAGGGGTTGCATCGTGTCGGGTGAAGGTGGCCGGAAAGGTGGGCGGTCCCCAGAACTTTTCGAGTTGCCGCGGGTCAGTGTAGGCCGCCCAGAGGCGCTGCACGGAGACCGGGAAGTCGGCGATGACGGTCATTGTCAGCGCAACTGGGTCATTTTCTACTGAGGTGACGGGCATGATCTGGCCTTTCAGGTGGGGGGATCTTCGGCAAGGAGGTCATCGAGGCGTGCCACACGAGCGCGCCAAATCTCTTCGTATTGCTCGAGCAGGTCACGCGTCCTGGCCAGAGCATCGGGATCACCGCGCACCACACGCTCGCGTCCGCGAACTTCTTTGGTCACCAGCCCTGCTCCTTCCAGCACTGCGACGTGCTTTTGCACGGCAGCGAACGACATGTCGTATGCCGAAGCGAGGCCTGACACAGACGCCTCACCCGCAAGGGTGCGGCGCAGAATGTCGCGACGAGTCGCGTCGGCGAGAGCCCGGAAGATCCGGTCGACCTCGCCGTCACTGAGTTCTGAACGTACAACCATAAAGTTGTACGTTAGGTCATCCGCGGAGTGCCGTCAAGAGGCTCGCGCTCACCTCGACTTTGGGGGGTTCGTGATCTGGATAAGGTGGCGTCCTGTATCGACCGCCCGGTCGAGCCACGTGCCGTGAGGAGCAAACAGTGCCCAACCAGATCACCGTGAACGTCGAAGGTCGCGACACGACGGTGGATGTGGGCACGACGGCGACCGACCTCTTCCCCGGTGACCGTTCCGTGGTCGTCTGCCGAGTCGACGGCGAACTGCGCGACCTCAGCCATGAGGTGGCTGCGGGAGACGTCATCGAGCCGGTGGCGATCGACTCACCGGACGGCCTCGAGGTGCTGCGGCACTCGACGGCGCACGTGTTGGCCCAAGCGGTGCAGCAGGCGTTTCCCGACGCCAAACTCGGGATCGGCCCGCCGATCCGAGATGGCTTCTACTACGACTTCGACGTTGAGCAGCCGTTCACCCCTGAGGACCTCAAGCGCATCGAGAAGACGATGCAGAAGATCATCAACTCGGGGCAGACCTTCCAGCGGCGCCCGATCAGCGACGACGCCGCCACACACGAGTTGGCCAGCGAGCCCTACAAACTCGAGCTCATCGGGCTCAAGGGTGGGGCCGCAGGTGATGTGGCCGAAGCCGCTGAAGGAGCCGAGGTCGAGGTCGGCGGCGCCGAGCTGACGATCTACGACAACGTCGATCGCTCGGGCACCGTGGTGTGGGGTGACCTGTGCCGTGGGCCGCACCTGCCCAACACCAAGTTGATCAGCAACGCCTTCAAGATCATGCGCAGCGCCGCGGCCTATTGGCGGAGCAGTGAGAAGAACCCCCAGCTCCAGCGCATCTACGGCACGGCCTGGCCTTCCAAAGCCGAGCTGACGGCATACCTCGATCGCCTGGCCGAGGCCGAGCGGCGCGA
>JBGTGC010000184.1:0-4213 GCA_041746935.1 Dermatophilaceae bacterium
GCCGACTTCGGCCTCGTCCTGCACCACGCCCATTGGGGCCTCGGCGGAAGGCTCTCTGCGCTGATGATGAAACGCGGGTTCACCGAGTTCGAGTTCGACGCAGTCACCATCGCGCTGCCGTTCACGCGCAACGCCACACGAGCTCTGACCCGGATCGGTTTCCGACCCACGGGCGAGGTGAACTATGGCAACACCTCGTTTCGGCAGTACCGGCTCAGCCGAGCCGACTGGCAGGCGCGGGCAGAATCGACGCCTTCGTGACCCCCCAGCTCTCACAAACATTGTCGTTGCCCGGCGGGCAGCTGGACCTCTATCCAACTACTCTGAGCAGATTCGGCCGAGCGCAGCCGTCCTCAGCGCGGCATGACCGCATGTTCGTGACAACAAGTGTCCGCTGGCGCGGCGCGTGAGCTCATTGGCGGCGTAAAGACGCAACTGTTCCCGCCGAGTGCCCTGTGAGTCTAAGTGTGACCGAAGTGTCTTGCGTCGATAGGCCGCAGTCCCAGTTGCCCAGTCGACGAAGAGTGGCTAGCCATTCTTCGCGCGCCGGGCACCCAAATGCGGTTGTGCCGACCATGGTGCCAGGAGCACACTTTCCCATGGCCTTTCGCACCGTGACCTCGGCGTTCAGGGACTCCGACGGGGATATCATTGCGCTCGGCAGCCAGGGTGACGACTGGTCGCCCCGCACCCGTGACGACGTCGTCGCCGACATCGACGCTGGCATCCACCACTACGCTGCGGTCGCGTCAGGTGAGCGCCTCACCGACATTCACGTTGTGTCAGGGCCGGGCGGCCGATTCCTGAGGACCAACGCTGACGGCGCCTTGGCCAACAACCTCGACGATCTCCCGGATGCCCTGACCACGTTACTGCCGGAGTTCCGCGGCAATCATCCCAGCGACCGGCAGACGAACTGGAGCGACAACCTGCAGGGTGTCACCCACAGCGCCGAGCACTGGTACTTCACCCAGAAGACCAAGCTGCTGAAGTTCCCTTCAAACACCGACCTCAACGAGGACTCCGGAGCCGCCGTAGCGCGTGCGGACATGCCGGCGTCGCTCGGCGCCCGCAGCTGCGACCACTTTGGCGATCCCGACTACCTTGAGTGGGACGGTCACGGCTACGTGTTCGTGCCGGTCGAGGGGAGCGAGGGAGCTTGCGGCCGCGAGCCAGTGCTCGCGGTCTTCGAGGACCTCGGCAGCGACTTTGTCTTCGTCGGCGCCAGCCCTCTGCCGAGCCAAAATGCCGGTCGGGGTACGTCGCGCGCGGGCTGGTGCGCGATAGAACCGGAGACACTGCTCCTGCACTCTTCGCACAACCAGATCCGCCAGGGCTTGCCAGTCTTCCGCTACAACATCTGCCTTGACGGTCTCGCCCCGGGCCGTGTCCGTCTGGTATCTGCCTCGGACCTCGTCCTGTGGGACGGGCCGTAGGTCGTGCGGATTCCGGAATATATGCAGGGCGGCTGCTTCTCCCCGCGTGGACACCTCTTCCTGCTCTCCGGCAAGGGCGGTGACGACGAGCGGCACGGCGGGATCCGGGTATTCGACCGCAACGGAACGTTGTTGTGTCGCTCTTCGCACCTGTCCATGCCGTTCCTGTACGAGTACCACTCCGGGCTCGTCGAGAGCAGCGAGGAACACGAGGGGCTGACGTTCTGGGATGTCGACGCGCTATCGACGGGGCAACGGCCGCCCTCGATCGAGGGCCAACTGCACGCGATCCTGTTGAATAACGACGGCCTCAGCAAGGATAACTTTTTCCTCAAGCACTACGCCGTCGCGGCAGGCACCCTGTAGGCGGCTAGCTGTACCCGGCCATCAGGTTGGTGACAGTCGGGCGCGTTGAACTCTGCGAAACCGAGTGCCGGTGGATGCGGACGGGCCGGTCGTCTTGGACCATGCCGTCGCAGCAGTTGAAGTGGACACCAGCCGAAACTGGGCGAGCGATCTCATGCTCCAGGTCGCCAAAGACTCAATCTAGAACGACAATAAGGGAACGGCGGCACCGCTGGTACGCGTTTGGCCCGAGACTGTACTTCTGCATTGCTGGCGGAAAAGAGATGCACAGGCTTCCCAATGTTTCGCTACAAGTGGCCGGGACGGCCTGGCAAGGGCATGGTTTGGTTCGTACGCGGGTCCGATCTTGTCCTCAACGCGGTGTCCGAAGTGACGTTGAGGGCCAGATCGTGATCGACCCGGAAGTCGGCGTGCTTCGCTAGGCGTGTTGCAGGCTGGCATCGTTGTTCGCGAAGGTCACGCCAACCGCTGCCACGCGGCTCTGCACGTGCAGGCGGCTGTAGCTGTTCTCCAGATGTTTGCGGACGGTCCCGGGCGAGATGTCGAGTTGGTGCGCGACCTGCCCGTTTGTCATGCCCTCGCGGACCAGGCTCAGGATCTGGCGCTGGCGCTCGGTTAGTGGCGGCTCCACTAGGGGAACGACGGAGCGCAGGGTCCGCCGGAAGAGTGGCCGTAGGTGAGGCTGCAGCAACTCCACCAGGAAGAGGTCCAGCTCGCTGAACGCAGGACCCTCAGTGCGCCTGATCAAAAGGCGCAGGTTCACACCGGACTCGTATGGTGAGGCCGCAAGAATCTCGTCGTACACGTCAGGGAAGACCTCCACGCTCATCGGGTCGCGGGCCAACTCCAGCGCGCTGTACATGATGCGGTCGCAGATCACCATAGGCTTGTTTACTCGGTCTGGGAGCGAGCACGAAGAGGACTGGTAGTACTTCCAGAACGGATCGTCGGTGTCGTCCCCGTCCTCGTGAAACCCTTCAGTGACGTGCTCCTCATCGGTGGCCATCTGGAGGTGTCGTGACCGCCGGGCAGCGCCGTTCAGGTCGTGGAAGGTGGCGGAGTCCGCGCCGATCATCTCGCGGACCCGGTCCAGCACTGCAAAGGTCACGTCCACCGCCGAGGCGCTTGAGGTGTCGTTGGCCATGTCGATGATCTCCCGGAGCCGATCGACGTCGAGACTGGTCGTGGTGGATCTGCTCATGGCGTTCTCCAATGCCCGGATTCACCCAGGATACGACTCGAACCCGTGGAGGGACATACGCCGATCGTCGTATTCCGTGGGACGGGACAGCACGCGCACGCTGAGGGCAGCGCACCAACCAGGTTGCGCGGCAGTACATCCCAGATCGGAGTAGTCCCATGAACAAGACCATGACACTTCGCCCCTTGGCGGCGCTGGCCGCCAGTTCCCTTCTCCTGTGCGCGGTGGTGTCGGCCTCCGCCGACGAAGCCCCCGAGCAGAGCGTTGGCAGCGCCGTAGGCGCGGCCGGCTGCGAGTCACGGTTGCCCGACAACCCGAAAACCGGCCCGAACCTCGGACCGATGTTCCATCGCGCGGTGTGAAGACTCGCTAAAGTCGGGTGCCCGCCAGGGCTCCGGGCGCCGTGACGCCGCGAAAAGACAAGCTTTCGCTGGGCCGCTCAGATTCGGATTCGCCTCCGTATCCATGACTGACGGCAGATTCCTGGCGCGCTCCCTCCCGCTAGGCGCTGGCGGCAGCGTTCGCGTCTTAGCGCAGCTATGTGGGGAGCGTGTCCATGAAGGCTATGAGGTCAGCCGCGATTCGTTCGGGTTGCTCCCAGAGGACGAGGTGGCCGGTATCCCAGCGCGGTCGACCTGCCCCCGCACATCGACACTTCGGATCAGCCACTTCCCGGACCCGCGAAACCGACGTTACGCCCGATGCCGCGACCTAGGAAGACCAACCACCCCAAGTCCCTCACAAGGGCCGGTTGACACAGGAGCAGGTATGCAGCGGGCGTCGGTTCGCCCGCGCCGGCACCGTCCCGCAGGACGAACGACCACCGGAGCAGCTCAGGCCTCTCTTGGGGCAGTGACGACAGCGGCCATGTCCGTCCCGCAGGGGATGGCGAGCTCAGTCGGTCGTTGTAACACCCCCCTACTGACGTGAGGTGTTGTGCATGTGGTCGAAGAAGGAATTGATTGAGAAGCAGGCCCGGTTCTGGGTGCTGATGGCTGCGGGGTCGACGTTGCAGGCGGCCTGTGATGCTGTCGGGGTGAATCGAGCAACGGGGCGCCACTGGCGCCAAGCCACTGGTGGGCAGGTTCCGCGTAAGAAGCCGGAGCCTTCGGGGCGTTACCTCAGCTTGGATGAGCGGCTGCGTATCGCCGACCTGCGTCTGGCTGGGGACGGGGTGCGGGCCATCGCCAGTGAGATCGCACGCTCGCCC